>JADLBR010000527.1 GCA_020847615.1 Verrucomicrobiia bacterium
ATGCCATCGATTTGTGATTCAAAATCCGCTTGCATTCAACCTGTCTAATCATTAGATTATCTACCAAATCGTCAAGGAGTATTCGATGCACCCCGAAAACCCACAGGCCGCCCGTCTCGACAAGGCCCTCGACGCCTACTGCGCCCAGGCCCGGACCGTCAAACGCTCCGGCCTCGCCCAAGCGACCGCCTACACCGCCGCCGCCGGCGCCGCCCTCGCCCTCGCACCCTCCGCCGATGCGGCGATCGCGTATCACCCATTGCAGAATCTGATCGTCGAAGGAGTGGGGACAGCTACGATTGACATGAATCTGCTGGGTGACGACGAGTTCAAACTGCGCCTACTTTCCGATGAGGGGGAATTCAGCATTGAGCTGATCCCATTTAGTAGCAATAACACCCAATGGCTGAATCACATCGCAACTACTGGTACATTCCAACCGAATATCGCAAAACGCCTCGCGGCGGGAAACTCAATCAATGGTGGGGCACAAGCATGGGCCGCCTTAGACTTCGGCCTGCTGCGGAATGGTGATTCCGTATTAGGTAGCTTCCTTGGAGCAATCAATCCAGCATCATGGTCATGGCCCGGTGGCACCATGAACGCAACTGGTGCAGGGTTTCTCGGTGTTAGGTTTAACATTTCGGGCAACACCCACTACGGATGGATCCGCGTGGGCATCAGTAATGATGCGGGAGGTATCCCGGTAGCGCTCACCGTCTACGACTGGGCGTATAATGACGTAGCTGGCGAGGGAATCACGGCCGGACAGACCATCCCCGAGCCATCACCCGCCGCGGGCCTCGCGCTCCTGGCCGCCGGCGCCGCGGGCGTCGCCACCTGGCGTCGCCGCAAGCAACCCGCCAAGGCGTAACGTTCTCCGCGCGCAGCGCCCCGGAGTGCGGCAGTTTGACTGCCGCCTTCAAAACGTTCCGCTCGCAGCGGCGAATCCGTCCCCGGGATCTGGAGCTTGGCCACTTCTGCCCCGATTCGCCTGAGACTTCCCCCGCTGCCGACTCAAAGAGACGCCCTGCAGAATCTGTGGGTCGCCTATGCCAGGCGGCAGCGCGCGCCAAGTTTCGACATGAATGATGCGGCGTTCTCGGGCGCCGAAAGCGGGGCTGGCCAAAAACTTCAAAGTTCCGTGCACGCCGCTGCGCGCCACAAGAAAAGCGGAATCAAGCGGTTATGCGAATGCCGCCTGAAGGCGGCACTACGAGCCCAAGACCACGGAAATGTTCGTAGTGGTGCCTTCAGGCACTCCGCGACTCACCAGAACTTTCCACATGAATGATGCGGGGCGTGCCCGCGCGCGGGACGACGCTACCGCCCCGCCCTTTCCGCGGCGATGTGCTCTTGGATCGCCTTGTTCGTCGCGGCGACAAATCGCGGGGACGTGGCGTGGCCCATGAGGGGCTCGATCATCATCTCCTTCTCTCCCGGCCAATTGTTGTACATCGCGTACACGCTGGTGGGAGGGCACGTGGTGTCGATCAGGCCCACGTTGAATAGGCCCTCGGCCTTGGCGCGCGTGGCGAAGTTCATGCAATCGAAGTACCTCGCCACCTCGAGCACCTGCGGATCCGGCTTCCCATCGGTCTCTGGCACGAGTTTGGGCCAGCCCGCGACCCGATCCGCGACGCGTCCCGAATGATCGCAGATCGCCGCGACGCCCGCCGAGATGAACGTGACCTGGGGATCGAGTCCCGCGGCCGCGATGGACTGCCCTCCCCCCTGGCTGCCCCCCCGCACGATCAGCACCTTCCCATCCCACTCGGGCTGTGATTTGAGGAACTCCAGCGCGCGGACGAGGCGCAGGAACATGCCCAGGAAATAGCACTTCTCCCGATCCTCCCGTCCCTCGAATCGGTAGGCCTTCATTTCGCCCGCGTCGAGGGCCTCGTAAAACGCCTTGGGCTTGCCGTTGGGGATCCCGTGCGCGTTGATATCCATCGCCAGCGCGTTGAACTCCTTTGCGGCTTCGGCCGGACCGCCGAGAATGGATCCGCGCACGCCCGCCCCGTGCACGAAAAGCATCGCGGCATGCCCGCCCTTCTTCGCCCCTTTGGGCCGCGCGAAGTACCCCGACACGGGTCGGGGGGGCACGCAACTCACCTGCACGTCGAAACACTCGACCCCCTCTGTGGGCGAGGCCACCGGGGTGAGTTCGGGCTTCATCGGCACCGCGGCCAGCCGACGCTTCTGCGCCGCCCAGAACGCATCGAAATCGCCCGGCACCGGCAGGCTCGGCCTGATCTCCAGCGGATCAAAGCCCGCGCCGGCGACCGCCGCCACGGCATGGCTCGCGCCAGGCGCCGTCCGATAGAATACCTTGCACTGCAGAAAACCCGGCTGCTTGAGCGTCCCGTCCAGCGAGCCCGCCCCGTTCCCGATCCGGATGGTCCCCTGCTGCGGCAGCGGCATCCCCTCCTGACCCATGGTGAAGCTCACCTCGGCGGCCGGGACAGGTGCCCCATCGCGCTTCAGCGACACCAGAAAGTGCACCGTCTCGCCCACCCGATAGATCGCATCCGGTCGATCCGTCGCCACCGAAAGCTGCACGCCATTCGTCGTGCCCGCGGGCCACCCCGCCGAAACGAGCCCGCACGCGGCCAGCGCCAGAACGATCACCCGGATTTGTCGAAACCATGCCTCGCCCATACTTCACTTTCGCTTGAGATGCCTATCGAAAAACCCGATGACCACCGGCCTCAGGTCCATCTCCTTCGGCTGGAGGTGAAATGTGTGCGGGGCGCCCTCGACGATCACGAGCTGGTGCTCGATCCCGGCCTTCGCCACCGCCGCCGCGAAGACGCGCGATTGCTCCACATCGACCGTCTTGTCGGCCGTCCCGTGGACGATGAGGATCGGCGGATCGCCCGCGCCCAGGTGGGCCAGGGGCGACGCCGACCGATACAGCTCCGGTGCCTCGGCCCGCCGCTTTCCCAGCATCGCCAGATCGCGC
>JADLBR010000528.1 GCA_020847615.1 Verrucomicrobiia bacterium
GGAGATCGCGATCTCGGATTCGTGGGGGCCGGAGTTCCAGGAGCGCTGGCTCACCGTGGAGGAGGCCGAGGCCATCGCCTCCGGCCCGATCCAGCTCATCTCGTGGTAGGCGCCGCGCCTTGAAGCCGAACGACGAACGCCCCGCGCCCATCTCCCTCTGGGACATCCACCGCGATGCCGCGCTGCGCGAGCGCCTCTTCCCGGTCACCGGCCGCGAGATCTTCCTCGCGCACGCCGGCGTCAGCCCGCTGCCACAGGCCGCCGTGGACGCGATCGCGGGCGAGGCGCGCAACGCCGCGCTGATGCACCAGGAGGTCGATTTTCTCACGCGCCTGAAGCGCGCCCGCGAGGCCGCAGCCTCGCTCTTCGGCGCGCTCCCGTCCGAGGTCGCGCTCATCGGCCCGACGAGCCTCGGCCTCGGCCTCGTGGCCAAGGGCCTCGACTGGCGGCCCGGCGACGAGGTCGTCTTCTACAACGACGATTATCCCGCCAACGTCTACCCGTGGCGCGATCTGGAACGGCTCGGCGTCCGACCCGTGCCCCTGCGACCCGCGCGCCTCGGCGAGATCACCCCCGAATTGGTCGCCGCGGCCGTCACGCCCCGCTGCCGCCTCGTCGCCCTCGCGTCCGCCCATTTCCTGAGCGGTTTTCCCATCGACGTGACGGCCATCGGCAGGATCGCGCATGCCGCCGGCGCCCTCTTCTGCCTCGATGGCATCCAGACGCTCGGCGCCATATCCACCCCCCTGGACGAGGCGGACTTCGTGGCCGCCGATTCGCACAAGTGGATGCTCGGCCCCCTCGCGGCCGGCATCCTCATCGTCAAGGAGCGGGCCCAGCCGCTGCTGCGCCCGGCCATCCTCGGCTCCGACAACATCCGCTCGCCCCACTTCATCGCCTCCGACACCATCGAGCCCATCGATGGCGCCGCGCGCTACGAGTCCGGCGTGCGCAACATGCTCGGCATCGTCGGCATGACCGCCTCGCTGGAACTCATCGCCTCCATCGGCATCGCGCGGGTCGAGGCCCACCTGATGCGACTCAGGCGCACCGCCGTCGCCGCGCTGCGCGCCGCGGGTTTCGAATTCCTCGCCGCCGACCCCGAGAACACCCGCGGCGGCATCATCACCTTCCGCAAGCCCGGCGCCCAGATGAAGCGCCTCTTCGGCCGACTCGCCGAGAACCGCATCACCGCGTCGCTCCGCTGGACCCGCGACGGCACCGAATGGATCCGCTTCGCGCCCCACCTCTACATCACCGAAGAGGACGTGGCGCGCGCCGTCGGGGTCGTCGCGCGCGCGACGTGATCGACCGATGTCACGCGCGGTCAGCGCGCCGCTCGCCCCAGGCGAGCGCTGCCGCACGTGGGCGAGACCCGGGTTTGGCGGCGTCCGGGCATTTTGCTTTCGCCATTTTGACGCGAATCGGATACCGATGTGAAATGACTCGGTCATTGTATTTTATGATGACGCTTGCGGTGGCCATGGTGGCTCGCGCCAGCGATTGGGAACTGGTCTGGTCGGACGAATTCGATAGGCCGGGGGCTCCGGATCCCGCGAAGTGGGGCCACGAGGTGGGGTTCATCCGCAACGAGGAGCTGCAATACTACACGCGTGGGCGCGCGGAGAACGCGCGGGTCGAGGGCGGCTCGCTGGTGATCGAGGCGAGGCGCGAGGCGTTCCCGAACCCGGCGTTCGACGCATCGGCGGGGGGCAAGGACTGGAAGCGCGCGCGCCGCGAGGCCACCCACACCTCGGCGAGCCTGACCACCAAGGGCAAGGCCTCCTGGAGGTACGGCAGGATCGAGGTCCGGGCGCAGCTGCCGGAGGGCCGCGGGATGTGGCCCGCGATCTGGATGCTCGGCGACGTCGGGCCCGGCGGCGCGGGCTGGCCAGCGTGCGGGGAGATCGACATCATGGAGTACGTCGGCCACGAACCCGGCATCGTCCACGGGACCGTGCACACCGCAAAATATAACCACACCAAGAAAACGCAGCGGGGGGCCAGGCTGGAGGTCGGGCCCGTCGGGAAAAAGTTTCGCGTCTACGCGATCGAGTGGGACCAGCAGAAGATCGATTTCTTCGTGGACAAGAAGAGGTACTTCACGTTCGCCAATGAGGGCGCGGGCGAGGAGGCGTGGCCCTTTGACAAGGCGTTCTATCTGATTCTGAACGTGGCGGTGGGCGGTGCCTGGGGCGGGGCGAAGGGCGTCGACGACGCCGCGTTCCCGGCGAAGATGCTCGTCGATTACGTCCGCGTATACGAGCGGCGGTGAGCGCCGACGCGCCGAGGAGTAGCCGAACGCCTGCGGCGTTTGGCCCGACTGGCCAGTCTCGCCCCAGAGCGGCCCGCGATTCCAGGATCAGGGGCCGTTGGGCAATTCGATGTTGTAGCGGCGGCACACGGTCGTCACCGCCCCCCAGATGGCGGGGTTGTTTTCCGCCCCGCGCTGCCTGGCCTCGGGCCAATCGAGGGGATCGAGCCCGCCCTCGCGCGACGCGACATCATCCGCCCTATCCAGTTCTTCCAGCAGCGCGCGGATGAGGGCGACGCCATGGAGCCGGGCGTCCTCGATGATCGGTTTCGGGTCGCCGATGTAGCGCGCGGCCATCAACGGTGCGGGCACCCGGATCTCGCCGGTCGCGTCCGCGGCCCGCGCCAGAGCGTTCCAGAATCCCGAGGCCTCATACCGCTGCGAGAACAGCCGCTCGACCTCGGACGAGTTGCGGGGGAGCGTCCCCGCCGGGCCGGCGCCCTCGCGGAATGCGTGCTCCGACCAGCGGGCGGTGCCCTCGGTGTACCAGCCGTTCTTGAACAGCGTGTAGCCATTCTGGAACTCGTGGAAGAGCTCGTGCGCGGGCGTGAGGTTCCGCGCTCCGATGTCCCTGTCGATGTCGATGGTCAGGA
>JADLBR010000529.1 GCA_020847615.1 Verrucomicrobiia bacterium
CTGGACCGCTGGGCGTGTCGCGTGGTGGAGGGGGGCTCCTGTTTGGGGGGGTCGGGTGGGGCCTGCGGGGGCTCGGGTTTCGGCGCGGGGGGAGGCTCGTTGGGGATGGCGAGATCGGGCGTTGGCTCGGGCGGTTTCTCGGGGACTTCGGGTTGCCGTTGGGGGGGTGGTTCTTGGAGTGGTGGCGCGGGTGGCTCCGGGGAGGGCTGTTCGTCGGGCACTGGGGCGGGCGGCGGTGACTTGAGCCGCAGTGTTGGGACGATCAGGGTGGCTTGGGTCGCGGGCATATCGGGAAGTGAGAGCACGATCAGCAGCAATGCCAAAGCGTGAGCGATGACCGACGCCACAAGGCTCGGGGCGAGCTGGTCTGGGCGGTGATGCATCCGGCAGAAATCGTAGCCCCGCGCGACCCCGGCGCAACGGCGCGGGCTCACATCCGGGTGCCGCGGACCAGGATGCGCTCGGAGGGACGATCCTGCCGCGCGGCCGCCAGGGAGACCCGATCGCGGAAGCCGAGCTCATCGATGACGGCGCCGATGGCCCCGAGTGCGAGCTCGGGCGTATTGCAGTCGGTGCTGAGGTGGCCGAGGAAGAGGTGCGAGAGGTTGTCGTGGAGGATGCGCCGGACGAGGGCCGCGGCGCCTTCGTTGGAGAGGTGGCCGTGGCGCGACAGGATGCGCTGTTTGACGGGCCATGGGCGCCTCGTGTCGTTCTGGAGCAGCGCGGGGTCGTGGTTCGCCTCCAGGAGGAGCGCGTGGCAACCCCGGACGCGCTCGATGGCCAGCTCGGTGGCGTGGCCGATGTCGGTCAATAGCCCGATCCGGGCATCGCCGTGTTGGAGGACGAAGCCGACCGGGTCGCTGGCATCGTGGGGGACCGGGAAAGTCTCGACCGCGATGTCCCCGATCGCGAGCGTATCGCCCGTGGCAAAGAGCCGCCACGCGGAGAATCCCGGGAGGCCCTCACGGAGGCACTCGGCGGTGGGGCGATTGCAGTAGAGCGGCATCTGTAGGGAACCGCAGAGGACCCGCAGGCCCGCGGTGTGGTCGGAGTGCTCGTGGGTCAAGAGGATGCCGTGGAGGTCCTTGATGCCCAGGCCGATGGTCTCGAGCCGCCGGCCGATCTGACGGGCGCTGAAACCGGCGTCGATGAGGAGGCGCGTCTCGGAGGACTCCACGAGGGCGCAGTTGCCGGCACTCCCGCTGCCAAGGATCGTGAACCGCAGCATGGGTGGCTTTTATCAGCGCACGGGGCTTTGGAAAGCCTGCGGAGGGAAGGGGTTGGGGATGCGGGATGGACCCGTCGCGCTTTGGCATAGCTCTTGCTAGCGGCCGATGGCGTGCCAACTTGGGGCAGGGTGTCACTGAAGTTTGCACAGACCCAATCGCTCCAGCAGGCGCAGGTGTTCACGGCGCAGATGCAGCAGGCCCTGGCCATGCTGCAGGCCCCGGCGATGGAGTTGCGCTCCCTGATGCAGAAGGAGATGAGCGAGAATCCGGTGCTGGAGGAGCCGCAGGAGGCGGCGGCCCCCGGGGGGGACGACGGGGATGACGCATTCATCGACGCGAAGATCGCGCAGCTCCGCGAGATCGACGAGGATACCCGGGCTTACTTTTCGCGGGAGAGATCCGGGCCGCGTCCGACGGCGGAGGACGAGGAGCGCCGCCAGTTCTTTTTTGATTCGGTGGCGGAGTCGCGGACGCTTGCCGATCATCTGGAGGAGCAGCTGCGGCTATCGGCGCCTGACCCGGAGGTCCTCGGGGCGGGGCTGGAGATCATTGGCAACATCGATGACGATGGGTTCCTGCGCGCGACGGACGAGGAGATCGCGGCGGGCTGTGGCGTGGCGCCGGCGATCGTGGGGCGAGCGCTGGAGCTGGTGCGTGCGTGCGATCCCGTCGGGGTGGGCGCGAGGGACTTGCGCGAGTGCCTGCTCATCCAGTTGGAGAGGCTGGGCAAGGGGGAGGAGCTTGAGTCGGTCATCGTGAGGGATCACCTCGGCGACCTGGGGCACCGGCGCTTCGATCAGATCGCGCGCGCGTGCGGCGAGACCGTGCGGCGCGTTCGGGCCGCTGCGGATTTCATCGGGACCCTGGAGCCGAAACCGGGGAGGGCATTCCTGCCGGAGAACCGCGCCGACGTGGTGGTGCCCGAGGTGTTCATCACGCGGGGGGAGGACGGCGAATGGCGGGTGGCGATGAACGAGGACACGCTGCCCCGGCTGCGGATCAGCAACGAATACAAAGAGATGCTCGCATCCAGCGGCGGCCGGGATGAGCTGAGGCGGTATCTGCGGGAGAGGATCCGTTCTGGCAAGGCGCTGATCCACGCGATCCGGCAGCGACAGGACACGATCAAGCGGATCTCGGAGGAGATCGTGCGGCGGCAGGGCGAGTTCTTGGAAGGGGGGGTCTCGTGCCTCAAGCCGATGACGCTGGCGCAGGTGGCCGATGCCGCGGGGGTCCACGAGACGACGGTGAGCCGCGCGATCGCCAACAAGTACGCGTGGACCCCACGGGGCGTTTTCGAGTTAAAGTTCTTCTTCACGCCCGGCTACAGGACGTCGGGGGGCGAGAGCCTCTCCAACAAGAGCGTCAAGGACGCGCTCGGGCAGATCATCGAGGGCGAGGACAGGGCGCATCCGCTTTCCGACGAACAGATCGTGAAGATTTTCGAGGAACGGGGGCTTCAGATAGCGAGGCGCACGATCGCCAAGTACCGGACCGAGCTCGGGATCCTGTCCTCGAGCATGCGGCGGCGCGCCTGACCGGGGAGGCGCGCGATCGGCGGAGGCAATCGGCTCGACGGCGGGCGTCGGGCGGCTAGGATGCGGAGGTTCCGATGAAAGAGGACGAAAGGGTGATCCGCATGAGCGATCTGAGGGGGTGGACCCCCTCGCGCCCGAGCTACGGGGTCGTGGGCTGGCCGGTGTCGCATTCCCTTTCGCCGGCGATGCAGCGCGCGGCCCTGGCGTCGCTCGGCGTGGAGGCGGATTATCTGGCTTTTGAGGTGAGGCCCGAGGAGCTGGAGGCCGCCCTGGACGCGATGGGCAAGGCGGGGGTGCTGGGGTTGAACCTGACCGTCCCGCACAAGGCGCTGGCGGCGGGTTTGGTCGACGAGCTATCGGAGGAGGCGAGGTTGGCGGGCGCGGCGAACACGGTGGTGTTCGGGGACGGGGGTCGCCGGGTGGGGCACAACACGGACGCGCGCGGCTTTGCGAGGGCGATACGCGAGGAGTTCAGGATGTCGCTCGCGGAGCTGAAGGTGATGATCCTGGGGGCGGGTGGCGCCGGGCGCGCGATCGCTCTTCAGGTGGCCCGGGAGCGGGCCGAGAGGATCGTGGTGGCGAACCGGACCGTGGAGCGGGCCGAGGCCCTGGCTCGCGAGATCGCCCCGATTTTCTTGGATGAGAAACTGGTGGGGCAGGCGGCGCGGCTCCGGGCGGTGCCGCTGGATCCGGCGGCCTTGGCCGGGGAGGTCGATGGGGTGGACCTAATCGTCAACGCGACGACGGTGGGTCTCCGGCCCGGCGACCCTTCGCCGCTGCCGGCGCACCTGCTGCGCCCGCATCATCTGGTGTACGACACGATCTACAATCCGGCGCGGACGCCGTTGCTCGAGGCGGCGTCGGAGGCGGGTGCGCGCGGGGCGAATGGTCTCTCGATGTTGCTGCATCAGGGGGCGCTGAGCCTGGAGCTCTGGCTGGGGCGGCCGGCGCCGGTCGAGGTGATGCGTCGCGCGCTGAGGAGGGCGGCGGGTTGATCGGCGGGATCTGGGATCTGCTGGTGTCGCGCCATCCGGTGGTGACGGCGTACGTTTTCGTGCTGGGGGCGTGCATCGGCTCCTTCGCCAACGCGTGCGCCTACAGGATCCCGCGCGAGATCGGGCTTTCGGACGAGCGGTCTTTTTGCCCGCTGTGCGGGGCGCGGATCCGCTGGTCCCACAATATCCCGATATGCAGCTGGCTCTGGCTGCGCGGTCGCTGTGCGGATTGCGGGGGCCGGATCAGCGTGCTGTACCCCATCGTGGAACTGTTGGGGGGCGTGCTATTCGCGGCCCTGTACGCGAGGCACGGGTTGCCGCTGGCGTCGGCCTACTGGGTGCTCACCGGCATGCTGCTGATCGGCATGCGGACCGATATCGAGTGGCAGATCATCCCGGATCGGGTGACGCTGGGTGGGTTTGCCGCGGGGGTGGCGTTCTCCGCGGTGCTGCCCGGGCTGCACGGGGCGGATGACGCGCTCGCGGGCGTCAAGGCGGCCGTCATCGGTGGGGCGGTGTGTGCGGCGTCACTGTATCTGGTGGCGTGGCTGGGGACGCGGATGCTCAAGAAGGAGGCCATGGGGCTTGGCGACGTGAAGCTGATGCTCTGTTTCGGTGCCTTTCTCGGGTGGCAGGGGGGCGTTTTCAGCGCGATGGCGGGATCGGTCCTGGGGGCGGTGCTCGGCGTGGGGTGCCTCTGGGTCTCCGGGCGCAAGTGGGGGACATTCATGGCGATCCCTTTTGGGCCCCCGCTGATGCTGGGGGCCTGGATCTGGATGCTCGGTGGCCGCGAGGGGTGGAACGCGTATCTGTCGGACGCGGAGGCGCTTTCGTTCCTTCTCGCGCCGTGAGGCGGCGGGGTCACTTGCCCAGGAGCTTGGGTCCCCAGGTGACGTCCTTGAGGGGGCCCGTGCCGTGGTATTCGAAGAGCTTGCTGACAGGGAAGAGCATCAGGCCGACGGGTCCCCTCATGTTGACGCGGGCGTCGGCATCGAGCCGATCCCTGACCATGTTGTAGTCCCCGCTGCATATCATCGCGAAGGTCGCGCTCTTGAGGGCCAGGTCCTTCCAGCGGACGACGCCGTTTTCGACGACGAAGTCGCAGCCGGCGTTTTCGGCGCGCGCGTAGCCCAGGTTCGGGATGAAGACGCTCATGAGGGCGGAGAGGCCGCCGAAAATGGGGATCTGCAGGATGTTGCCCTGCCGAATATCCGCGCGGCCGGAGCCGTCGAGGGTCTCGAGGCGATCGATGACGCCGCGGACCGCGAGTTTGCCGGAGAGCGCGCCCGAGACGTCTTCGACCTTGAAGAACGCGCGCATCACCCTGTCGAATGCGACAGACCTGATGTCGAAGTCGAGGTCGAAGCGCGCGTCGCGGCCCGTGAAGTCGAAGTCGCCGGACATGCCGAGGCCGCCGCCGTAGACATCGGCATCGAGGGATTGCATTTTCATGCGCATGCCCTCGAAGCGCACGTCGGCGCGCACCGTGCGCGCGGGCACATCGACGCCGAGGAACGGGTAGTCGAGCCCGGTGCCGCGGACGCTGAGGTCAAACTGGGACAGGGCGCCCCCGCCCAAGTCGATAAGGCCGTCCAGCTCGAAACGCGGGGGCGTGGCGAAGCGGTAGGGTTTGCAGTACTTCTCAAAGTTGCCGCCGAACAGGTGGGCGGTCTCCTGCACGTGGAGGGAGCCCGAGGCATTCCCCACGTCGAGGAGGCGGGTGTCGAGATCGTAGGTCATCGAGGCGCAGGTGCCCTCGCCCTCGGGTTTGGCGAGCACGATGTCCCTGAGGGAGAGTTTTCGGCCGTCGAGGTCGACCGAGGCGGCCACCCGGCGAAGCGGGACGCCCTTGTACCGGGCGTTCTTGACCTCGACGCTGCCGCCCAGCTTGAGCGCCTTCGGGTCGCCGGGCGGCGATGCGGCCGAGATGTCCAGGGCGACGCCCTCGGAGAACTCGCATGAGTTGAAGAAGGGCTGTGCCGCGGGCGGGAGGAAGGGCTGGACGAGGGCGGGGTCGAGCGTGCCGCGGAGCGCACCGCGGGTGGATTCGGCGGCGGTGTCTCGGAGGAAGCGGGCCACGATGCTCTCGCGGTCGGTGGCGAGCGTGGCCTCTGGGATGAAGAGTTTGCCGGTCCCGAAGGCCGCGGGGATCTGGAGCCGCGTGATCGTGCGGCCCGCGAACTGCAGGTTTCGCCAATCCGCATCGACCAGCGCCCGGACGGAGGGTGGGCCATCCCACGATGCGTGCAGCTCGCATCGCGTGGAGGGCCGCTCGCTGAAGCGGAGGGACGAGACCGTCGCCCTTGTGGACGCGGGCAGCAGGGGTAGCGCCCATGCGGGGTCGCCCGACAATTCGACGACGGCCGTGGCCAGTTTTTCATTGAGGTCGGCGCGGCACGAGAGGGCCAGTCCGGCATCGGGGGCGACGCGGATCTGGAGTTTGGGGATTCGGACGAGATTGGCCTGGAACGTGGCGGTGCCATGGACTTCCCGGACGGCGATGCCGCGCCACTTCAGGGGCGAGGCATCGATGCTGACCTCGGCGAGGAACTGGTCGATCGCCTCGCTGCCCTTGAATGTTGCGGCCAGCCGGATGGGATTGCTTGATTGGATCTCGGAAGCGATCGCCTCGGCGCGGCGCCACGCCGGGGCCAAGCCGGACAGATCGAGGGGCCGGGAGCCTCCGGAGGGGGGTCGGGCGCGGAAGGCGGCCCAGGGGATTCGTCCGGCCCCCTCGATGGTGACGTTGAGGATGCGGCCGGAGACGGATTCGATGATGAGTTCTTCTGGGCCTAGCGCGACGGAAGCCCTGAGGTCGTGGAGCGTGGCCCGCGTCGAGTCGTCGAGCGAAGTCTCGACGGTGCCGCCGTAGAACTCGATGGCGTGAAGGAATGGTTGCCTGCGCCACCAGGACCACCAGGCGATGCCACACCGGATCCGCTCTGCCCGGCAGGTGGTGTTGGCGTCGGAGAGGGCGCTGCGCCATACCGCGCCGCGGATGATCAGGCGTCCTGCGGGATCGACGTACAGTTTGGAATAGCTGACGTGCATGCCGCGTCGGCCGAGTTCATCCCGCAGCCGGGCCTGCCATGTCTCCGGGATGCCCCAGATCCGGAAAGCCAGGATGGCGGTCGCCCCGGCCGCGAAGATGAGGGCTGCGGAGACAACCAGGACGCGCACGAGGCCCGAGGCGAGTGCGTGCATGCGGTCGTGTCTCGCGGCGTGGGGTGAATTCACGGGGCGTCTGTCGGGCGAGGGGATGATGGGACGTCGAGCACCGGATGGCCGAGGAGCCCGGCCTCGGCGGACGACATCTCAAAAAACAGATCCGGTGCGCCGCCGCCCTCGGCCCACGCGATCCAGCGCGGGCCGTCGCGCCAGATTCGGAGGATGGCGCCGTCTTCGATGGCGAAGGTCAAGTCGGGGGCATCCAGTTTTTGCGTTAGCGTGGGGCCGAGCCAGGCCTGGGCGCGCAGATTTGCCAGGAGATCGGAAATTGAGGCGGCCGTGGCCTGGTCGACCTTTTCGGGGGGATCGGCGACCCAGCCCGAGCGGGAGCGGGAGAGACGGCATGTCGTCGCACCGCGCTGGACCGAGAAGGCGCGCACGGGGCCATCGAGATGCCAGACCGCCGTGCCGCGCCAATCCCAGGGTTGGGCCTCGAGGTGGGCGAGGTCGGTGACCGCGACGCCGAGTACGAACGGTTCTGGTTCGACGACGCAGTGGCGGAGATCGTCGGCGGGTGGCGAGACCAGCAGCGTCGCCTCAAGGCGGCGCCCGCCCGCCTCGGTTTGTCCGTCCGAGGGCTCGGGGCCCGCTTTGGTCCAGAGTTCGACGCGGGCGGCCGGTTTGTCGAGGCCCAGTTTGGAGGGATCGGTGACGGCGTCCGCGACGAATCGGGAGACTTGAAGCTCGCAGCAACGGCGAACGAAGCGGGTCACGGCGTCATCGTTGGCCGGCGACATCTCGAGTTCCCCGGGCTGGACGATCTTCCATGTGCCCTTCTCGCGGATCGCCTCCATCCTGAGCGGGCCGCGAGTCAGGACAACGCGTTCGACCGCCTGGGCCTCGACGGGGATCAGGCGCCGATCCCTGAGAGCCTCGGCGGTGATGGCCAATTCGGCGAGCAGGTTCGTCGAGACCGAGACGATGGAGGCGGAGCCGGGGCGCCTGGCGAACATGGCGCCCGGGCGCTCCGGGTCTTCGGCGCCGAACTGCACTTCGGCGTCGTCCCCATCCCGCACCTCAAGGTGGACCGTGAGGCGGGGTTCCCTGAGGCCAAAATCCTGCAGGCGGCTGTCATCGTCTGCGACAAAGCGCTCTATCTGGGCGCGGGCCATGGCGGACAGGATGGCGCGGACGCGCGGGGCAGAGGCCCGGGCGCTGATCGGGGTCTTGAGGGTCCAGCGGTCCCCGCGGCGCTCGAGGCGGACTTTGGACGTGGGGTCCAAGAGCCGGATTTCCTCGACGCGCTCGGCCTCGAAATCGGCCAGCCTGCGGCTGCGCCAACTGGACGAGGGCAGGGAGAGGGTCTCGAGGATGTCGGCACCAATGGCATAGACGCGGCGGACGTTCTTTCTGGTTTGGGCGTAGACGCTCGCGCCCATGGGGGTGCGGGCGCCGAGGCGGAGTTCGATTTCCTCGCCGTCCCACCGGGCGCGGAGGACGACGGTGGGAGGCGCCAGCCCGTAGCCCTCGAGGCCCTTTTCGATATCGGGCGCGTCGAACTGCCGTTCGAACTCGAGTCCCCGTATGTCGCGGACGAGCGCCTCGACGGCCCCGTCATCGGCGGCCATTTCGACGGGTTCGGCGATTCTCCAGCGACCATCTGCCTTTTTGAGCAGAAAACGGTCTCGCGGGTTCTTGACGGAGATCCAGGCGACGTCGCCCTCCGGGATCTCGTACAGTCGGGTGGCGCGATCCCGCACCTCATCCGTGGAACGCCAGTCTTTCTCGACGACGAGGATGAAGGCGGCCAGGAGGGCGCAGAGGGTGGCGAGGAGGATGGGGGTGACTCGGTTCATCTCATTGCGTTGTCGGCGGGTTTCCTAGCAACCTGGAGGACTTTGCCAAGTCCGGCAGGCCACTATAAAGCAAAACCGCCTGATTTCCAAATAGTTACAATGGAGGGATTGTGGGTGTAGCACCACTCTTGAGCCAATGTCTGGCACTGGGATGCTTTTCCGTAAGTTCCTTGTTATTAGATAGAAGGCGGTTTTGCCAGAGGAATCTGTCGGACAAAGTCCGACAGATTCCTAGGAACGTCTGTGAAACCATGCGGCCGCCCCGATCAGGAGGACGCTGGCCGGGATGACGCATCCGACGAGGAGCCCGAGCGTGGCCAGTTGCGCGACGGAGAGCGAGTAGCCGTATCGGCGGGGCTGTTTTGGCGCGATGCCGATGAGCTGCTCCTGGCGGGCCATCCATCCGATGGCGTTCCTGGCGAGATCGGAGGCGACGGGCGAGCGGCGCAGTCCCTCGTTGGTGAAGATGCTGGAGCAACCGATGGCGACGAGGCGCGCGCCGGCGAGGTCGACCTTCTCGTTGCCCACGCGGCCGCTGTCGACGGCGACCGCGAGGCAGAGGGGTCCTCGGTGGTCGCGACCCTCGTCGAAGCGCGCGGTCTCCGACAGGCCGTCGGCCTCGCCCCAGGCCGAGGCGGGCGAGAGGGCCAGCTCGGTGATCTTGGCGCCCCCCTTGTCGGTGGTGGGCGCGCGGGCGAACGACAGGGCGTTGTGGAACAGGAGGTTGACCTTGTTGAATCGCGAGACGATGGGGTGGTCGCCGTACGTCTCCGCCGGGACCGTCTGGACCAGGACGGGGACACCGGCCACGCGGGCGGGCCAGACGGCGACCTCATCGCGGGCGATGACCCCCAGTCTTTCGAGCAGGGGGCCGAGGCCGTGGGGGTTGCCGGGGTCCAGCATGATGAGGAGGTTTCCGCCCCTGCTGATGTACCCGTTGAGCAGCTCGATCTCCTGGGGCTGAAAGGGGGAGCGGGGGCCGACGATGACGAGGACATCGGCGTCCTGGGGCACCTGTTGCTGGATCAGCAGGTTCAGGCTCGCGACATCCGCGTTGTCCCGCCCGATGTTATCGCCGAGCTGCGAGAGTCCGCCGTCCTCCTTCGACGAGACGTCCGCCTCGCCGTGGCCAGTGGTGAAGTAGATCTTCTTGCGCCGTCCCGACACCAGGGAGGCGATGGCCGAGGTGACGCGATCCTCGACGTGGAACGAGCCGATGCGGTCGCCGAACGGCGGGCCTGTGTCGGGCTGGACCATCTCCGAGGCGGGGATGGCGCGATGATCTTCGCCCGCGCGGACGACGACGACGTCCTGCTCGGACGCCAGCCGGAACTCGGCGGCGAGGGCCTCGGCGCGCGCGCGCTCGACGAAGCGGTCGACGACCTCGAGGCGGACCCGGCCCGACCCCTCGTCGCGATAGCGCTCGAGGAGGCCCTTGACCTCGGTGTAACCCACGCTGTCGGCGCTGAAGATCATGGAGATGCGGACGGGCGACTCGAGTGAGCGGAGGAGGTGCCTGGTTTTGTCGGAGAGGGTGAAGCTCCCCGTGGCGGAGAGGTCGAAGGTCTCGTAGTGCCGGAAAGAGAGGTAGTTGAGCATGCCCGCGAGCAGGCAGGCCAGGGCCAGGGATACCGCGACGTTGCTCCCGATCACCGTCCGGGAGGGTCCTTTGGCCGCGGCTCTCTTCGTGCGGTGCATGGGCTCAGGTCCTCCAGCGCCGGCTTTCGATCACGCACTTTGTGGCGAAGAGCATGAGCGCGGTCAGGGTGAGGTAGAAGACGGGGACCTTGGTGGTGACCAGGCCCCTGGAGAATCTCTCCATGTGGTCGAAGACGGAGATATAGTACAGCACCTCGCGCACCGGGCCGGGTATATCGAGGAAGATGAAGAGGCCGGCGAAGAAGAAGAGGACCGTCATGGAGAACGAAAGGATGGCGGCGACGATCTGGTTGCGCGTCACGGCGGAGGCGAGCAGGCCAAAGGACGCGAAGAGCAGGCCCATGAGGAGGACCATGAGGTAGCTGCACCACGTCGGCCCCGAGGTGAGGGGGACGTCCGACAGGGAGATGAGGCGGAAGGTGGGCAGGAACAGGAGGGTGGGCAACCAGATGGCGGCGTAGAGCGTGAGGGTGGCGCAGTACTTTGCGAGGACGATCTCCCAGTCGCGGACGGGGGCGGTCATGAGGCCCTCGAACGTGCCCTGGGCATACTCCTCGGAGAAGATGCGCATGGTGAGGACCGGCATGACGACGACCTGGGCGATCCAGATGGGGAAGCCGTTGAAGAAGAACTCGGTGACGGTCCACTGGCTCGCCTCGCGATTGAGGACGTGGACCGAGACATAGAAGGCCCATCCGGCGACGACCAGGAAACAGAACCCGACGACGTAGGCGATGGGCGAGACGAAGAGCGAGAGGATCTCGCGGCGGTATTGGATGGCGGTGGTGCGGATGCTCATGCCTTATCCTCGTGGGTGAGTTCGACGAAGACGTCCTCGAGCGTGGCGCGCTGGCGGGTGAGTTCGCGGAGGGGCCACCCCTTGGCGGCGATGGCGGAATGGATGGCCTCGCGGAGGTCCTCGCCGCGCCGCGAGAAGATCTCGGCGACGCACCATCCGGCGTCCTCTTTGACGGAGACCTCCTCGATGTGGGGTATGGTCTTGAGCGCGGCGGAGAGTTCGGGGGAGGGGGCCTTGACCACGGCGCGCACGGCGCCGCCGTTGTGGAGTTTGCGGGTGAGGTTCTCCGGGGAATCGGAGGCCTCGATGCGGCCCTTGTTGATGATGAGGACGCGGGAGCAGGTCATCTCGACCTCGGGGAGGATGTGGGTTGAGAGGAGGATCGTGTGGCGGCGGCCGAGCGACCTGATGAGCTCGCGCAGGTGGCGGATCTGGTTGGGGTCGAGGCCGATGGTGGGCTCGTCGAGGATGAGTAGTTCGGGGTCGTGGACCATGGCATCGGCGAGTCCGACCCGCTGGCGGAAGCCCTTGGAGAGGGTGCCGATGATCTTGCTGGAGACATCCTCGAGGCCACAGAGCTGGCAGACTTCGAGGACGCGCTGCCGGACCATGTTGCCGCGGACGCCCTTGAGCTGGGCCCTGTAGGAAAGGAATTCGCGGACGCGCAATTCCGGGTAGAGGGGCACGGACTCGGGCATGTAGCCGATGCGGCGCCGGACATCGAGCGAATGCGAGAAGACGTTGAAACCCGCGATGGTGACGCGGCCCGAGGTCGGGGGCATATAGCCGGAGAGGATGCGCATGGCGGTGGTCTTGCCGGCGCCATTGGGGCCGAGAAAACCAACGATCTCTCCTTTATCGACGCGAAAGGAGATGCCGCGGAGCGCCTGGACGCCCGCGAAGCGTTTGACGAGATCTTCGGCCTCGATCATCACAACTCCCATAGGATCAAGTAGCTCTAATCCGTGTCAAGGTGGGTTGGGAGTTCATCGGGCGGTGACTTCGGCGGATGAGCGGGTGTTGAAGATGGCGGCGCCCCTGCGGGTGGAGCGGATGAGCGTGAGGACGACGGTCTGGCCGGGGCGGATCAGGGCGAGTTCTGGGGGCAGTGCGGCGACTTCCGGGGTGGGGTAGCGGCCGACGGCCTCGAGCACGAGGCCGCGGCGGATGCCGGCGGCGGCCGCCGGGCTATTGGCCTCGACATCGGCGACGAGGACGCCCTCGATGGCGCCGAAACCGAAGGCCTGGGCGAGGTCGGGGGTGAGGTCCTGGACGCTGATGCCGAAGCGGTCGCGGAGCACGGCGACCGGATCCGGGGGCGGGGGAGGCTGTTTCTCGCCCTTGGCGATGGCGATGGCGTCGCGGGCCCAATCGGCGATGGTCTCGGCGGGGATGGCGAACGCGATGTTCTCGGCGGGCGTGGTGCTGCGTCCGGCGAAACTCACCTTGATGGAGTTGACGCCGACGAGGCGCCCGGCGATGTCGACGAGGGGGCCGCCGCTGTTGCCGGGGTTGATGGCGGCATCGGTCTGGAGGAGGCCGGATAGATTCATGGCGGTGCGATTTTTTCCGCTGAGGATGCCGGCGCTGACCGAGCTCTGGTAGCCGATGGGGTTGCCGAGCGCGATGACGGTCTGGCCAATGTAGTTCGGCGACAGGTCGTCGAGGCGGAGGCAGGGGAAGGGGCCATCGGCCTGGACCTTGAGGAGTGCGAGGTCCCTGTCCTCGTCGCCATAGACGCGCTTGGCGGGATACGTTTTGCCGTCGAGGGTGGTGATCTGGATCTCGAGTTTTTCGGCGCGCTCGACGACGTGCTCGTTGGTGAGGATGTAGCCGTCCGGGTGGATGAAGAAGCCGCTGCCGAGGCTTGGGACGCGGCTGAGGAGGTAGCGCCGGTATTGCGGCTGGCCGAAGAACTGGCTCCAGAGCTGGTCGACGGGGTCGGCGACCGGCCTGGCGACGATGCGCTCGGCATTGATGTTGACGACGGCGGGGAGGGTCTTGGCGACGGCCCGGACGATGGGTTCGTTGGCGGGGTCGGCGACCTGTGGCGGCGGGGGCGGGTTGGCGGCGGCGCGCGCGGCGAGCCATGCGATCGTGGCGGCCGCGCCGAGCAATATCGCACCCGCGATGGCGGGGGCGTTCATCCAACTTCTTGGCGACATCTTCTTGATCTGTTGTGGGGACAGGTCACATGATGGACGAGGGTTTTGGAACGGGAAACACAATTTAGCCGCCCCCTGCGGGAACCGTCCGGGGGTGGCGCCGGGATTGGGGAGGCGGCCTTGCAGCGGCTGTGGTTTGAGCACGCCCTGCCGAGGCGGCTCACGACGTCGGACGGACAGCGGGCCGAGATTGTCCAGACGGGCTGGTGGAGCCGGGAAGGGGGGCCGGACTTTCGGGACGGGGCGGTCCGTTTTGGGGGGCGGGTGCTGCGGCACGGGGATATCGAGTTGCATCTGGACGCGTCGGACTGGGATCGCCACGGCCACCACCGGGATCCGGCATACAATGGCGTGGTGCTGCACGTGGCGTTGGCCGGTGCGGCCCCGGTGCGGCTGGAGTCCGGGGCGCTGATCCCCACGGTTGAGCTGGGCCCGCAGCTCGCGGAACCGCCGGCCGTGACGCTGGGTCGCCTCCCCGCGCGACCCGGGGGAGGCGCGGATCGGTCGGCGCATCCCGGCGCGTGCGCGTCGCTGCTGGCGGGGGCTGGCGGGGAGGCGCTCCGGGGTCTGCTGTTCGAGGCGGGCCGTCACCGGTTGGCCCTGAAGGCGGCGAGGTTGGCGCGCCAGTGGCGACGGGACGGGCCGGTGCAGACCCTGTGGGAGGCGCTGGCCGAGGGCATGGGGTACGGCGAGAATCAGGTTCCGTTTCGATTGCTGGCCCGGAAGGCGCCGGCGCGCGCCCTGGGCAGGTTGCCGCCGTTGGAGCGCGAGGCGCGCCTCTTTGGGCTCGCCGGTTTTCTGCCGAAGGTGGAGGTGGTTTCGTGGGGCGGCGACGGACGGGATCATGCGGTCGTCCTCTGGCGGCACTGGTGGGGGATCGCGGGTGCGCCTGGGGTCCGGCCCGTGCCGGCGCATCTCTGGAGCCGGGGGCGATGCCGCCCCGCGAACCATCCCCATCGGCGCGTGGCCGCGCTCGCGGGCATGGCGGGCGCGCTGGGGAGATTGCTCGCGGCGCTCAGGGGAAGGGACCTGGATGGTTTCGCGTCGATCCTGTCGGGGCTGCGGCACGGCTATTTTGAACACCACGCGGCGCTGGGTTCGGCTCCCGCGCCCATGGGTCTGGCGCTGATCGGGGGGGCGCGCATCCGGGATCTGCTGGTCAATGTCGCGGGCCCGTGGCTGCTCGCCCGCGGCGGCGAATCGGGGCACGAGATCGAGGGGATTCCGCCCTCGCAGCCCAATCGGGTGTTGAGGATCGTCACGGAGCGGCTGCTGGGGTCGGCGGCGCGCGGGTTCCGGCCGGGGTGCGCGCTGGAGCAGCAGGGACTGCTCCAGATCTATCACGGTTTCTGCGCCACGGACGCCACGGATTGCGGGGCCTGTCGTTTTCCCGACCTGGTGGCCCGATGGCTCAGGGACTGTCCAGGGGGTCGATGACGCGCCTGGACACGAGGGACTTTCTCGGCCCGAAGAGCGCGGTGCCGATCCGGACGATCGTGCTGCCCTCCTCGATCGCCACGCCGAAGTCGCCGCTCATTCCCATCGAGAGTTCGGGCAGCGAGAGCCCCGTCCGGGCCGATGCCTCGTCCCGGAGCTGGCGCAACCGCGCGAAATAGGGCCGGGCCTCCTCGGGGTCTTCCGCGTAGGGGGCCATCGTCATCAGCCCGGTGAGGCGGAGGCGGGCGAGCCCGTTGACCGTCTCCAGCAGCGGTGGCAGCCCTTCGGGCGCCACGCCGAACTTGCTCCGCTCACCGGAGACGTTGACCTCTATCAAGACCTCCAGATTCCGGCCACACTTCTCGGCCTCGTGGTCCAGGGACAGCGCGATGCCGGGCGAATCCACGGTCTGGACGCAGGCGAAAAGCGCCGCCGCATGCCGCGCCTTGTTGCCCTGGAGATGGCCGATGAAATGCCACTCTGCCGACGAGGGGCACAGCGGGATCTTGGCGCGCGCCTCCTGGACCTTGTTCTCGCCGAAGAGTTCCAGCCCCGCCCGCACGGCCTCGGCGACCTCTTCGGGCAGGCGCGTCTTGGTGACGCCCAGGAGCCGCACGGACGACGGATCCCTGCCCGACCGCGCGGCCGCCGCCCCCATCTGACCCAGCACCCGCCCGAGGCGCCCCGCGAAATCTTCCATAACCGCGCGTTTTTCCTGTTGACTACCCAATTAGTGTATCTTATGTAAACGGGGATGCAAGTTGAAAGCTTCAAGGTGTTTCGGGACCTGGTCGAGACGCAGAGTTTCAGCAAGGCGGCACAGCTCAACTACGTGACGCAGTCGGCGGTGTCGCAGCAGGTCCGGGCGATGGAGGAGAGGTTCGGCATCCCGCTCATCGAGCGCACGAGCAAGAAGTTCGGCCTGACGCGCGAGGGCCAGATGCTGTACCAGACCAGCCGGCACATGATCCAGCTCTACGAGGGGCTGCAGCACCAGTTCCAGGAACTGCGCGGCGTGATCTCGGGGACCATCCGGGTGGCGACCGTGTACAGCATCGGGCTGCACGAGCTGCCGCCGTACCTGAAGGCGTTCCTCAAGGAGTTCCCCCAGGTCAACGTGCACGTCGAGTACCGTCGCTCCAACCAGGTATACGAGGACATCCTGCAGGGCACGGTGGACATCGGTCTGGTGGCGTTCCCGTCGCAGCGCAAGAACATCAAGGTGGAGCCATTCCGCAAGGACAAGCTGGTGCTGATCTGCGCGCCGGACAACGCGCTGGCCAAGGGCTCGGGCGCCCGGCTCGCGGAGATCGCGAAGGCCAAGTTCGTGGCGTTCGAGTCGGACATCCCGACGCGGCGGGCGGTGGACCGGATCTTCCGGGAGCGCGGCCTGGAGGTGAAGCCGGTGATGGAGTTCGACAACGTCGAGACCGTCAAGCGCGCGGTGGAGATCGACGCCGGGGTGTCGATCGTGCCGCGGGCCACGGTGGAGCAGGAACTCCGCAACGGCACCCTGAAGGTCATCGAGATGTCGGGAGGGGACTTCCATCGGCCCCTGGGCATCCTCTACCGCAACGGGCGCATCCTTTCGCCGGCGCTGAAGAAGTTTCTGGAGACCCTGCGCAAGAGGCCCGATGCCAAGGAAGCGGCGGCCTGAGCCGTGGGGCGCCCCGGTCTGGACAAATTCGCCACCCCGGGGCCAAGATGGCGCATGCTGCGTTGTCGTCTGGTCGGGCTTGCGCTTGTGCTCGCGGGGCTAGGGGTTGCCCACCACGGGTTCGGTGAGGACGCGCAGCGCGTCCCGGGACCGCGCCGCGCCGCCAAAGCAACGCCGAAGGCGCCGGTCGCATCAAAAGAAGTGGCGGCAAAAGACGCGGATCCCGACGCGAGGCTCTACGTCGCAAAGTGCGGTCGCTGTCACGAGGTTTACGGCGCGGGCGTGGACGAGATGACCTGGAACCGCTGGATCTGGAAGTGGAAGGACAAGGCGCGCCTGAGCGACGAGGAGTACGACAGGCTGATGGCGTACGCCCGGCGCGAGCGGGAGGCGCGGCTGGCGAGGCTGGCGCCGCAGGGACCGGCGAAGTAGCGGGCGATCTGGGCTCTCCCTTTCTGCGAATACCGTGATAGGATCGATGAGCCATGAATGACGAACCATACACGCCGCTGGATTTGGCGAGCATCAAGGAGGATCTCGCGCGGAGTTTCGTGCCGGGCTGGGCGAAGCAGGCGGAGGATGCGGGGGTCCAGTTCCGCGAGGTCAGGGATCACGGGGAGGGGGATCGGCGTGAGGGGCGGGGCGGGCGACGGGGCGATCGGGGGCCGCGGCAGGATCGGGGACCGCGTCAGGAGCGGGGGCAGGCGCGGGGCGCGGTGGGTGCGCGGCCGGGCCGGCGCCAGGATCGGCGAGATGATCAGCGTGCCCGCCGGGTTGAGCCGCGTCCGGAACCGGCGCTGGTGGGATGGACCCTGCAGTTCAAGCCAGATCCGCGGGGCGTGGACGGTGTCGCGAAATACATCAAGGCGGGCGCGCAGGCGTATCGGTTGTTCGATCTGGCGTGGCTCGTGCTCCAGAAGCCGGAGCGCTATCGGGTGGAATTCCGGCGGGCGTCGGATGCCTCGCCCGCGCTCTTTCAGGTGAGGATCGATGGGAGCGTCTGGCTCAGCGAACGCGAGGCCGTCGGGCACGTCATGGCGAATCACCTGGAGAAATACTATCGCCGGGAGCGGGTGGCGACGGACCCCCCCAAGGGCACCTATCCGTTCGTGGCGGTGTGCGGGATGAGCGGCGTGCTGCTGGGACCGCCGAACTACCATGATTATCAGGCGAAGGTCAGGCGGCTACACGCCGAGC
>JADLBR010000530.1 GCA_020847615.1 Verrucomicrobiia bacterium
GCAGACTGTTCGTCGCGCGGCACGCGGGGGGGTACGACGCTATCATCGACAGCTTCAACGGGGTGGGGTTCTTTTCCGCCGGACACAGGAGAGGCGTCCTCGTCGTGTTTCAGCTGTATGGGCGGGAATTCTGGGATGCCGAGTACCCGCGCGCGGGATGCCTGCTCCACTGGCTGGAGCGCCGCCTGCTGGGGCGTCACAGGCATCGGCCCTGCATCACGATATCCCCATCGACGCGGCGCGATCTGGAAGGTCTCGGCTTCCGCGACATCACGGTCGTACCGGTGGGGCTGTCGGCCCCGGTCGCGAGGGAACCGGCGCCCCTGGAGGGGCCCATCCAACTGGTGTACGTGGGGCGCCTCCGGGCCACGAAGAACCCGGGGGACGCCATCGAGGCGTTCGTTCAGATCCGCGACGAGTGCCCCGGGGCGCGCCTCACGGTGATCGGACAAGGGCCCCAGGACGCCGAGCTGCGGGCGCGGTACGGCGGGATCCCGGGCCTGGAGTTCGCCGGCTTCCTTCCCGACGCCGAGAAGCACGAGCGCATCCGCCGCGCCCACGCCTGCCTCATCCCCAGCCTGCGCGAGGGCTGGAACATGGTCGTCACCGAATGCGCCGCGGCGGGAACCTGCTGCGTGGGCTACCGCGTGCCCGGCGTCGAGGATTCCATCCGGCACGGGGAGACGGGGCTGCTCGTCCCCGTCCGCGACGTGCGCGCCCTGGCCAAGGAGACGATCGGCCTGTGCCGCGACCGGGAGCGGCTGGAACGATTCCGGCGCGCCGCCATCGGCTGGGCGCAGCATTTCCGGTGGGACACGTCGCGCCAATTGTTCTACGCTGCGGTCAGCGCGAGAATACTCGGCGAACGTGGAGGTGACGGGTGAGCAAGGCGATCATCACGGGGGCCTGCGGCTTCATCGGAAGCTGCCTGGCGCGGCGGCTATTGGAGCGCGGCGACGAGGTCGTCGGGATCGATAACCTGAGCCGCCGCGGCTCGGAGTTCAACGCGGCGCGGCTCCGCTCCGCCGGCATGAGACTGATCCGCGCGGACCTCTCGTCGCAAGACAAGGCCGAGGGGGCCTTCGCCGCGGCCGGCCCCGCCGACGCGGTTTTCCACCTGGCCGCGCAGGTCGCCGTCACGCTCAGCTACCAGGACCCGCGCGTGGATTTCCGGGACAACGCGATAGCCGCCTTCAATGTCATCGACGCGGTGCGCCGTCACAGCCCCGCGGCATATTGCCTCTACGCCTCGACCAACAAGGTCTACGGCCATCTGACGGTGAATCGCCCGGTGGGCGAGGAGAGGCCCCTGGACCCCTACACGCCCTATGGGGTCAGCAAGGCCGTCGGCGAGATGTACTTCACGGAATACGGCAGGCCCGAATTCGGCCTGTCCACCTGCTCGCTGCGGCAGTCCTGCATCTACGGGCACCAGCAGTTCGGGGTCGAGGACCAGGGCTGGGTGGCGTGGTTCTCGATCGCGAACCTTCTGGGGCGCGACATCGCGGTCTACGGCGACGGTCGGCAAGTCAGGGATCTCCTATTCGTCGAGGATCTGGTGGACCTGTACCTCCTGCTCTGGGAGCGTCGGGTCGGGGGCGTCTATCCCGTGGGCGGGGGCGAGGCCAACGCAATCTCGGTGAGCGAGGGTCTCGACAGGATTGCGGCGATCACGGGGCGACCCTTCCCGCCGATCACGACCGAGGCGACAAGGCCAGGCGACCAACCCTACTTCGTGGCGGACCTAGCGTGGGTTCGAAGGCTCGGCCTGCCATGGTCCCCGAAGGTGGGGGTCGATGCGGGCCTGCGGGCCATGATCGAGTGGCAGCGCGAGCACCTCGACGAGATCCGCGCGGCCTTCGCCTGAATAATTGGGTGTTGTCCGCACGGCCCGGCCATGATAACCACGCCGATCTATGGGCGTGCCGCGCAAAGTTCTTGTCGTGGTGCCGGCCTACAACGAGGAGGGCAACCTGCCCTCGCTGCTGCCGGCCATCCACGATGCCCTGGCGCGCTCCACTGACGCGACCCTCGATATCATCGTCGTCAATGACGGGAGCCGGGACCGGACGCTTGAGGTGGCGGAGGGCCTCGGGAGGTCCCTGCCGGTCCGCGTGATCAGCCACCCCACCAACCTGGGCGTCGCCCGCGTATTCATGACCGGCCTGCGTGAGGCCACCGCGTCCGCGGCCGACGATGACGTGATCGTGCTCATGGAGGCCGATAGCACCAACGACCCCGAACTGCTGCCCGAGATGGTTCGGCGGATCGGCGAGGGATACGATGTGGCCATCGGTTCGCGGTATGAGGCGGGCGGCCGATACCACAGGTTCCCGCTCAAGCGGACGGCGCTCAGCCTTGGCGCCAACGCGCTGGTGCGGTGGCTGTTCCCCATCCCGGGGGCGCGCGACTACACGATCTTCTACCGCGCGTACCGCGCGGGCGCCCTGAAGATGGGGTTCGAGCGCTTCGGCGACCGGCTGATCGAGACGCGGACTTTTGTCTGCAACGCGGAGCTATTGATCAAGCTCCACAGCGCGCGGCCACTGCGCGTGAGCGAGGTGCCCCTGGTTTACCGGTACGACCTGAAGAAGGGCCGGAGCAAGATGCCCGTGATGCGCACGCTGCGCGAATACATGAGCTTCGTGCTGCGGTCATGGTGGACGCTGGGCCGCGCCCGCCACAAGGGCGGGACGCCGTGAGCGACGTGGCGCCCCAGTCACCGTCCGGCATCCCGGGGACACTGCGGCGCCACTGGGCCCCGGGCCAGCCCCTGCGCCGGTGGTGGGGCGCGCTGGCGGTCGCGGCCGGCATCGCGGCGTTTTATTCCGACTGGCTGTCGGGCCGCGCGTTCATCTGGGAAGACCTGGTCTATCAATGGTATCCGGCCCTCTCGCACATGGGCGAGGCGCTGGGGCAAGGGCGACTGCCGCTCTGGAACCCGGGCATGCGGTGCGGCATGCCGTTCTTCTCCGATGTCCAAGTGGGCGCCTTCTATCCGCCGCATTGGCTCTCCGCGCTCCTTGTGGACGACGGGCGGATCCCGTGGCTGGCCTACCAGTGGTATCTGGTGGCGCACGTGCTCGTGGCCGGCCTCGGGACGTTCCTGTTGCTGAAGGACCAGCGGCTGTCGCCTGCCGCGGCGGCGGTGGGAGGCATGGGTTTCGCGCTTTCCGGATTCATGACGATGCAGATCACGCACGCGCCTTTCGTCATGGCTTTCTCGTGGATGCCACTGGCGCTCGCCTGCGCGGGGCGCGCGGCGCGCGGCGGCCCGGCGATCGCGACGGCGGGCGCATGGCTGTCGCTCTCGCTTTCATTCTTGGCGGGCTGTCCCCAGATGACGCTGTATGGCTCGCTGCTCGTGGTGGCCTACTGGGCATTCCAGGCGTGGCGGGCATGCGGCGGGGTGCCTCGAGCCCTCGCGGGCGCGGGCGCGCGCCTCGTGGCGGTGTTTGCGCTGGTGCTCCTGACGGGCGCGATGGTGCTCCTGCCTTCCCTGGCTGACTGGGCCACCAGCGGGCGAAGCGGCTTTGGTTTTGAGCAGATCGCCGACCTCTCCCTGCCCTGGTACTATCTGGCGACCCTGGTTTTCCCGAATTTCTTCGGCATCGCCAATGGCTCCGGGGAGGGCGCGCATTTCTGGGGCGTGAATCGGGACACGATCGAATTCCGGACGTGGGGTGCGGCTCACTGGCAGTACTGGGAATTTGCGGGCTACGCGGGGCAGTTGGCCGTCCTGGGCCTGGTCGTCGCGCTGGTGGGCTGGCGGGCGTGGCGCGACCGGC
>JADLBR010000531.1 GCA_020847615.1 Verrucomicrobiia bacterium
CCGAGGACTGGGCGGGGGCAGAGAGCAGCCCGGCGTTGTCCAGCGCGTAGAAGGTCAGGGCGTAGTCGCCCGGCAGGGTGAAGTCGGCATACGGGGCCTCGTATCGGTTGCTGAGCGCGCTCCAGGCCAGGTGGGTCTGCGGGAGTTCGCCCTCGCCGTCGTAGTCGGGCGGGGTGATGGCGCACCAGACATTGGAGATGCCGGCGCCGGAGAGCACGCTTGCGGCCCAGAGGGTCAGCGGGGTGCCCTGGACGAGGTTGGTCGGCGGGATCACCGCGCCGATGGAGGGGGTGTCCTCCCCGGTGGCGAAGGCCGCGCCCAGATACCGCCCCGCGGCCACCAGCCCATCGAGCTTCTTCTCGTCGGGGACCCCATTGCCGCTGTCGTCGAGCTGGGCGGTTTGCTTCACCCGGCCGCTGGCGTGCTTGATCGCGTTGCGCGCGTCGGCGAAGGCTGCCCCGAGGCTGCGGCCGTTGAAGACCGCGCTCAGGAAGAACTGCGAGAAGCTCACCAGCCCGTCCGCCGCGCGCACGCTGGGGGCGCCGGCCTTGGTGCTGGCCACCACGATCCGCTCTTTGCCCGCCGGCGGGGCCAGCAGCGGCACGTAGCTGCCGCAGCCATCGAAGTCCAGCACCACCACCGCGCTGGCGCCACCGGCCTGGAAGGCGTCGAGCCAGCCGTCGAGATCCGCGGCGGGCAGTGTCTCGGCCGGGCCGATGCGGTACTGTCCGCCGGAGGTCGTCGTGCCCAGCAGGCAGACGGTGAGCCGGTGGGCCCCCGCGGCCCAGCCGGTGATCGTCTCGGCCAGCGCGGCCCCGGAGGCCGCCGCGTGGACGTCGTTGGTCCCGTCCCCGTCGAGGTCCTGGTGCCCCGCCGCGCTCAGGTAGCGGATGCCGCTCTTGTTCAGCCGGCGCGCCAGCGCGGTCTGGTAGGCGGTCGAGGCCATGCGGGCGATGGCCGTCCATCCGGGGTCGTTGGTCGATCCCCCGGCGACGATCGCCATGCGCTCATCGAAGCCGCCCTGCGCCACCAGCCCCTGGCGCGGCGGCGACACGCTGCCCCAGATGTCGCGCGCGTAGTAGTTGACCTTGTACAGCCCCGGCTCGGCGAAGCGGTCCACCTCCGCCGCGTAACGGCCCCCGGCCTGCGGCTCCAGCTCCACCTCCGACATCGCGGTCACCGGCACCCCGGCGTTGGTCGAGGCCGAGAAACTCGGCGGGATGATGGTGCAATAGACCCGGTCGATCGGGTAGTAGGACTCGACCCCCTCGGCCCAGAGCGTGGCCTTGGTGCCGAGGTTCAGCGTCTGGTTGGGGGCCACCGAGCCGATCACCGGCACATCCTTGCCCGCCAGGTGCGTCGCGCCGATCGGGATCGTCGCCGCGACGGCGCCGTCCACGCCCGCCTGATAGAGGCCGTTGCCGTCGTCATCGAGCGTCCCGTTCTGGTAGCCCTCCATCCCCTGCCGGGCGAAGAGGAAGGACTGCTCCAGGTCCAGGCCCTGGAGGAGCCCGCTGAGGAACAGGTCCGAGAAACTCACCAGCCCGCCGGAGAGGAAGTAGGTCAGCTCCCCGGGGGAGGTGGCCGCGATCACCACCCGCTTGGCCGGGCCGGCGTAGGTCAGGTCCTGGAGGAAGCGGCCCGCGTAGCAAAAGTCCAGCACCACCACCACCTCGGTGCCGTGCTGGTCCTGGATCGCGTCGAGCCAGGCGTCCAGTTGGGTCGAGGTGAGGTTCTCGCCCGTGTTCAGTCGGAAGTACGCGCCATCGGGGGTCGCGGAGCCGTGATCCACCAGATAGACCAACAGGCGGTTCGCGTTGCCCGTCCAATTAGTGAAACTCCCCGCCACATTGGCGTGGGAGGAGAAGCCCGCGATGTCGTTGTCCAGCCCGTCGCCGTCGATGTCCCGGCCCGGGTCGAAGCTCAAGTAGTGGATATTCTCGCGGGAATAGCCTTTATATCGGAGCACGTTGTAGGCGCGGCTGGCGATGTAATCCGTCGCCAGCCACACCGGGTCGGCGAGGTCCTTGCCCCCGCCCACGATGATCGCCTTGCCGAAGCCCGCCACCTCGTCGGGGCTGATGACGTTCACGTACGCGCGGCCCGTCATCCCGTCGGCGGCCCGGGCCTCCACGAAATCCATGCCCGGCGCGGCGCCCGCGGTGTACTGGCCGTTGGTGGGGTTGATGCTCCCGCCGCTGGGATTCAGCGCCAGGCTCCAGGTCACCGCGCCCACCGCGTTCAGTGCCGAGAACTTCGCCGACTGGCCATTGAGCAGCGTGACGCCCGGCGGATCGAGGAGCAGGTGCTTGGTGGGATTCTTGAGGCAGAGCAGGCCGCCCTCGGCGAAGCCGCCGAGGATGTCCCGATCGCCGGTGCCATAGAAATCGCCCGCGGCGAGGGTCAGGCGATTGGCGAGCCCCGCGTAGCTGCCGGCGAATCCGGCACCATACGCGAGATACGTCTGGTTCGAGCGCCCGCGGAACTCGTAGATGCTGCCGTAGGTATCGGAGACGAGCACATCCAGGATGCCGTCCTTGTTCATGTCGGCGACGGCCAGGCCGGTGGCGTTGGCGACGGCCGATCCCAGCACATTCGTCACGCGGCTCGTGGCGAGGAAGGGTTCCGATGCGACACCCGTGTTGGGGTATCGGTCCACGGTGCCATCGGCGCGCAGCACGTAGAGATCGCAGAGGTGGGTGCCGGGGGGCGGGACGAGGGCGGGCATCGCGAGCGTCGTATTGGGGATCGACAGGAATGCGGTGATGCGCTCCGGGGCCGCGTTGGCGAAGCCGCCGACCGAACTGATCAGGGTGATTACGTTCGTCGCGCCGCCGATCGCGAGATCGGCCTCGCCATCGCCCGACCAATCGCCCAGCGCGGGAGCCACGTTGGCCAGGTTGGTCCACAGGGCCGTCAGGCTGGGATCGGCCGCGACGGATACGAAGTTTGGCACGATGGGCGAGCCCCGGTTTTCGAAGAACACCAACTGCCCGTTCGCCCCGCCAATGACCAAATCCGCGATGCCATCGCCATCCCAGTCGGCAAAGGCGGGGGCGGCGTTGCTCGACACGCCCCAGTCACCCGGCGCGCCACCCATGACCGAGAAGCCGCTCTGCATGACGCCATTCACGATCACCTGCGTCACGCGCGGGTAATACGAAAGCCCGACTTTCCCCGCGTCCGAGACCCGCATCATGATGCCGCCATCGGACGGCTCGTCGCGGATGGTCGGGTTGTAGCCGCGGGATTGCTCCTCGGCGATGGTGAAGCCGTCCCCGTCGGGGTCGGAGGCAGGCGACTGGTCCAGGCCGCCGAACCAGTACCACTCGTACCAGTCCTGCTGGCCGTCGGCGTCGGCGTCCCCGGCGGCGAAGTAGCGGGCCACCGCCACCACGTCGGTGCCCATCGACAGCATCACCCGCGGCAGCGCGACCCCGG
>JADLBR010000532.1 GCA_020847615.1 Verrucomicrobiia bacterium
CCTACAGCCTAGACACGACCTCGTGGATCGCGTGGCAGTTCCACCGCGCCGATTTGAACGAGGGCGTCGTGCAGGCCTTCCGCCGTCCGGAGGCAGCGAACGAAACCCTCACCGTTCGGCTGCGCGGACTCGACCCGAAGCAGCGCTACGAGATCGAGGATCTCGATGGCGGCAAAGAAGTCCGCACCGGAGAGGAGCTCATGCATGGCCTCGCCATCACGCTGCGCGAGAAGCCCGCCGCCGCCGTGTTTACCCTGAAAGCGATCCCGTGAAGGGATTGCAGAGAGACACTCCGGTGTCCGCAAAGTCCTCGACGTTTCGGGTCACCAGGGTCAATCCGTGGACGATTTCCATCAGGCTAACCACACTGACGAAGCACGCCGCGGCCGAGACGCCCGACTGCCACTTCGCCACACTGGGGTGGCAGCGTTTCCTCTTCCGCGATTCGGAAAGCACGTTGGTTTCCAGCAAGTAGGCAGGGCTCGTTACGGCGCGATGCCTTCTGGAACGAGTGCGGTGGATTCGTAGAGGATCACGCCGCCTCGGCGCACGATCTCGCGTTGAACGGATTTCACATCCACGTCGCGAACGGTGGCGCCGGCAGCCTGTGCTTTGGAGGCTGCGATGCCACAGGCTTCACCGAGGGCCATGAAGACCGGCTCCATCCGAATCGTTTGATAACCGACGTGGCTGGCGCTGCACGCTACCGGCACCAGCAGGCCGTCCACACACTTCGGCACGAGGATGCGATACGGGAGCTGCAAGGGCTGGTGCTCGATGAAGATGTAACCTTCGCGGACGCCGGGATGCGCGGGGTCGTATTTGTGGACTCCGTGGGAATCGAATCCGAACTCGGCGACGGCGATCCCATCGGGCTTGCGCCGCGGCAGGCCGGTGGCCCTATCGAGTGCCGCGTCCCGCTGGGTGAAGTTATACTCGCCCCAGATGCGCCGACCCTGGCGCACGTAGATGTGATGCGGGCGGTGGCGGTTGTCGGCGAACTCGTCTTTCGGGAAGCCATATTGCCGCGCCTCCTCCCGGATGGCCTGTGGCACCTCGGGGTCATTTTGCAGCAGCCACAGGTAGCCTTCGCTGTGAGCCCAGTAGCGCTGGAAGATGCGCTCGCGTTCGGCGGCGTCGGCCTCCGGCCATTTCCAGTTTTCCTCCGCGAGATCGAACGACTCGCTGGGCACGCCGGTGTCTCCTGCCGGATGCGCGTTGTTGAGTTCATACTTCCCGTTCGGCATGGGAAAAAAGTGCATGAGCTGCCTCAGCTCCGCGGCCCTGCCGGAGCGCATGTCGTCGAGCATGGCGCGGTAGTCGTCGCGGTTGAATGCCGCGGGCTTCTCCACGGGCACGGCATTGGCGAGGTCTTTGGTGACGTGGATCCGGAAGCAGAAGGCCTGGATGCCATCGTCCGCCTCGCCGGTGGAGCCGGGCAGCGGATTGACGTCCTTGAAACGAAGATAGATCTTGCCCGCGTGAGCCTCGCCAAACGTCTCGCGGCTCTCTCTGCCGACGCGATACGGCACGCCCGCCAGCGCCGCGAGATCGCCCTCGTAAGTGGCGTCTACGAAGGTCCTCGCCCGGAACTCCACGCGCGTTCCCGGCTGGGCCAGATCTTCGGCGCTGATGCTGACGAGATTCACCGTGGGGCCGAAGTCCTGTGGCTGGGCGCCATCCCTCCGCTGGCCCCGGTCCGCCTCGCGCTCGACGCCATCCGCCCCCACGACCCGCGCGGACACCGCGCGATGCCGTTCGATAAGCCGGATGTACTTCTCCCCCGCCAGCATGTCGCGAAACACCCTCTCGGCGACCTTCGGCTCGAACATGTGCCCGCCCTGGCAGGCCTTCACCTGCGCGGAGTTCTCGCCGTAGGTCTTCACATAGTGCTCGCGCACCCGCTTGACAAACTCAGCGAACAGCCCGCCGACGGCCGCCTTTTTCTGGATGTCGGTATTCGTCAACCCGCCCGCCACGATGCCGCCCACATGGTTCTTTTCTTCCAGAAGAATCACGCTCGCCCCCGAGCGCGCCGCCGCGACGGCGGCGGCGATACCGCCGGGGGTAGCGCCCACGACGACGACATCCGCCTGCTCGGCAGCGAACGCGGTGGAGATGGTGAGAACGAAAGTAAGGAGTGATTTCATAAGGTTCCGGTTTTGCTAGTTGGAATTCGGATTCGGCGCGGGCATGGCGGCGCCGGCCTGGGTGCGCCAGCGCTGGAGTTGCTGGAGCAATGATGCGGCTTTGTCCGGCATCCGAGGCGAGAGATCGATCTTCTCGGCGGGGTCATCCTTGAGGTTGTAGAGCTCGAGCCGGCCGTCCTCGAAGTATTCGAGCAGCTTCCAGTCGCCGGCGCGCACGGCGCCCACGGGTGTGGTGGTGGCGTAGTAGTGTGGGTAGTGAAAATAGAGGGCCTCGCGGTGGAGCTTGGTGTTGGGTTGTTGCAGCAAGGGTTTGAGGTCGATGCCGTCCGCGGCTTCTGTCGATTTTGCGTTGGATAGCGTGGCGTTGAGGGTGTGAAAGAGATCCATCAATACCACGGGTTCACGGCATTCAGCCGCAGGGGGAGTGACGCCGGGCCAGCGAACGATCAACGGGACGCGGATGCCGCCTTCGTAGAGCGCCCCCTTGCCGGAGCGCAGCGGCGCGTTGCACGTCACGGGCACCGCCTGGCCTTTGTCGGTGCCGATGTAGCCGCCGTTGTCGCTGGTGAAGATCACGAGGGTGTTCTCCTCCAGTCCACGCCTTTTCAAATGATCGAGCACCCGCCCCACGCTGTCGTCGAGGCTCTTCACCATCGCGGCATAGACGGCGTTCTGGTGCTGCTGGCCGGGGCGGAGTTTCGCCTCGAAATGCCGGATGTCCTCGGCCTTCGCCTCGATGGGCGTGTGCGGCGCGTAGTGGGCGAGGTAGAGGAAAAAGGGTTGATCGCCGGCGCGGTCGATCACCCGGAGCGCTTCGTCGGTGAGCCGGTCGGTGAGGTATTCGCCCGGTTTGCCGAACTCCAGATGCGGCACGTAGCGGAATTCTGGCCCGAAGCGCCCGCTGCCGCTGTACGGCCAGAAGAACGTCTGCGGCGCGCCCCACTGCGTGCCGCCGACGTTCACGTCGAAACCGTGGGTTTCGGGATAATGGGCCGCGTCGCCGAGGTGCCACTTGCCGACAAGCGCCGTGAGGTAGCCCGCGTCGCGCAAACGTTGGGCGAGTGTCGTCTCGGTGTGCGGCAGGTCATGGAGCGAGCGGGCCTCGATGAGTTTGCGTTTCTTCGGGCCGCTGCGCGATCCCTCCGACCAGATCGTCATGTGCAGCCGCGCGGGGTGCTTGCCGGTGAGCAGCGCCGCGCGGCTCGGCGTGCAGACGGACATCGCGTAGGCATCGGTGAAGCGCACCGCTTGTCTGGCGAAGAGATCCAGGTGCGGCGTCTCGTGCAAATCCGCGCCGTAGCAGCCGAGATCGCTCCAGCCCAGATCGTCGGCGAGGATGAGGACGATGTTGGGTTTGCCCGGTTCGGCGGCGTGCAACGCGGCCAGCGGCGCGATCAGGAGGGCGGTGAGGAGTGTGAGGGTGGTTTTCATGGCTTGGCCTTTTCAATTCGCAGGACCTGGTAATGGGTGAAAGGCGGGATGCGCAGGGTGACGCAGCCGTTGCTGGCGAGGACGTGGCCGGCGTCGAGGGGCTGCCGCCGGACGTTACCGCCCGCGGTTTCATCGTAGCGGATGCTCTCGACGCGGAGCTTGTCCGTATCCTTCAGATAGGGCACCCGCAGCGTGACGGTGAAGCCGGAGCTGGTGACGGGGGTGATTTGATCTGTGGCCAGATCGTGGTGGTAATTGACGAGGTCGATGGTGAGTTCACCGGGGTTCGTTTGGCTCCGGTTGGCGTAGATGCCGACATGCTCGGGTGCGTTGGCCGCCGTGAGCACGGGGTGATGCTCACTGGCCCCCTGGAGGTTACTGCGAAGCGGCTCGGACTTGCCGGGATCCACATGATAGTCGAGGCCGGGCTTGGTTTTGATGAGGGTGACCTGGCCAGGGAATCGCTCGGCGAGCGGGGTGATGATGTCTTTGTCGCAAGGCAGGAGCAGTGCCTTTGGTCCGGTGAAGGCGCCGGTCTCGCCGGTGACGAGGAGCCTCCCGCCCTGCTTCAGATAGCCCTCGAGCACGGCCAGGTGGTCGGCGGTGATCACGAGGACCGAGGGGAGGATGACCAGCTTGAAGCGTGTCAGATCCTTGAGCGCGACATTGTCGAACGGGACGACATCCCACTGCGGGAAGTCGCGCGCGGAGGCGAGGTATTGCGCCCAGCCGAGGAACTCGGAGGCGTGGCGCTTCGTCACCGCCTGGTTCCACGCCCACGGGGGCTGCGCGGCGATCTGGCTCCAGGAGCTGGACGCCAGGCCGATATCGGCGAGGTATTCGCGCCCCGAGATGACGGGAGCGACCCCATTCAGGAAGGCGTGAAGATTCCCGGCGGAACAAATCGAGCCGGGCGAGTAACCGCCATCGAAGGTGAGCGAGAAGGCGGGGATGCCGCGATTCGCGACGAGGTCGAAGTAGATCACCTTGTGCAGGGTCTCGTAGTGGCGGCGCGTGAAACCCGCGCCATCCCAGCCGCTGTATTGCGGCTCGACATAGGGATCCACGATGGCATGGCCCGTCACCCCGATCTTGGCCGCCATGCGCGGGCCGATCCCCAGCCGTGCCTGCGGGTAGTAACCGAGCGGCTTCACAAACGCGGTGAAGGTCTTGAACGCGGGCCATTCGAAATTCGCCATGTCCACGCAGTCGCGCTGGAGGAAGAGGGCGCTGAGCATGGGGATGACGTTCGCGACCATGGGCACATCCCGCCCGAGCTCGCGCGCCGCCTGTTTGTTCAGGCGATAAATCTCCTTCATGCTGGCCAGACGTTCCTCGATGCAGGCGATCTGGAAGGCGCGCCACACCTTGTTGGAAAGCCAGCGGGCATCGGCGGCGCCGCGCCACAGCGGCTGATCGCCCTCGCCTTTGTACTCCGGACGCCAGGGCGGATTCAGCAGATAGCCCAGCACGTCGAAGGCGCCGACTTCGGACTTCTCGAATCCCAACGCCCGGCAGTCCGCTTCCGTGAAATGCCGCTTCACAAACTCGTGAAACGAGGCGACGTGGATGTCCGCCCTGAGGTTCATCGCGGTGGGCGAGCGCAGATCCCAGTCGTCGTAATGGATCATGTCGGGCGCCAGCACCTCCATGGCGCGGCGTCCCTTGGCGGCCTGATA
>JADLBR010000533.1 GCA_020847615.1 Verrucomicrobiia bacterium
CTGGACCGAGACCGCCGGCGCCGACGCCGCCGAGTTCATCCGCGAGAATGCCTCGCGCGTCCGCGCGCTCCACCTCAAGGAGATCCGCCGCCGCGATGGCGCCCTCGTCCCCATCGGCCAGGGCGACGTCGACTTCGCCGCCATCGTGACCCTCGCCCTCCGCCACGGCTGGCCCCTGATCGTCGAGTACGAGGGCGGCGCCGCCTCGCCCGCCGTCAAGATGTCCGCCGACCACATCCGCCACCTCATGGAGATGGCCTAGCCACTGGAGGATAACGCATGCCCTCATTTGATGCCGCAGCCGGGGTCGATCTCGCCGAGGTCCGCAACGCCCTCAACCAGGCCCGCCGCGAGATCGGAAGCCGCTTCGATTTCCGCAACGTCGCCTGGGAGATCGTCGAGGAGAAGGACCAGCTCGTCATCTCCGCGCAGGACGAGTTCAAGCTCCGGGCCATCTACGACATCTTGGCCGCCAAGCTCGCCGGCCGCGCCGTCAGCCTGAAGAACATCGACCCGCAGCCCGCCGAGATCTCCTCCGTCGGCCGCGCGAGGCAGGTCATCAAATTGAAACAGGGCCTCGACACCCCCGTCGCCAAGGACATCGTCGCGCGCATCAAGGGCCTCGGCCTCAAGGTCCAGGCCCAGATCATGGACGCCAAGGTCCGCGTCACCGGCAAAAAAAGGGACGACCTCCAGGCCGTCATCGCCTTTCTCCGCAAGGAGGACCTGCCCGTCGGCCTGGATTACGAGAACTTTCGGGAGTGAGGGCGCGGTCACGCTGCGCTCACGTCGAGCCAGCCGACGCCGACCTTGCCGAGGGCGTAGCCGGTCTCGCGGAGGTAGTTGCCGTAGCAGGTCATCCAGTGGAAGCCCTTCATCTCGGCGAGGAGGCGTTTCCAGTCCCCCTGGATCTCGACGTCGATCTGTGACCGGCAGATATCGAGAAACGGGTTGCCGACGATCTTGCCCTCGAAGCCGACCCATTGGGCGCTGGCGAAGTCGGGGACGAGGTTGGTGAGGGTCTGGCCGAGGCGCATCTCGACCTTGGGCGCGGCGCCGTAGTCGGATTCGAAATGCGTGAGCAGCTTGGCGCGCTCGCAGTGGCAGCCGTCCATGCGGCGCGGTGCGGTGCAGTGGGCGAGGGTGACCAGGCCGTGGTGCGGGTAGGTCGGGTCGTTGAGGAACACGGGCCTGCCCGAGATACCGCGCAGCAGGATGCCCGAGGGGATGACCACGAAGTCCGACTCGCAGAAGGCCATGTAGCCCTCGTCGTTGAGCAGGCTCAGCGGCAGGCAGGCGGTCGTCTGGGAGGCGCCCATGATGGTGCCCATGCAGTGCTGCACGGTGATGGCATCCGTCCCCGCATCGGCCAGGATTTGGCGGAACACCTCCGCCAGGACGAACGCGCGGTCGATGAACTCGCGCTTCGTATCCACCCGCGTCACGCCCTGCTTCAGGTAGCGGGACGCCTCGCCGCGGCAGCGCCCCACGAGGGCGCCATCGGCGAACGCCTTCTGGATGCGCTCGGCGAGCTGGGGGTAAGGGACATCGATGTACTGGAGCTTCCAGAGTTCCTGCGCGCGCTGCGGGGCCGTCTTGCCGCCCGCGCCCCATCCGCCGGCGCCGCCGATGGTGACGATCTTCTTGCCCACGGTGTTCTTGAGCCCGTGGAGGGCGCGCAGCCTCCAGACGATGTCGTCCAGCTCATCCACCACGACGTCGTCGGTGGTCATCCCAGGCTGGCCATACTCGTCCACCATCTTGCGGAGGTATCTCGGGTGGACGATCTCGTACCAGAGGTAGGCGGGGCCGGTGCGATGCCGGCAGAAGATCAGGTTCCATTTCTCGGGCGCGGTGGCGGCGCGCAGCACCGGCTCGCCGCAACCGGCGGCGTACACGATCGCGCCGTCGTGAGCTTCGGCCGCGATCGCCGCCGCCTGCTCCTGCGTGGTGGCCGCCTTGACCGGCAGCAGCTCCAGCGCGAAATCCGCCCGCTGCCTGACGGACTTGAGCTCGCGCTCGATCCGCGCCTTCTCCGCCTCGGCGTCGGCCTCCGTCTGCAGGCCGCCCCACTGCCGCCAGCTCGTGGCCTCCCTGCGCTTGGGCACCGAGTGCAGCAGGACCGGCTGCATCCTGAGCGGACGATCCTCGCGCCTCGGCAGCGAGGGCTCCGCCGACGGCGGGCGCGGCGCCATGGCGGTCAGCACCGCCCCCCCGAGCGCCGCCACGCCCACCTCCGCCAGAAAATCCCGGCGATTCAGCCCATCGCCATGCCCGCCGCCACAGCACCCGCAGCCGGCCCCATGCCCCAGAGAATGACGCACATCGCCCATGCGACTAACGTAAGATCCGCTAATTCGCACGTCAATGCATCATGCGCTTCACTAATGCAACGGACGCGCGGCGAGTCACCACCGGCTTGGGAAGATGTAGCCGAAGCCGTGAGGCTTTGGCGGCCAAACGCTCGCGCGTTCGGCCACGGGAAGCGACGCGGCAATTTTCTAGCAGCCTTGTCGGACTTGGCTAAGTCCGACAGGCTGCTAGGAGAAGAGCCCGACGCGCAGGTCGCTGGCCTCGTAGATGACCTCGCCGTCGCACTCGAGCTCGGCGTCCCCGATGCCCATGAACAGCTTGCGCATCAGGACGCGCTTGAGGTGGATGCGGTACGTGATCCGCTTCGCCGTGGGCAGGACCTGGCCGCGGAACTTGATCTCGCCTCCGCCGAGGGCGCGCCCGCGGCCAGTGCCGCCGAGCCAACCCAGGTAGAAGCCGATCATCTGCCACAGGGCGTCCAGCCCGAGGCAGCCCGGCATCACCGGGTCGTTATGGAAATGGCACTCGAAGAACCACAGGTCGGGACGGATATCCAGTTCCGCCACGATCAGGCCCTTGCCGTGGCGCCCGCCCTCTTCGCTGATGTGGGTGATGCGGTCGAACATCAGCATCGGGGGCAGCGGCAACTGGGCATTGCCGGCGCCGAAGAGCTCGCCGCGCGCGCAGCGCAGCAGGTCATCGCGGCTGTAGCTGGCCTGTTTTTGGTGCATGTGGGTGACTCCGAGGAAAATGTAGCGTACGGGCGCGCGGGGCGCGGGGCAAGCGCCGAAGAGAAACTTCACGCGGGCAAAGCCGGGCGGGATCGTCGTCCCCCTGGGGCATCGCGCCGCCCCGGTGACCCTCCGGCGCCCGGCGGCTCGCGTCGCGACCATTATCAGATATACTGATAAGGTAGAAAGCGCGGCTATGAAACCGAGGTCGGCGAGCCAGGGTCTTGGCGCGGGCGCGGAAGGCGCCATGGAGGTGGCGGCCCTGCTGAGCGATGGCTTCCCGCTGCCGGTGCTGGGGGACTTGGGCATCGCGCCGTCCGCGCTCGACCCGCTCTTCGATGCGGGGATCCTGGTGCCCGAGGGAGAGGGCACGGCGCGTTTTGCCGATGGCGCGAGGCGGGAGGCGGTCGTGCGGGCGATGGCGTGGTCGAAGCGCCGGCGGCTGCACGCGGAAATCGCGAGGGCGCTGGAGGCCCGGCGCGTTGCCTGGGAGGAGGTGGCCCCGCACCATTTTGCGGCGAATGCCTTTCCGGAGGCGCGCGCGGCGTGGGTGCGCGCGGCAGAGATTGCCTGTCGGGAGAACCGCTACGGCGAGGCGTTCGAGCACATTCGCCGCGCGATGGAGATCTGGCCCATGGACCAGGAGCCCGAGAGTCGGCGCAGGGTGCTCATGGAGATGGCGCGCTGCGCGAAGAACTGTGGCGATTTCGTCTCGGCGCGCCTCGCGTGGGAGGAATTGCTGGAGGGCGCGGAGGCATCTGGGGACGACGGGGGCCGGATCGAGGCCCATCGCCAGCTCGGTGACCTCGCGCTCGTCAACGGGGATCCGGCTTCGGCGCGGCGCCATCTCGAGAGCGCGGCCCATCTCTCCGATGCGTGCGGGGTGGCCGAGCGCCGGGCCCGCGCATGGTTGGCGCTCGCCTCGTTTCTGGCCGACCGGATACGGCTCGCCGAGGCGGCCGATGCCATCGGGCGGGCTGCGGGGGCGGCAGAGGACGCGGGGGATCCGGCGGTGCGGTGTGAGGTGGCCGGTTTCCGGGGCCTGATCCGCGCCATGCGGGGCGATGCGCGTGGGGCGAGCGCGGATGTCGACGCGGCGTTGAAGCTCGCCCTGGAGCACGGCCTGACCGAGCAGGTGGCGCTGGCCTATCGGCGGAGGGCGAATATCCGGGAGTATGCCGCCGATTATCGTGGTGAGCGCGACGCGCACCTCTCCGCGATCGCTTACTGCCGCCAGCGGGGGGTTCGCGATAGTGAGCACGCATGCCTCGGGTGCCTGTCGTACGCCTTCTTCCGAACCGGGGAGTGGAAGCGGGCGCTGGACACGACGCGCGAGGTCCTGGGCGCCGGCGACACGCATCCCTCGATCCGCGCGATCGCCGGGATGGTGGAGGGGTGCATCGCCGCCTTCCGCGGTCAGCGCAAGCAGGCCCGCGCGCTGCTGGAGGAGTCGCTGGCTGGCGCGCGCCGGTTCGGTTTGCTGGGCGCCGAGTTCTTCGTGCGTTGGGCGCAGGCCGAACTGGAGGATGATGGCGGTGACGCGGATGCCGCCCGGGCGAGATTTCAGGAGATCGTCCAGCTCTGGAGGGAAACGGAGGACAGTCACGACGCGGTGCCCGGCCTGATCGCGGCGACGGGGTTTCTGGCCGACCGCGGGGAGGCGGCGGGCGTATCGGAGTGCACGGACATATTGAACGGCATCGCGGCGCGCCACGAGAATGCCGAGAACAGGATGGCGAGGCAGGCGGCGCTCGCCGAGACCGCGTGGTGCCGCGGCCAGGCCGCGGAGGCCGCGGCCCTCATGCGACCCGTGGTGGAGCACCACGCGAGGGCCGGCAACCTCTTTGACGAGGCCATGTCGGGGCGCCGGGTGGCGCGGTTTCTCCATGCCGCAGGCGACCCGGAGGCGGAGGCCGCCGGCGCGGGCGCCCTCGCCATCGCCCGGCGCCTGGGCCTCAGGCCGCTGATGGATCGGATCGCGCGCGACGGCGACCGCCGCGGGGCCGGAGCCGCCATCGCCGGCCTGACCGGGCGGCAGAGCGAGGTGCTCGCCCTCATTGGCGCGGGACTCACGAACAAGGAGGTCGCCGCGCGGCTGCACCTGAGCCCCCGGACGGTCGAGATGCACGTCGCAAGGTTGCTCGAGCGCCTCAATTGCCGCACCCGCAGCGAGGCCGTCCGGCGCGCCGCGGAAATCGCCGGCGCGGGTCTGTTGGGGTAGGCTAGCCCGGACATTTCATCGCGGGGGGAATTTTCTGGGAGGGTCGCAGGGTTGGGTGGATTTGGGATCGGAGCGCCGGATTGAGGGCCGAATCGGCGGGGCGTGAAGACACCGCCCCCTACCCCC
>JADLBR010000534.1 GCA_020847615.1 Verrucomicrobiia bacterium
CCTCCGATCCCCCTGCAGGCAAGGCGGGCACGGTGCAGGACCAGAAGCCCGGGGCGGGTCTGGAGGTGGAGAAGAGCGCGCCCATCATCCTGGTCGTCTACGGGCCGGAGAGGCAATCCGACAACAGCACGATGCCCGTGCCTGCGGCACCCACTATGGCCGTCCCACCCGGGCCGGTGGAGGTGCCGCACGAGCCCGTAGCATCGACCATGGCGGGCGCAAGCAACCAGACCGCCATAGTGGATGCCAGCGGCCTTGTCACCGGGTCTATGCCGGCCACGGGCCAAGGCGCCACCGTGAGGGTGCAGGAAGAGACATGGAGTGGCCTATGGAAAGGAAAAACTGTGGCAAAATTCACGAGTATAGAGAACGGGATTGTGTCCACCCCGCGGCCTTCGGAGGAAGCGATTATTGAAATGAGGATCACCCAGCAGGGGAACTTCCTTGTTATGACCGCTGTTTCGGGGGGAAAGCCTATGACGGTGCCGATAAGTCCCAGCGATCCACTGTGTGCTTCCATGACAACCATAACGGAGGACGGTGGGAGGACGTCCGCGATCTGGCGTCTGAAGGGAGATCAGATAAGCTACTCCGGGAAATACGATGCGGTGATTACGATTCCTGGGGGGGAGCTTTCGCATGGCAAGAGATTTCCCGGCAGAACAATTCGGATCTGCACGGAAGGGGGCGGCGTCTTGGCGCGGGTGAAAGAATAGGAAGCGATGGTGCCGTTGGTGGCGGCGGGTGTTTTAGAAAGTAGGCCATGAACAGGGCATATCTGAAGGATCGCGTCGCTCTCTGCACAGCACTGGTCGTATCCGTGGCCGTGTGGGGCAACGCCCGTTCAGCCGAGATCCGCGGCCGAGTGGTCTCAGTCGACGGGGTTGTTGTCATCGTCCGGCCCGAAGGCGAACTGTTGCCCTCCGAGGGGGACCGCGCGGTGGTGTATGTCGAGATCCCGGGGCTCGACATTCCCGCGGTGGTGGGCGATGGGTACGTGACGGAGGCCGGGGACGTGGTCCGGATGAAGACCGCCAAGACGTTTACCGTCGTCAAGGAAGGGCACCGGGTGAAGATCGACTCGCCAAACCCGCGCAAGCGGGGCGCGGTGGCAGCGCCCGAGCAGCGACCGGGAACCTCGGCAGCCCCGGCAAACGCCCTCACCGCAGACGAGCGCGCGGCGGGTTGGACGTTGCTCTTCGACGGACAGACATTCGAGGGCTGGCAAGTGCCTTCCGGGGCTCCGAAGGACGCGTGGCGGGTGGAGGATGGCTGCATCGTGGCGGAAGGGACACCGGGCGAGGCGCGGCGGCAATGGGGCTACCTGGCCACGATCGAGACGTATGCGGACTTCGAACTCACGTTCCAGTGGAAGGTGTCCGCCGGGGCGAACAGCGGGGTCTTCTACCGCGTGGCACCGGGGAAGGTCGAGGCGGCCGCCGAGTATCAGATTCTGGACAATACCGCTGGGACGGACGGCAGCATCCCCGAGCGAACTGCCGCAGCGCTTTGGGGCATCGCGGGGCCGAGCACCGACGTGACGCGCCCCGTCGGCGAGTTCAACGATGCCCGGATCGTCTGTCGCGGGACGCACATCGAGCATTGGCTCAACGGCGTCAAGGTGGTGGACGGCGACACGACCAGCCCGGCTTGGATGCAGGCCATACAAGTGAAGCAAACGCGGTATCCTGGGGTGGGCGACAGTCCAAGCGGGGTCATCGTCTTGCACAACCTCACCCCGTCGGCCTGGTTTCGGAACCTAAGGATCAGGCCAATCGCCCCAGAACAGGGCGGTCTCGCATCGAGGCCTCGGCTGCCGGACTCCGTGGCCAAACCCGGCGATATGGACCGCATCCCCTCGCCGGATACGAGCAAAGTCATGTTTTACGTCTTTCAACCCGGGCAGAGCGCGCGTTTTGGCGTCGCAAAGCCCGATGGGATGATTCTGTGGGAAAAGAACGCGGGCATTCGACCGCTGGTGTCCTACCACTGGTCCGAGGATTCGGGCCAGATTGTTTTCCTCACCCAGTGCATGCAGCGGGAGGCGGACCTGCACTGTCCCGAGGGTGTGAGCAGCACCTGGGTGTTCATCCTCGACGCGGCGACGGGGGCGCTGCTTGGCGAGGGAGACCTCGACCGGCAGGTGCTGGATCTGGAGCACCGCTTGCCCGACGCGCTTGAGGCGGCGCACGTGATTGAAAGCCTGAAACTGGCCGACGGGTGGCTGGAGGTGACGATCGGGCACCGCGGTCAGCGGGTGTCCGGGCGATGCGCGGTGGCCGATCTGGCTCCGGGCAGGGCACCGAACCTGACGGCGCCGAGGACGCCCACCACGAACCCCAAAGGAAGCATGATAGACAAGCCGTCGGATGCCGGTGACTACCTTCCGGCGGCAAAGCAAGGCAACGCGTTTGCAGAGGTGATGGTGCGCGCGATCTACGGGTGCCGCCAGCAATGGACGGAGTGGTATCGGTGGGAGTGGGACAAGGGGAGCCGGAATGGCGAAACGCTCCGGGAATTTGCGGAGGATTTTCGGCGGGTGAAGGAGCAGGCGGACGCCGGCTCGGCGTTCCATAGTTATGCCGTCGCCCGGTTGATGGAGGGCGCTGTGGGCGCGGATCGCGATGGTGCGGTTGCGATTGGGTACTGCCGCAGGGCGGCGGAGGCTGGCCTGGCACGGGCACAGGGACATCTGGGGTGGTGCTATCAGTTTGGCCATGGCATTGAGTGCGATGTGGCCGAGGGCATCGAATGGTTGCGACGGGGCGCCGAGGGAGGCGACGCGGGCGCGCAGTGGGACCTAGGTGCAGCGTTGTCAACCGGGCGGGGCACGCCCAAGGATGAACCGGAGGCGTGGTGTTGGATCATGAAGGCGGCGGACGCCGGGTTCGCCCCCGCCCAATGCAGCCTGGGTGCATATTGGGAGAAAGGAAGGGGCGGGGCGGTCAATTGCGACGAGGCCTTGCGCTGGTACCGGAAAGCGGCGGAACAGGGTCATCCTGTGGCGCAGGCGAATCTGAGGCGCCTCGAGGCGGGTGGAGGCTCTCAGGGTGTAAGCAACATGTTGCCGCAGGGTGGGGGTGTTCCCACGAGTATCGCTTCGGGCGAAGATCTCCGCCCTTTGGATGGATGGCGACTGCCAGGGAAGGACGATGTAACAGGGGACTGGGCGACGTATGGTAGCCCCGAGCGACCCGCATACCGCGCGCGCGCCGACTTCAACGGCGACGGATTACCCGACGATGCCTACATTGCGTTAGCTACGGTTGGCGAACGCTGGGCGCTCTTCGTGAACCTGAGTTCTGGCGGTGGAAGATCCAGTGTCATCATGCTCGACCAGAGCGACGGGCAGACTCTGCCCCAGAGAATGGGGATTTCAGTGGCGCAGCCGGGGACGTACAAGACAGCAGCTGGCAAGGGCTATGGGAAATCCGGTCGGGCGGAACCATCTCAACTGCAATCGCGGCTTCCGGCGATCGACTATCACGTGTTCGAGAGTGCGAGCTCGTTTTTCTGGTGGGATCCGGCGGAGGGCGCTTTCAGGCGCACTTGGATGAGCGACTAGGCTGGGCTGCGGGGTCAGGCCAACAAATATTAGGGCTATCTACCGATCGGCGAAGGGCTTGACACCCGGGCCGATCCGATGCTAGCCGCTTGCGCGTGGGGATGGACGCCCAAGCGGGAATCGCGCGCCGCGCCGGCCTCGGCCGGACACATGGGATCGTGGCGCTGGCCTGGCTGTGCGCGGCCACCGCCGGGATGCTTCTCGCGCCCTCGCCGGATCCAACGGTCGGGCCGGACGCGCTGCGCCAGCCGCTCCAGATCGACTTCTTCTCGTACTGGTCCGGCTATCGCGTGTTCCGCTCCGGCCTTAACCCCTATGACACCCGCAACAGTGCCTCGGCTTTCGGTTTCGAGATCCCCTGCAACCGCGCCCCGAACAACCCCCCATGGCTGTTCTTCCTGATGGCGCCCATCTTGAACCTGCCGCTCGCTCCCGCATCGCTCCTTTGGCTGGGGATCGAGGTGGCCCTGGCCATCGGAACCACCCTTTGGATCTGGCGCGGCCTCCTGTTTGCCGCGCGGCCCCCGCCAAGCGCGTCGGTCGCCCTCGCGGCGTCGGCACTGGCGGTGCCGGTGGTGCTCGCGATGCACTATGGCCAGACATCCATGCTGCTGGTCGCGGCGGCCACCGCCGCCATGATCGCGCTGGCCCAGGGCCATTTCTTCTGGGCCGGGGTCTGGCTATCGGTCTGCACCCTCAAGCCACACCTCTTTCTGATACCGGGCCTGCTGGCGTGCCACGAAATGTGCCGAAACCCGCGCGCCCGATGGGTCCTTGGCGGAGGCGCGGTCGGACTGACCGCGATCACCGCCCTGCCCCTCGCCATGAACCCTGCCGCCCTCGGACAGTGGCTAGACATATCGGCGCGGGTGGGCCTGCTCGACTGGAAGACATCCTGCCTGCAGACATGGATCCGGCTCGGCATCCGCGCCCTCGGCCTCGGCGAGCCCGCCTGGATCTGTTGGCTCTTCCCGGTCGTCGCCGCGATCGTCACCATCGCCTACCTCGTGATCAGGCGGCCCGCCATCGCGTGGGCCACGGCGCTCCCACCCGCGCTCGTCCTGAGCCTCGTCTGCGCCCCCTACCACTGGTCCTACGACCAGGCCCTCTCGCTGCCGCTGCAGACCCAGTTGCTCGGCGCCGCGGCCGACCGCGATGTCCCCGTCCGCGACCGCCGCGCCATCGTGATATCCGTCGCCATCCTCTTCCTCCTGGCCTATGCGCTGAAGGCCGCCTTGCCCAATGAGATGTACTTCTTCTGGTACCCGTTCGCCCTGCTGGGCCTGTGGGTGCGTTTCCGCCGCGCTTTCCCGGCCCGGTGGCGAAGCGATGCGGCGGGCCCGGAAATGCGTTGACCCCGTGCTGTGCCCGCGGCTATCAGCGAGCAGCGCGCATGCAACGCCCCGACACAGTGCCGACCCCCGTCACAGCCCATGATCAGCTCACCGTGGTGATGCCCGTCTTCAACGAGGCGTCCACGGTTCGCGCCGTGGCAGATCGCGTGCTGGCATCTCCGCTGGTGCACGAACTGATCGCGGTGGACGATGGCTCGACCGACGGCACGCCCGGACTCCTTGCCGGAATTTCCGATCCCCGGTGCCGCGTGATCTGTCACGGGCGGAACATGGGTAAGGGCGCGGCGCTCCGCACGGGTTTCGACGCCGCCCGCGGGGGCATCGTCCTCATCCAGGATGCCGACCTGGAGTACGATCCCGCCGAATACCCCTGCCTCATCGACCCGATCGTCTCGGGCAAGGCGGACGTGGTCCTTGGCACGCGCTTCCTTGGCTCGGGCGCCCACCGCGTCCTCTATTTCTGGCATAGCCTGGGCAACAGGATCCTGTCGCTGATGACGGGCATGATCACGGACCTCAACATCACCGACATGGAATGCGGGTTCAAAGTGTTCCGCGCACATCTGGTCAAGGGCCTGGAGTTTCGCGAGAACGGGTTTGGGATAGAGCCCGAGCTCGTCTGCAAGATCGCGCGGCTCAGGCCGCGGATCTACGAGGTTCCGATCTCGTACCACGGCAGGACGTTCGCCGAGGGCAAGAAGATCACGTGGGTGGATGGCATCCACGCGCTGCGCTGCCTGGTCGTCTATGGCCTTCTGCGCCGGTGATGCCCGCGCACTCGACGGGGCGTCGCGCCACGCAGACCAGGTTCTTCCCGATCGGCGGCGCCATCAGCGTCTCCGCGCGCCGCAGCACCGGCACCACGAGCCGGTCAAATAGCGTCACCTGTCCCGGCGTGAAGCACCGTAGCCGGAACACGCGGAACAGCACGAACCACGGGATGACCCCGGCGATATCAAAATAGCGCAGAGCGCGGATCTGGAATCCCGCGTTTTCGATCACGCCGCGCAGGTCGCGCCGCCCGTAGCGCCTGAAGTGCCCAAAGCTCCGGTCGGCCGAGCCGAAGAGCCAGCGGAGGGCCGGCACGAAAACGAGGATGTGCCCACCCGGCGCGATGAGGTCGAAGGCCATCCGGATCTCGCCGCCATCGTCCTCGATATGCTCCAGCACATTGATGTAGAAGATCGTATCGGGCGACCAATCGATCCACCCGGGCACATCCGAGAGCACCCCTTGCGCAACGCGGGCCTCCGGCAGCGTCGCCACGCGCCGCCGGAGGAGCGCGACCATGTTTGCCGACGGCTCGACACAGAGCAGCCGCTCGGGCGCAGTCTCCGCTATCAGCGGGGTGAAGTTGCCGCAACCGGCGCCGACCTCGATGACCCGCCGACCCACGAACGGACGAAATTGCCCCATGATCCAGCGCGGGAGATTCCTGGCCCGCGCCATCGCCTCGAGGTCGCGTCCAAAGTAGGGAGATTCGACGACCATCTTGACAGAGCGTACTCGCCGCTTTCACGCTAGTCCACCATGGCCCGCGGCCTGAGCCAACATTGCCATCCTCCGCCCGGGAGGGCGGCGCGTCGCCGCACTTCCTCGCGGCCAAGGCCCCAACACGGTGTTGCCCCAGGGTCGCGACAGTGATCAACCCCGGGGCAGTCAAACCCGTTGGCGGTGGGGGAGCGGACGCGCCCCATGATGCCGGGCCGATAGCCCCGGCGCCCTTCTTCCTCCTCGCGATGGGCATCGCCGGCACCGTGCTGGTTTTGCTCTCCCTGACCCTCGAGGGACCGCGCCGGGCCGGGGGCGAGGAGCCCATGGATTTCGTGCAGTACTACTTCACGGGTTGGCAGCTGGGGCATGGCCTTCCCGTATACGATCCGATCTCCGTCGGTGGCGAACTCGCGCGGCGCGTGGGCTGGAAGCACGACAGTCCCCTGAGAACGGCGAATCCTCCCGCGATGGTGTGCCTCACCTGGGCGCTGGCGCGCTTGCCGTACCCCGTGGCGTGGTGGACGGTGTCTTTGGTTTCGCTCTTCGCCCTTGCCGGCGGGTCATGGTTCGCGGCGAGACGTTCCGGGTGGAACGCCTCGGGCGCCGCCACCTGGGCCGCGCTCGCGGCCGGTTCCGCCCCCACTCTCGCGTTCGTGGTGTTGAATCACATCGAGGCGCCAATCCTGCTTCTCGGGGTGGGGGGCTGGGCGTGCCTTCGCCGCGGGAGACCCAGGTTAGGGGCAGCCTGTTGGGGCCTGGCGGCGGCGCTCAAGTTGTTTCCGGCCCTCTGGCTCCTCACCCTCTTCCACCTGCGTGACCGACGGGTGGCCCTGGTCGGTCTTGCCTCGGCCGCGGCTTTCACGATGCTCGGGGCCGCGGCCGTGGGCTGGGCTGACACGATGTCCTTCATTGGCGGGGCGCTCCCACAGGCCAGCGCCTGGAACTCCGACCCCGCCAACATCTCGGTGCGTTCGCTCGGCGCCGGCCTCCTCGGCGAAGCGTTCGGCATCGTGCTGAGCGCCGCGGTCGCCATCGGGTTGCTGTGGGCGATCTTCTGGGGCGACCGATCCGTGGATCGCCTGTGGTGCCTGGGCCTCTGTGGCTCGCTGTTGCTCTCGCCCCTGTCGTGGTCCTACTACATGGTGCTCGCCATTCCCGTTGCCGCGCTGGTTTTCGCTCGGATGGATCTCGCCGGGGCCGCCGCGCAATCCCGCTTCGCCATCTGCGTCACCGCGCTGTTTTTCTGGCCGCCGCTGCTGGGAAAATGGATGCCGGGGGCCGACCTCGCGGCCTCGCTGGGTTGGCCATGGATCCTGGTCCGGCACGTGCCCACCTTCGCGCTGCTCGCCCTGGCATGGGATGGGCACAGGCGGCTCGGCGAACCCGCCGCCGGCGCGCGGTAATCTGGGACGATCCGCGCGACGCGTTGGCGCGTTCTCGCCCGTCCCGCTACCGGCGCGGGACCATGAGCCGCTTTCGGATCCTGAGGAGCGCCAGCGCCATGTCGATCGAATCGCGCCCGAGGCGCACCTTGCTGCCCGGCCGATCAAACCAGTCGATCGGCACTTCGATGATCCGCGCGCCCGCGCGCTCCAGCTGGCAGATCATCTCGACATCGAAACAGAATCGCGACTCTTCCAGCAGCTCGCTGACGCGCGCGAAGACCTCGCGCGGCACGATCTTGAACCCGCACTGGGTGTCGTAGGCGCCGGTGCCCGTGAGCAGATGCACCATCGTGGCGAACACCCGCCCGACCAAGTGCCTGTGGAGGTGGCGCCGCACCTCCCGCCCGAGCATCTTGACCCGGGCGGCCATCACGCACAGCCCGGCATCACCCGAGTCCACCGCCAGGCGGACGAGCCGCACGACCTC
>JADLBR010000535.1 GCA_020847615.1 Verrucomicrobiia bacterium
CCCGCTCCTCCATCGAGGTCCGCGGGATGTGACCGCGACCAGAGCGCGCTGGATCATCCATGCGGAAACTCCTGGCGGCTTGCGGCTGCCTAACCCGGACATTTCACAGCCTTGCGGGCCGTGCGAACATTCCCGCGGCGTTGGGCTCGTAGTGCCGCCTTCAGGCGGCTTCCGTGTCACGCGTTCGGCCACGGGATGCGATCCGGCAATTCTCGAGCGGCGGGACCCCGGGAAATTCCCATTCACCTTCAGCCGCTTCGGCCCTAACCTCCCTCCCATGAACCCGGTACGCTTCTTGACCCGATCCACCATCGCGATCACCGCCCTGGCCGCTTCCGCATTGGCCGCCGACCGTCCCAACGTGGTTTTCATCCTGACCGACGACCAGCGCTGGGACGCCATGGGCTGCGCCGGACACCCGCACATCAAGACGCCGCACATCGACCGCCTCGCCGCCGAGGGCCTCCATTTCAAGAACCACTTCTGCACGACGTCGCTCTGCTCCCCAAGCCGCGCCTCGATCTTGAGCGGCCTCTATGCGCACGCCCACGGCGTCGTCAACAACTTCACCGACTACCCCAAGGATCTCCCCTCCTTTCCACGCACCCTCAAGGCCGCGGGCTACGAGACCGCCTATATCGGCAAATGGCACATGGGCGAGGACAACGACGAGAAACGCCCGGGCTTCGACTACTTCGTCACCCACAAGGGCCAGGGCAAATATTTTGACACCGAGTTCAATGTCGATGGCGACCGCCGCGTCATCCCCGGCTACTACACCGGCGTCGTCACCGACCTCGCCCTCGACTGGCTTCGGGCGCGCAAGGGCGACCTCCCATTCCTCCTGATGCTCGGCCACAAGGCCCCGCACAGCTTCTACACCCCCGAACCCAAGTACACCAACGCCTTTCAGAACGTCGCCATCCCCTATCCCGACACCGCCTTCCACCTCGACGACAAGCCCGACTGGATCAAACTCCGCCTCACCACCTGGCACGGCATCTACGGGCCGCTCTTCGACTGGCGCAAGGATTTCCCCGACACCCGCCCGGAGGGCGTCACCGCCTTCGAGAACATGACCCGTGCCTACTGGGCCACCCTCCTCTCCGTCGACGACAGCGTCGGACGCATCTGCGGATACCTCCGCGACAGGCGCATCCTCGACCAGACCCTCGTCATCTTCACCGCCGACAACGGCCTCCTCAACGGCGAGCACGGCATGGTCGACAAGCGCACCATGCACGAGCCCAGCATCCGCATCCCCCTCGTGGTCCGGTACCCCGGCCTCACGCCACCCGCATCGCCAAAATCCATCGACGCCATGACCCTCACCCTCGACCTCGCGCCCACGATCCTCGACGTCTGCGGCGCGCCGCCGCTGCCGAAGACGCACGGCCGCTCTTGGCGCGCGCTGGCCTCCGGCGCCGGTGATCCCTCTTGGCGCACCCGCTGGTACTACGAGTACAATTACGAGAAACAGTTCCCCTACACCCCCAACGTCCGCGGCATCCGCACCGACGCATGGAAATACATCCGCTACCCCCACGGCGACGGTTCCCCGGACCGCCACAAGGCCGAACTCTACGACCTCGCCCATGATCCCGGCGAGACCAGGAACCTCATCGATGATCCCGCCCAGGCCAACCGCGCCCAAGATCTCCGCGCGGAACTGGACCGCCTGATCCGCGAAGCCGGCGCCACCCCCGACACCATGCCCCTCGATGAGGGGATCAAGGCCGCCCTCCCCGACACCAAGATCCGCTAGGCATGCCCCCGCTCATCCTCAAGTTCATCGTGACGGCATCGGCGATCTCGATCGCCATGCTGGCCGGCTACCTCTGCCGCCGGTTCGGTCGTCTGAAGGAAGAGATCGGCGAGACCCTCATGACCCTGGTCGCCGTCCTCGGCTATCCCGCCGCGGGCCTCTTGACCATCTGGGGCACGCCGCTCAAGGCCGCCGACGCCATGCTGCCCGTCGGCTGCGTCCTCCACGTCATCGTCTTGACCCTCGCCTCCCTCGCCCTCGCGCGGCTCGTCACCCGCGACCGCGCCGAAATCGGCCTGCTCGCCATCACCGGCGGCATCGGCAACAACGGCTTCACCATGGGCGCCTTCATCCTCTACCTGCTCTACGGCGAGCAGGCCATGGGCCTTTCCAACATCTACCTCATCCTCTTCATGCCCGTCGCCGTCCTGCTCATGTACCCCATCGCGCGGCATCACGCCACGGCGGGCGCCACCGGCTCATGGGCCGACCTCCTCAGGAGCAGCCTATTCGACTGGCGCGCCATCGGCCTCCCGGTCAGCCTCGCCGCGATCGCCCTCTCGGTCGCCGGAGTCCCCCGCCCCGCATTTTTCACCGAGTGGCACCTCGTCGACATCGTCGTCTACACGATCACCCCGGTCGCCTTTTTCGCCATCGGCCTCCGCTTCCACGGGTCCAAGATCCTCCCCCTCTGGCGCCAGATCGCCTGGCTCGGCGTCATCCGGTTCCCCATCGGGGCCGCCGCCGGCATCGCCATCGCCTGGCTGATCGGCCTCACGCCCTGGGCCTTCGAGGGCCTTCGCTGGAAGGTGTTCGTCTTTCAGGCCTTTGTCCCCACCGCCGTCACCAGCGTCGCCATCGCCAACATGTTCGGCCTCAAACCCCGCGAGGCCTCCGTGCTCTTCGTCTCCAACACGCTCCTGTACCTCGCCATCGTCCTCCCCCTCGCCCTCCTGGGGTTCGCGCGCTGACTCGAAAATTGCCGCATCGCCACTCGAAAATTCCAGATGTAGCCACGGTCGCCAGACCGTGGACCCGCGGGCCAAGCGCACGGGCCCATCTCTGCGCGAGATGGGCTACATTTTCACCCACGGGGGTCCGGCAGCCGCCGGATGGAATCTGACTCGAAAATTGCCGCATCGCTCCCCGTAGCCGAACGCGTAAGCGTTTGGCCGCCAATCGCCCGAGGCGATCGGCTACATTTTCCCAATCCGGGCCGCCGATCGCCCGAGGCGATCGGCTACGACCTTTCCTTGCCGGTGTTGGCGCGCAACCCCGCCCGCTCCGCCAGAAATCGGTGTATCCGCGCCACGCGCTCGACCTGGCCCTTCGCCGGAAATCGCTCGTAGAAACCCTCCTCCCTGAACTCCCGCGCCAGCTCCGCCCACGGGCCCAACCGCTGCGTCCACCGTCCCACCCGCTCGTCCTCGGGTTCCGCATCCTCCGCCGCCAGCGCCGCGCACACCCTCACCATGGCCTTCAGCGTCACCGGCCTCGTCACGTGATGCTTCGGGCTGCCCCAGGCCTCCCCCCAGACATCCGCCGCCGCCTTGAAGAAATCGCGCGCCACCCGGTAGAACCGGAAGGCGTACCGCGGCTCCTGCTCCTTGTACGTCAGGTCGTCCCACGCCCCCGCCACCCACTTGTGCACCTCGTTGAACAGCTCGGCCTGCAGGATCCACTTGTCCTGGCGCGAGCGTCCCCCCAGCCGGTTGATCTTGTACTGGAGCGGGCTGTCGGACTCCTCGTAGAGCATCTGGACCACGCGGGACGTGAACTTCTTCTGCGGCTCGGCCCACGCCACCCGCTCGTACAGGTCCACCAGATGGCTCCGGTTGATTCGAGTCGCCGTCGAGTTGATGATCACGAACATCTCCGCCGCGAAATCGTCGGCCCTCCCGTCGAAGATCACGCAGGGCACGTGTATCGATTTCGCCTCGTCCGGGTGAGTCCGCAGATAGAACTTCAACGCCGCCAGCCGGTGCTGCCCATCGATGATGAGGAACTTCTCCTTGGGTTCGCGCAGGTCGCCCGCGTGGCGCAGTTGCCCCATCCCCTCGAATCGCAGCACCTCGGGCGTGAATAGGAGCACCGACCCCGGGATCGGCGGCTGCGTCACCGCGGTCTCGTAGAAATTTCGGATCTGCGACACCTTGCGCTTCGACAGCTCGCGCTGGAATGCCGCGTCGCTGCGCTCGATCCTCGATATGAATTGCGCCACGTCATCCTCGGGCGCCGCCTCCTGCGGCCGGATCGAGCCACCCTCCTCGGCGTAGAAACGGCTGATGAACCTCACCTTCTCCAGGATGTCCTCCGCCGGATAGGCCACGAAATAGAACTGCGCGTCTTTCTGCCGGACCTGGATCGCAAGCATGTCCATAGTATAGCCACTCCACGGCACCCCGCCAAGCCGCCAGGGACTTCCCCGGGGCGCCCCAAGAAGCCGTTTGACGGATAGCGCGACCCGGCGTCTGTTGGTGGTGACCATGTGGCTTCAACCCATCGAGGTCGTCTGCCATGCAGGCTTCAGGGCCGACGAGGAACCCCGTCGCTTCCTCTGGCACGACCGGTGGATCGCCATCATCGAAATCCTCGACCGCTGGCATCAGGTGCAGGGCCTGCCCGAGTGGCCCAGGGCGGACTATTTCAAGGTCGCCGGGGGCGATGGGCTGACCCACCTCATCAAGCACGACCTCGAGTCCGACGAATGGTTCATCGGCCTCAAGTCCGAACACCCGGAATCGCCGTGAAGGTACCCCCTGTGCCGCACAGATGGCGGTTGAGCCCCCGCGGGGCCATCACTGTGCAGCGGCGCTTGGCCAGACTCGTGTCCGCGACGCCACCGGAGATCGCGCCCCGGCTCATCGCCGGACTCGACGCCGCCTTCTCCCCCGATGGCCGCCAGTGCATCGCGGGCGCGGTCCTCTGGGACATCGAGTCCCGGGTCGTCGTGGAAAGGCAGGTGGCCCACCGGCCGGTGTCCTTCCCATACGTTCCCGGCCTGCTCTCGTTCCGCGAGGCGCCGGCACTCCTCGCCGCCATCAGGAAGTTGCGCCGCACCCCGGATGCCCTGATGTGCGACGGACAGGGACTCGCGCACCCCCGGCGCTTCGGCA
>JADLBR010000536.1 GCA_020847615.1 Verrucomicrobiia bacterium
ACGCGGTCACGACCCATCGCTACGCGAGGCCTGGGCACTACATCGTCTCGGTGTCGCGGGCGGACGACCGGGGCCGCGCGGCGACCGGTCGGCTGCATGTCGAGGTCGGCGCGGATTAGCCCGGACACTTCACAGCCTTGCGGGCTGTGACGTGTCCGGACTCTGGGAAAACCGCGCGATAGCAACAGGTTAGACCAGTGCCTCGCACGGAGTTCCCCGCCGCGCTTCGGCGTCGAACGGGGACTGCGAGATCAGGAATTCATCGCACGCGAGGAAGAGATCCCTCTCGCTGGCCGCGGCCCTGGCGCGGCGGACCAGTTCCCCGGATGGCTCGATGCCCGGGAGGATGAAGTTCAGGAGTTTCTTGAGGCGCCCGAGGCGGGCCGATTCTGGAGCGCCGGGGTCGCAGGCGGTGCGGTGGAGCCGTCCGATGTAGTCGCGCACGTCGGCCAGCGTCGGCCGGCCTGCGGTCGCGCCCGACCACGCGTCGCGAATCTCCCGGAAGATCCACGGGTTGCGTATGGCCCCGCGCCCGATCATGAGGCCCCGGCACCCCGTCGCGGCGACCACGGCGCGCGCCGCGCGGGCCGACGAGACGTTGCCATTGGCGATCACGGGGCAATCGAGGCGGCCGGAGGCCAGGGCGATGAGATCGTAGTGCGCCACCGCGGAATACATCTCGCGGACCGTGCGGGCGTGGACCGCCACCGCATCGAGCCGGTGGTGGCAGAGGACGTCCAGGACGGGCGCGAATTGACCGGGCTCATCGAATCCCACGCGCGTCTTGGCGGTCAGGTTCATCGCGACGGTGTCCCGCAGCGCGCGCAGGATCGCGTCGATCTGCCCGGGTTGCCGGAGGAGCCCGCCGCCGGCCTCCTTGTTGCAGACCTGGGGCGCCGGGCAACCGAGGTTGAGATCGATGCCGGCGATCGCTTCGCGCTGGAGGCGCGCCGCGGTGCGGACCAGCGCCGGCACGTCCCTGCCGATCATCTGGGCCAGGACGGGAACGCCACAGGGATTCTCGCGGATGGATCTGAGGATGTGCCGCTCGGGGCGTGAGTCCGCGTGCACCCGGAAGTACTCCGTCACCAGCAGGTCGGGCGCGCCGTAATCCGCGATGACCTTCCAGAACGCGAGGTCGGTGACCTCCTGCATCGGCGCGAGCACCAGGAGCGGGCGATCGAGCGGGACGAGTGCCGCAATCCGCGGTCCGATGGCGCCGGGTGCGACCGGCGCGCCGTGGGTCATAGCGCCTCGCGAAGCGACGCCGCGGCCGCGCGGGCGGTGGCCTCGACGTCGGGCGGCCCATGCGCCAGCGACAGGAAGCCCGCCTCGAACTGCGATGGCGCGAGATAGATGCCCCTGTCGAGCATCGCGTGGAAGAATTTGGCGAAGGCCTTCGTGTCGCTGCGCTTGGCCTCGGCGAGATTTCTCACGGGGCCCGGGGTGAAATACATGCAGAACATCGAGCCGATCCGCTTGAGGCACAGCCGGTCCTCGTGGCCCCGGGCCGCCTCGCGCAACGCGCCCTCCAGCGCCGCGCCGGTCGCCTCCAGCGCCCTGAATCCATCGCGGGCCTCGAGTTCATCCAGCTGCGCGAGCCCGGCCGCCATGGCGAGCGGGTTGCCGGAGAGGGTGCCCGCCTGATACACGGGCCCGAGCGGCGCGAGGTGATCCATGATGTCGGCGCGCCCGCCAAAGGCACCCACCGGAAGGCCGCCGCCGATCACCTTGCCAAAGGCGGTCAGGTCGGGCGTGATGCCGTAGATCTCCTGGGCGCCGCCGCGGGCGAGCCTGAAGCCCGTCATGACCTCGTCGAAGATGAGCACCGCCCCGTGCGCGGTGCACAGCTCCCTGAGGCACTCCAGGTACCCGGGCTCGGGGAGATACAGCCCGGCGTTGGCGGGGACCGGCTCGATGATGACGGCCGCGATCTCCCGGCCCCGCTCGCCGAAGGTGGCCCGCAGGGCCCCGATGTCGTTGAATGGCAGCACGACGGTCAATTCGGCGAGGCGGGCCGGGACGCCGGCGCTGTCGGGCCGACCCAGCGTCAGCGCCCCGCTGCCGGCGGCGACCAGGAGCGAATCGACGTGGCCGTGGTAGCATCCCTCGAATTTCACGATCAGGTCGCGGCCCGTGAACCCCCGGGCCAACCGCACGCACGACATCGTCGCCTCGGTGCCGCTGTTGCAGGCGCGCACTTTCTCCACCGAGGGAACCCAGCGGCGGATCCTCGCCGCGAGATCCACCTCGGCGGGGTTCGGGATGCCGAAGCTGAGGCCATGGGCGGCGGCCCGGATCACCGCATCGACCACGGGCTTGGCGCCGTGGCCCAGGATGTTCGGGCCCCAGCTGCACACGTAGTCGATGTACTCGTTGCCGTCGGCGTCCTCGACGCGGCAACCGTGCGCGCGCCGGGCAAAAAATGGCGTGCCGCCGACGCCGCGGAAGGCCCGCACGGGAGAATTCACGCCGCCCGGGATGTGGCGGAGGGCCTCGGCAAACAGCCTGTCGGATTGCTCGCGCCTCATCGCCATCGCGCCGAAGGTTGCCCCAGGGATGCCGCTGCCCCTTACCACTCGCTGAAGCGCTGCGCGATCGGCATCCTGCGCTCCGGGCCAAACGATCGGGACGTCACCTTGAGGCAGGGCGGGCCTTGCTGCCGCAGCGCCTCGGCCTGATCGATCTTGCGGGCCAGGTCCCGCACCACGGAGCGATCGAAGCCCGCGGAGACGATCTCGTCGATGGGCGTGTCTTCATCGACGTATCGGGCCACGACCGCATCGAGGAGGCTGGGGTTGGGGGGATCCCCGTCGCCGGATCCGCCGGTCGCCGGGCGGGTCAGGATCGATGGGGGGATGAGATCCTCGTCGCGATTGATGAATTCGGCGAGGCGCGAGACGATGGTCTTCGGCACGTCGCCCAGGATGGCCAGCGCGGCCGCGCCATCGCCCTGGGGCGCGAGGCGGCCCAGGGCCAGATCGGACTTGTCGGAGGTGACGATGAGCGCCGCGTTATGTTTCTCGGATGCCAGCGCGAGCAGCAGGCCGCGGAGCCGGTCGGGCAGATGATCCTCGGCGGCATCCTGCGGGGCGGCGGTCACCGATTTCCCGGCCAGCGACCGCAGGCACTGCAGCGATTCCTCCGCGTCAAAGGTCTGCACCTCGATGCCGAGCTTTTCGGCGAGGGCGCGATTGTCGGCCCCCTCGGCGGCGTCGGACCCCTTTGTGGTCACGGCCACCGCGATGACGTTCCGCGGCTCGATGGCCCGCGCCGCGACGACGGCGGCCACCGCGCCCCCGAGGCCATCGAGCGGCACCACGGCCTTGCGGTGACCCGATTTCGCCATGAAGTCCCGGGTGCCCATGATCAGCCCGTCGAGCAACTGTCCCTCCTCGGTGGAGTCGGAATCCTCGGCGATCGCGCCCCCCCCGATGTCCGCGATCAGCAGCTGCTCCTCGAAGCTCGCGCCGACGGCCAGTGGCCCCGCGTCGGACATGGCGATGCTGGCGCCGTCGAAGATCACGCCATCGGCGCAGCCCACCATGTTGCAGATGAGCACGGGGAGGCCGTCGTCGCGGGTCATCGTCTCCAGCATCGCCCGGCGCAGCTTGTCTTTGCCCAGCGACCAGGCGGAGGCCGCGGGGCTGACGATGAGGTTGCAGCCTTGCGCGATGAGGTCCTGCACCGGATCGAGGGCCGCCCGGCGATCCTCCCAGAAATCGGCGTCGTTCCAGAGATCGTCCCCGATGGCGACGCCGACGCGCGAGCCGTCGGCATCGAAGAAGGCGGACTCGGTGCCGGGCTCGAAATAGCGGTCTTCGTCGAAAGTGTCGTGGCTGGCCAGCAGGCGCTTGTGGAAGAGGGCCTCGACGGCGCCGTTGCGCAAGAGGGCGGCGGTATTGAACAGGCAGCGGCCGGGCGAGGCGGGGTTGACCGTGATGGTGCCCACCAGCGCGGGCACCTTGCCGATGCGCCGGGCGAGGGTCTCGAGCGCCTTGTTGGCGGCGTTGGCGAAGGCGCGCCGCAGCAGCAGGTCGCGCGGGTGGCAACCGGTGAGCGCAAGTTCCGGGAACACCACGAGGCCGCAGTCCTGCTTGACCGCGTCCTGGTAGACCGTCTGGATTTTCGTCAGGTTGCCGCGGAAGTCCCCCACCGCGGGATTGATTTGGGCGAGACCCACCTTCATGAGTCCCTCACGTTACTGATATTCGGGCCCGTTCGCAAGCCGCCTGTCATGCCCTCAGGTCGAGGTTTCGCGCCGCGGCGACCTCGTCCATGCGGCGGACGGGGAGGCGGTGCGGCGCGGAGCGAACCTTCTCGGGGTCGGAGGCGGCCTCGTCGGCGATGCGGGTGAGGGCATCGGCGAAGCGGTCGAGGGTTTCCCGGCTCTCGGTTTCGGTGGGCTCGATCATGAGGCAATTGCGGATGGGCCAGGAGAGCGTCGGGGAGTGGAAGCCGAAATCCAGCAGGCGCTTGGCGATGTCGGCGACCTTGATGCCGCGGGCGATGGCCTCGTCCGGGACCACGACGAACTCGTGCATGCAGGGCCCCGGCGCGGCCTCGCGATAGCGGGCGCGGACCTTGGCCTTGAGATAATTGGCGTTGATGATGGCGGCGCGGGAGTTGCGCTCCATGCCCTCGGCGCCGTGAGCGCGGATGTAGGTGTAGGCGCGGACCAGTATGCCGAAATTGCCGGCGAAGGAGCGCACGCGGCCGACGCTCTGCGGGCGGTCGTGGTCCCAGGCGAGCGCGCCCTCGACGCGCCTGAGGCGCGGCACGGGGAGGTACGGATCGAGGAAGGCCTTGACGCCGACGGGCCCGGCGCCGGGGCCGCCGCCGCCGTGGGGCGTGCTGAATGACTTGTGGAGGTTGAGGTGGACGACGTCGAAGCCCATGTCCCCGGGCCGCGCGAGACCGAGCAGGGCGTTCATGTTCGCGCCATCGTAGTAGAGGAGCCCGCCCGCCCTGTGGATGATGGCGGCCATGTCGCCGATGCGGCTCTCGAAGACCCCCAGGGTGTTCGGGTTCGTGAGCATGAGCGCGGCGGTGTCGGGCCCAGCCAGCCGCTCGAGCGCGGCAACATCGACCTGGCCGGAGGGCAGCGATGGCACGGTGACGACATCGAAGCCGGCCTGCCGCGCGCTGGAGGGGTTGGTGCCGTGGGCCGAATCCGGGACCAGGACCTTGTTGCGGTGGCCCTCTCCCTTGGACTTGAGGTGCGCGCGGATCACGAGCAGTCCGGTGAATTCGCCGTGCGCGCCGGCGGCGGGCTGGAGGGAGAACCGATCCATGCCGCAGATCTCGCAGAGGAGGTGCTCCAGGTCGTCGAGCAATTCGAGGGCGCCCTGGGCGGTGGCGGCGGGCTGGTAGGGGTGCATCGCGGCAAAACCCGGGAGCGCGGCCATGCGGTCGTTGACCTTCGGGTTGTACTTCATGGTGCAACTGCCCAGGGGATAGAAGTGGGTGTCCACCGAAAAATTCAACTGCGAGAGGCGGGTGAAGTGCCTGACCACCTCGATCTCCGAGAGCTCGGGTAGCCCGGCGGCCTCGCGCCGGCGGAATTGGGCCGGCACGGCGGCGTCCAGGTCGGCGCCGCCATCGGCGAACGCCGGGAATCGAGCGGCCCGCGCCCCGGGGCGGGATTTCTCGAAGATGAGGGGCTGGGGTTCGAGCAGTTCCACGGGATCTCCCTATTTGTCGATGCCGACCTGCCGCCCCATGGCGCGGTGCGAGACCCCGGCGAGGGCCTTGAGGTATCGGTCGATGTCGGGGCGGCTCTTGGTTTCGGTGACGCAGACCAGGAGGTGGTGGGGCGGGCCGCCGCAGCCGTGAAGCGGGAGACCGGCGTAGATGCCCTGGTCCTCGAGCTCGGCGCAGACGCGCTCCGCCGCGACGGGGCAGGCGACGACGAACTCGTTGAAGATCGGGCCGGGGTGGGCGAGCGAGAAACCGGGCAGCTGCGCGATGCTGTCGGCCGCGAAGCGCGCGGCCCGGGCACAATACTCCGCGACCTCGCGGAGGCCCTGGCGCCCGAGGAGGCAGAGGTAGATGCAGGCGCGGAGCGCCATGAGCCCCTGGTTGGTGCAGATGTTCGAGGTGGCCTTCTCGCGGCGGATGTGCTGCTCGCGCGCCTGGAGGGTGAGACAGAATCCCGGCGCCCCGCACGAGTCGAGCGTGCGCCCGACGAGCCGACCGGGCATCTTGTGCACGAGATCCTTCCTCGCCGTCATGAAACCGAGGTACGGCCCGCCGAAAGAAAGGGGGATCCCGAGCGGCTGGCCCTCGCCCACCGCGATGTCGGCACCGTATTCGCCCGGCGCCATCAGGAGGCCGAGCGAGAGGGGATTGACCGCCGCGATGAAGAGCGCGCCCGCGGCGTGGGTGATCTCCCTCGCGCGCGCCATGTCCTCGATGCGGCCCAGGAAGTTGGGATTCTGGCAGATCACCGCGGCGGCGGAACCGTCGGCGGCCCGGGCGAGCGCCTCGGGATCCAGGGCCCCGCTGGCGGAGGGGAAGGTGCGGATCTCGCAATCCCACCCCGAGAGCTGGGTGCGGAGCACCTGGAGGTATTCGGGGTGGACGGTGTCGGCGACCAGGAGGGCGCGGCGCCCCGGGCGGGCGCTGAGCGCGAGGCTCGCGGCCTCGGCGACCGCGGTGGCACCGTCGTAGAGCGAGGCGTTGGAGACCTCCATGCCGGTCAGCGCGCACATGAGGGTCTGGAATTCGTAGATCACCTGGAGGGTGCCCTGGCTGGCCTCGGCCTGGTAGGGCGTGTAGGCGGTGTAGAATTCGCCCCGCGACGCGAGGTGATCGATGGCGGAGGGGATGAAGTGCTCGTAGGCCCCGGCGCCGAGGAAGGAGAGCGCCTGGCCGGGGGGCGTGTTGCGGTGGGCCAGGGCGGCGATCTCCCGCGACAGTTCCAGCTCCGAGAGGGGCGGGGGCAACTGCAGTCCGGGGCGGCGAAGGCCCTCGGGCACCGCGGCGATCAGGTCATCGTACGATGCCGCGCCCGCCTCGCGCAGCATCGCCTCCAGTTCGGCGTCGGTGTTTGGGACGTAGTCCATCCTACCCGCCGATCGATTTCCGGTAGGCGTCGGCGTCCTGAAGGGCCGCGAGTTCGCCCGGGTCCGACATGCGGATCTTGAACATCCAGCTCTCGTAGGGCCGCGCGTTGACGGCGCCGGGGTCGCCCGGCAGCGCGGCATTGACCTCGGCGATCTCGCCCGAGACCGGCGCGTAGATGTCGGAGGCGGCCTTGACCGATTCGATGGCGGCCACGGGGGATTTCGCGGTGACCTGCTTTCCCGGCGCGGGCAACTCGAGGTAAACGATGTCGGTCAACTCGGCCTGGGCGTGGTCGGTGATGCCGACCGCCGCGAGGTCGCCCTCGATGCGGACCCACTCGTGGGTCGCGGTGTATTTGAGATGATCAGGTACCTTCATATAGGCCGCCCTTGTAAAGTGGCTTGCGCGCGATGACAATCGGAACCCGACGGCCCCGGACCTCCATCTCGAGGCCGGTGCCCGGGGCCGCGCGGTCCGCGGCCACGTAGGCCATGCCGATCCCGCGACCGAGCGAGGGGCTGAAGGTGCCGCTCGTGACCTCGCCGACGCGCCCTTGCCCCGCGTACAGCCCGTAGCCCGCGCGGGGGGGCGCCGCGCCGCCCTCGACCGAGAACGCCACGAGTCGCTCCGCGAGTCCCGCGGCCTTCTGCGCGCGCAGGGCCTCGGCGCCCACGAAACCCCCCGGCTTTTCCATGGCCACCGCGAAGCCGAGGCCGGCCGCCAGCGGCGTGCGATCCGGCCCGAGCTCGTGGCCATTGAGGGGATAACAGGCCTCGAGCCGCAGGGTGTCGCGCGCGCCCAACCCCGCGGGTGTCGCCCCTGCCGCCAACAGCCGGTCCCAGAGCGCGCGCCCCGCGTCGCCGGGAAGGAATATCTCGACGCCGTCCTCCCCCGTGTAGCCGGTCCGGGCCACGAGCGCCGTGGATTTCCCGAAATCGTGCGCCGCGATGCAGAAGCGCGCCGGCGCCTCCGCCGCAAAAACCTCGCGGAACACCTGGAGCGCCCGCGGCCCTTGGAGGGCCACCGCCGCCATCCCAGCGCTCCGATCCTCAAAATGCATCCCGGCCTTCATCCGATCGCGCATCCATGCCCCGTCCTCCTCGATCTTGGAGGCATTGACCACCAGGAAGTACTCCTCCGCGCCCAGCCGATAGGCGATCAGATCGTCGATCACACCCCCCCGCTCATTGAGCAGCAGCGTGTACTGGCCCTCTCCGGGAGCGAGGCGCTCGATGTCGTTGGTCAAAAGGCTGTTGAGCCACGCCCCGATCCCCCGCCCGGTGAAAAAGAACTCCCCCATGTGCGAGATGTCGAATGCCCCCACCGCACCGCGCACCGCTCGATGCTCCTCGAGGATGCCCGCGTATTGGATCGGCATATCCCATCCCGCGAATTCCGCCATCCGCGCCCCGAGTGCCACATGCGCCCCGTGCAACGGGGTCCTCAAGATGGGTCCACCTTCCGCCATCCGACGTTTGTAGCGCGTATCGCCGGGCTTTCCAGCACCCGTTGGATCAGACCGCCCCCGCGCATCACGGGGCAATAGGGTGGAGGCTCCCACGGGGAGCGCCCTATCCGACGAAAGGGCCGATATTAAGGTTTTTATTAAGAAATTTTTTCTGCTTATAAATTGCGTTGCGTATCTGGGGCGGAAACGCCATCTTTTCCGTCACCGGAAGGCCATTGAACGAAGAATGGGCAGGATTTCGCGTTCCGTGGATTGGGGGTGGGGTGAGTGGGCGGTGATACGTAGTGCAGGGAGACGGGCATGGCAGGCATCAGGCAGAGGGTGAGGCGCGGGCAAACGCTGGTGGAGTACGTCCTGATCGTGGCGGTGTTGTCCGTGGCTGCGATCGGGATGCTGAGGGCGTTCTCGCAGTCGGTGCAGGACACGACCGATGAGGCCGTCAGCGCGTTGAGCGGAGCCTACAACCCGAACTGACGGCGACTTCCGGTGGTCTGGAGGCGATCGAAGAGCGCCTTGAGGCCGGCGTCATTCCGGCAGACCAGCAGCGATCGCACGATGATGCCATAGACGTGGCCGCGAGAGATCTTGATGCGACGGGCGGGGTCCAGGGCGTGCCGGTTCTCGCGGAGAAGCGAGATTGTCTTCAAGCCGATGAGGATGGGCCAGGCGCACGCGAGCCGCAGGCGCCAGAGGGATGGGGGGATGGAGAGGGTGTAGCGCTGGCCGCAGCCGAGATGATCCAGGGTGCGGTCGAGGTACGCGTGGTAGAGCGCGCGAAACCTCGCCTCGGTGCCCGGGGACAGGAGGTCTTCGGGCCGCAGGCCGGCCTGGGCAAGCGCCTGGCGCGGCACGTAGCACCGCCCGATGCGGAGGTCTTTCGGCAAATCGCGGAGGATGTTGGTGAGCTGAAGGCCCTTGCCGAAGCGGATGGCGAGCGACGTCACCTCGGGGAGATCCCATTTGGCCAACCGGGGAAGGTGTGCCGCGCACATCTGTGTCCAGAACTCTCCCACGCAGCCGGCGACGGCATAGGTATAGTCATCTAGTTGCCGGTCGGTCTCGAACGCGGCGAGTTCCCGTTCGTTCTCTCCGGGGAATTGGACGAGGTCGCCCTCCTGGCCGCGGGTGATCACGCCCAGCAACCCGGCGATGCGCGCGCGGTCGTCATCCGGGAGGGAACCCCACATCGCGAAGCATTCGTCCAGTCGCTCCAGCAGGATCTTCTCCGCGGGAAGGCTCTGCGCCGGGGCGAGGTCGGCGCGCACGAGGTCGAGATCCTCGGGCCTCGGGCCGTGTTCGAACTGCCCGCGGAACCGGACCAGCAGCTCGCGCCGGCGCTCGCGCGGCACGACCTTGGTGTCGGCGATGGTGTCGCTGGCGCGCGCGAACAGGTAGGCGAGGGAAATGGCCGGCCTCAGCTCGGGCGGCAGGACGCGCAGGGTGAGGTAGAACGAGCGCGACACGTCCCGCAGCAGCGGGCCGATAAGGCGGGATCGTTCGCGCGTGGCCATGCGCGCGATCGTAGGGCCGGGGCCGCCTCTCGGCAAACGGATTGAGGCTCGTGGGCAAGGATGGGAGCGCCCGGTCTGCCCGCGGGACGACGGCCTGGCCACCGTGGCCACGAATTCTCGAACCACACCGGGTACCGCCGGGGGTGAAAATGTAGCCGATCGCCTCGGGCGATTGGCGGCCAAACGCTCACGCGTTCGGCTACGGGAGGCGATGCGGCAGGAATCTGTCGGACTTTGGCCGACAGATTGCTAGCGAACACCCCACGCCGCGCGCAGGGCGGCGACATCGAGCACTAGGAACCTGTCGTCGCGGAACACGACGGCCTCCGCCGGCGGTTCGGCGAGCACCAGCTGCCCTCGTTCGAGGCGGCGCAGGCGCGCCTTGTTCTCGGCGTCGAAGGGATCGCAATATTTCGCGCGCTTGCGGAAGTCGTCCCGATATCGATCTGGGCGCAGCAGCAGGTGGGTGATGTGCCAGCGGTCGCAGAACGCGAGGACCGCCGCGCGGTCGGTCGCGTAGAGCGCCGCGAAGGTCGCCCGGGTCCGCTCAACCGAACTGCGCCACGACTTGGTGAAAAAGGGCTGGTCCAGCTCGTAGCCGCAGAGGCTCGCCCTTCCGGCCCAGAAGGGAATGTCGTCGCCGTCGTACGGATGGCTGGCGAAGCGAGCATCCTTGGGCAACGAGCCGGCGAAATCGTAGAGGGCCGCGCGCGGGGCGCGCCCGGTGTTTGCGATGTCGCCAAAGCGATCGGTCCGTCCCCACGCGAGCCACAGGGCCGCGATGCCGGCGGCGACAAGCGCGTTGGCCGCGGCACGGTGGGCGCGCGCGGGCCGCCCGGGGAGGCGGATCTGGGTCAGGAATCCGATGAAGAAGGCGATCCCGCCGGCGCCGATGCCGTATTCGGAATACCGCTGGGGCAGGTACAGCCTGAATGCCAGGACGGAGGCGAGCCAGTAGAGCGCCGCTCCCGCGAGCCAGAATGCCGGCGCCGCCAGCGGGATGCGCACGCGGCGCCTGACGATGAGCCACGCGAGCCCGGCGACCGCGAGCCATGCGCCGACCAATTGGGGCAGGCCGCGCCTCTCCTGGTTGTCGGGATTCACGGGCAGGAGGCCGATCTCATAAACGACCTCTTGGATGCTCTTCGAGATCGGGTTTGGGGAGATATCCAGGATCAATCGGCGCGCGCCATCGCGGTAGTCCGGGTTGGTCCTCGCCTCGGCAAGGGTGACCACGGGACCGAGGGCCGCGCCGCCGGGCCTCGGGAGCATCGCCAGTGCGGCGCAGGCCGCGACGATGGCGGCGAATGGTGCGGCGAGACCGGGCCAGCGCCGCAACGGTTGTCGCCCGAGGCGGCGCAGGGTCAGCAGCCCCTCGGTCGCGAGCATGAGGATCGCCGCGCTGGGGTAGATGCCCGACGCCAGCAGGGCCGCGCCGAATCGCGCCGGCGCCCTGCGCGCCAGCGCGCCCGCGATATACAGTGCGAGCAGCGGCGGCCCGAACTGCCGCGGCGTGCCCCCGATCCACCACGGGAATATCAGCGATGCCGCGCCCAGCAATGCCCCGGCCGCCAGACCCCAGCGCCGCGAGCGCGCCAGGACCACCGCCGCCCAGATCCCGATCGCCACGCAGAGGGCCTGCGCCACCTTGGCCGCGGCGTGGAGCCCCATCACCGGCGTGGCCGCCGCATAGAACAGCCGCGCGATCCAGGGTTGCATCGCGAGGCATGCGCCCGCCACGGGGTCGTCCACCAGCAAGGGATCGCGGGCATACCGGTGATACCCCACGAGGTGCGTCCGCGCGTCATCGATCTGGATCCCCGGATCCACCAGCACCGGCCACCACTCCCGAATCCAGTCCGCCGCGGTGCCGGCCAGCACCACGCCCAGCAACGCGAGACTGAACCGGTGCACCCGGCGCAGCGACCAGACCATGCGCACCCTATACCCCCCTCATCGTCGCCCGGCCAGTTCGCCCAGGCCGACCTCGGGCCTCAGCTCCTTGCACGCGTCGCACAGGGTCCTTATCCGGCACTTCACCTTCCAGCAGCCGATCGCGCCCAGCTGCGCGTGGAGAATCCTCTCCAGGTGGTCGCAACTGCGCCCCTTGAGCAGCACCAGGTCCCCGGCCCGCAGTTCCGACTTCAGGTATTCCGCCGCATCGCGGGCCATCTCATACTGGCGCACGCGACCCGGGTCCGCGCCCGCCGCCAGTGCGGCCTTGGCCGCGTAGTGGCCGCTCTCGCCGACGAAGACCGCCAACTCGGACAACTCGAGCGCCTGCCTGCCGAGATGTTTCATGCGGAGGCGGGTCCTCTCCCCCGAATCCGACGTGTCGCTGACCACCAGCACGCGGCGATCCGCCGTGGCCTCCCGCATCACCTTCAGTGCCGCCTCCATCGTGTCCATGGCCCCGTTGGCCTCGTCCCGCAGGACCGTCGCCCCGCACGGCAGCGGCACCGGCTGCATCCTCGCCGTGAAGGGCGCGACGCCCGCCACCGCCGCCGCAGCGTCCTTCAGCGGGACCCCGAGGCATCGCGCGGCCAGCATCGCCGCCAACACGGAATTCAGCCAGTGCTCGCCCACCAGCTGGGTCCGCACCCACTCCGCCTCCATGGACGTGTGCGCGCGAAACGTCAGCCGCGCTGGCCACCTCGATGAGACTTCCTCCGCCCACAAGTCCAGCCCGGGCGAGCGCCCGAACATCTTCGCCTCGATATCGCGCCCCGCCGCCATCGCCCGCACGCGCGGGTCCTCCGCATTCAGGATCGCCAGCCCCTTGGGGGGCAGGAAATCGAGCAGCCTGGCCTTCTCGGCCGCCGTGTTGTCCAACCCCTTGAAATTGTAGGTGTGCGTCCCGGCCACGGCCAGCACGACCGCCACGTCGGGCCGCACCAGTCGGGCCGACTGCGCGAGCTGGCCCGGCGCCTCCGTGGCCACCTCGACCACGGCAAAGCGATGCCGCGGACGGATCGACAGGATCGTGCGGGAGACCCCGCGGGCGCCATTCCGATTGTATCGCGTCTTCGCGGTCCGGTGCCGTTTCGACAGGATCGCCGCCAGGCACTCCTTCGCCGTCGTCTTGCCCACGCTGCCGGTGACCGCGATGAATCTCGTCCGGAAAAGCATGCGCCGCCACGCGCGCGCCCGCAGGCGAAGCACCGTGCGGCGAAAACGCCACGACGTCATCCTGTACCACAGCCACTTGAGCCATTTCTTCATTTGGGACGGCGACAATCTAGCCCGGAAGCGTGGCGGGCGCGAGACCGGACCCATCTGCGCCGTTGCGACCCTCCGGGGGCGGACTATCGTATATGCGCCATGCCGCCCCTGACCCTCAACGAACTGGTGCCCCTGCTGCAGACGGCGATCGGGCCCGTGATCCTCATATCGGGGGTCGGGCTGCTGTTGCTGACGATGACCAACCGGCTGGCCCGGGTCGTCGACCGCTCGCGCGCGCTGGGGCGCGAGCTGCGCGAAGCCGACGGCGACAACCGCCACCGGTTGCGCGGCCAGCTTGCCATCCTGGATCGGCGCGGTCGCCTCATCCGCGGCGCGATCGCCCTGGTGCTGATCAACGCCCTCTTGGCGAGCCTCTTGATCGTGGCGCTCTTTGTCGGGCGGTGGTTTGCCATCGAGATCGCGTGGCTGATTTGTGTCCTCTTCATCGGGGCGATGGCATGCCTCGTGGTGGCCCTGGTCCAGTTCCTGCGGGACGTGAATCTATCCCTGGACGCCCTGCGCCTGGAATTGCGGGACCTCAGGGCCGACGGCCCGGCCAAGTGACGCTGGTCCATTTTGGGAGCATGTGGTGATGAGGGCCGCCCCGCGACAATCCGAAGCCGGGTGGTGGAATCGGGCATCGGCCGGTATGATGCCGGGATGTGCGCGAGGTTGCCGGTGAGCGGGGCGCGTTGGCGGAAGGTTGTCTCGTCGTGGACCGCGCCGTGGCTATTGCCCCTGGCATGTGTCGCCGGCGAAGCGATCGTGGTGTCGCCGGGGCCCGGCGATGACGCGCCCGCGCTGAGGGCCGCGCTCGATGCCCTGCGGCGGCAGGGGGGCGGGGATGCGATCCTGGCTGCCGGGACGTACGAGGTGGGGGCGCAGCTGAGCCTCGATGGCCTCTCGGGCGCGCGGATCATCGGCCGCGGCGAGGTCGTGCTCCGGCTTGCCCCCGGGCGGTGGACCCGGACGACGCGGGCGGCCGGGCGGGGCGACACCGCGCTCTTCGTGCGCCAGGGCGATGTCTTTTCCCCCGGTCTTCGCATCGAGATCCAGGGAGCGAACCGGGAGAGCCAGACCCCGGACGGTCGGCCCCACCGCATCCCGTACGTCAACGGCACGGTCCGCGAGGTTCAACCGGACCGCATCGTGCTCGCCGAGCCCTTGGGTGCCGACATCGCGGCAGATGCCGCCGTCCTGCATCCGATGAACATCTTCGACGGGCGGCGCGACATCCGGGGCCTCACGATTCAGGGCCTCGTGCTGGATCTGAACCGCGACGCGTGGCCCGTCGCCCCGCTGGACCACAGCAGCCACAGCGGCATCTTTCTCCACGGCCCGTACAGCTATGAGAAGGGTCCGACCGGACCCCGGCTCGAGGGCATCCGCATCATCGGATGCACCGTCAGGGGCGCGCATCATCGCGGCATCGCCTTCTACAGCGCGTGCCACAGCGGGGTCTACGACTGCCGCATCGAGAATACCGCGGCGGAGGGCATCGACTTCGACCACTTCGCGCGCCATTGCGCCGCCGTGGGCAATACCCTCGTCGGCTGCCAGAACATCGAGATCAACGACGCCTCCGAGTGCCTCGTCGCGAACAACCTGCTCCGCGGGTGCCGGGCGGGCATCGTGGTCTGGCAGTGGTGCCAGCTCCCCGGCCTCAACGAGCGCAACCTCATCCTCCGCAACCGATTCGAGGATTGTCCGCCACCCGTCATCGTTTTGAAGGAAGGGGCCGACCACAACACGGTGCTGGGCAACGCCGGCGCGATCGACCAGGGCCCCGCCCTCGTGGTCGCGGGCACGGGCAATATCGTGGGCGAAAACCCGTTCCATGTCGCCCGGGGTCCCGTCGCGCAAATCGGACCCGGCAACCTGCGGCCCGCGCCCGAACGCGAGTAGGGCCGCGGCGCCGCCCCCGGTGGCCTCCGCGCGCCACGGCTTCGACGGATCCCGGCGTCAGAACGGCCGCGCCGCGCCGGACTGAAAGTTCAGGCGCGTTGGGCCGAGCGATTGCCCGAGGTTGGCCGCAGCGATGACCCCGGCGGGGATGATATCCCATCCGTAGGTGGCCTTATGGGCCGCTTCCGCCTCGGCCCTGCTGGCCGAAAAGAGATACCGGTCCGAGACGCGCGTGCTCGCGGTGGTCCCGTCGGCGAGCCCGACCTCGAGGCGCACGTTGCCGATGCCGAAGATGGCCCCGCCGGGATTGTCCACCGAGATCTCGTTCTCCAGCCGCAGAAGCCTCAGGCCCTCTGGGGGCAGCGCGATCCGGTTCTCCTTGGCAAACGCCGCATAGCGGGGCATCGGATCGAGCTGCGCCCGGGCGACCACTTCGCCGTTGAGCAGTATGTTCACATCGGCGCGTTCCTCGGCCCATGGGGTGAAGATGAGCGTGGCGGAGGAGGCGCCGCGGAGACCCTCGTCCGTGACCGCGGCGGGGAGGGGCGGCGTCGGCTTGACGATATCCGTGATCTGGCCGGGCCGTTGCCATTCGAATTCCCTCAGGGTCGTGCGGCCAGAGCGCAGCTGCACGCGCACCCGCGCGCCTTCCACGGCGACGAGGAAGAAACCGTTCGGCGGGCCCGAGAGGTAACCCCATCCATAGCCCAGTTCGTCGGGCGGGATGAGTGGGGTCCGCGCCTCCTCCATGGGCTTCAGTTGGGCGCTCTTGTCCATGGCCACGCCCTTGATCTGGGTGATGGGAACCCCATCGACGCGGCGCACCCATGCGCCCGTGTTGTGCGTGTGGCCGCAGAAATACGCGTCCACGGGGTATTGTTTTAGGAGCGGGAGGACCGAGCCGGTGAAGCGGCGGCTCATGAATCCCGGACGGGCGACGGGCCAGAGGGGAAAGTGGCCGAACGTGAACACGTGCGCCACGCCGGGCAGCGCCCGCGCGCTGGCCAATGTTCGCGCGAGGAACTCGCGCTGCGCCGCATAATCCATCGTGGTGCCCGTCTCCGAATAATCGCCGTAGTCGAGGAAAACGAAGCACGAGTTCCCGTGGCGAAAGGCGTAGTGAGGGCGCGCGATCAGCCCGCCCAGCTGGCGCGACAGGACCGGCAGCACGACCTCGGAGAAGGGCGAACCGCCTGCGTTCTTGTCGTGGTTCCCCACCGCGATGAAGACCGGCAACCGGAACCGCGCCGCCATGTCCCCCATCGCGAATTCCAGCTCCTCCCGCATCTCGGCCTTGTCCAACTGTTTTCCGCCCTCGGGCCTTTCCCCGTGCACCAGGTCGCCGGTCTGGCAGATGAACGCCACGGGGGGCCGGACGTCCGCGATGGCCGCCGCGATATGGGCCGCCGTCTCCTGGGCCTTGAAATCGGGTCGCGAGTAATGCAGGTCGCCGAGCACCGCGAAGCTGAAGGGCTCCGGCGATTCCGAGAGGGTCGACAGTTCGGACGCGCGTGCGCCCGGGAGGATGCCGGCGAGGGCGATGAGCGCACATCGGCGAAACGTGGCCACCATGGCGGCACACTGGATTTCGCCCGCGCGTTTGTCCAGCGGTAGAGCGCCGTGCGATGGGCCGCGCGGTGGACCGGTTGCGGGGCGCGGCCGGTCGTGGGGACCCACCTTGACGAAACAGAAAATCTAATGACAGTGTTCTCTATGTTGTTGGATTGGCGCGCGATCTTCGGGGCGGTCGCGATCGTCGGGCTGGGCTGGTTGGCCGGCGATTGGAGCGCGCGCAAGACGGACCTGCGGATGCGCGAGGAACTCCTGCGGGAGGCCATCCAGGTGGCCGACATGATCAGCCCCGAGGTGGCCAGGGCACTGACATTCACCCGCGCGGACGCGGGGACCGCGGCGTTCGAGGAGATCCGCGCGCGCATGGCGGCCTTTGCCGGGCTGGTCCCGCGGAGAAGCATCTACAGCATGGCCATCCGCCAGGGCGAGATCGTGTTCGGGCCAGAGACCCTCGATGAGGACGACCCCATGTCCTCGCAACCGGGCGAGGTGTATCAGCAGCCGTCGCCCGGGGACTGGGAGGTGCTGCGCTCGGGTCGAGCGTTTGTCGACGGCCCGGTGACCGATGAGTATGGGACCTTCATCACCGCGGTGGCGCCCGTGTTCGACCCTGAGCGGGGCGGGGTGCTCATGGCCGTGGGCGTGGACATTGTCGCGGACGAATGGCGGGCGCGGCTCGACGCGGCGCGCCGGCCACCGATCATCGGGGCGGGGATTGCGGCGCTGGTGCTGCTGGGGGGCATGGCGCTCATTCGATGGCGCACGGGTTTCCCAAGGACCGGGGAGGGGAGGCGCGGGCATCTCGAGAGCGCGCTGGTGGCGACCCTGGGCCTGCTCGTGACCGCGGGCATGTTTTGGGAGGCAGAACGCCTCAAGCGAGAGCAATGGGCCGACCTGTTCCGCATCGAGGCGGCGGAGCAAGCCGGGAGCCTCAGGGCCGAGTTCACCCGATACCTCGCGCTGGTCAACTCGATCCGGCGCTTCTTCGAGTGTTCCCAGGACGTCGATGCCGGCGAGTTTCGGTCCTTCGTGCAACCGATGATGCGCGAGACCACCTGCCGGTCCCTGCTGTGGGCGGCCCGGGTTCCTGCGGCCGGGCGGGGCGACACCTACCCCGTCATGCACGCCGAGCCCAGGGGGGAGAGCGGCGCTGCGATCGGGAGTGACCTCGCGTCCGACCCGGCGCGACTGGCGGCGCTATCGCGCGCATGTGACACGGGGCGCCCCGCGGCCATCGCCCGCCCCAGGCCGACCGCGGAGGGCGCCGAATCCACCCTGCAACTGATCGCTCCGGTCCACGACCGCGACCGGCCCGCGGCGACTGTCGCGCAGCGCCGCGAGGGCCTCGAGGGGTTCATCGTCGCGACCATCGACACGGGCGACGTCGTGAATCGCGCGCTCCGCAAGGCCATGCCCCGGGGCCTCGCGCTGAAGGTGTCGGAACTCGTGGCGGATGGGGGCGCCCGCGCCCTATTCGCCCGGGCCGGTTTCCCCGAAGACCCGGACGCGCGCTTCCATCACACGCTGGACTTCCCTTTCGCCGACCGCGCCTTCCGCATCACCTGTGTGCCCACGCCGGAATTCTTTGCCGATCCCGCGAAACAGGCGCGCCTCTGGATCATCCTGCCCCTGGGCGTGGTCCTGGCCCTGCTCGCCGCGGGTTACATGCACGGGGTCATCTCTTCCAGGGCCCGGGCGGAGGAGGAGAAGTTCGAGATGGAGCGCCGCCTGCTGCACGCGCAGAAGCTGGAGAGCCTCGGCGTGCTGGCGGGCGGCATCGCGCACGACTTCAACAACCTCCTGATGGCCATCCAGGGGAACCTCGACATGGCGGGCGCGGATCTTCCCGCCGGGTCGCCCGCGAGATCATCGGTCGATCAGGCGATGCTGGCCACGGGGCGCGCGACGCAGCTCACGCGCCAGATGCTGGCCTACGCGGGCAAGGGCAAGGCCGTCATAAGTCCCCTCAACATCGGGGAACTGGTGGCCGAGAACGCCCGCATGCTCAGGGCCGCGATCGCAAAGAATGTCGCGCTCGACCTCCACATCGACGAGTGCGTGCCGCCCGTCCTGGCCGATCCCAGCCAGATCCAGCAGGTGGTCATGAACCTGATCACGAACGCGGCCGAGGCCATCGGGGACGGGCCCGGGACCGTCTCCATCGCGACCGGCGCCAGGGAGTGCGACCCCTCGTACCTGAACCGGAGCCGCATCGCGAAGAGGCCCGCGCCGGGGCGATTCGCGATGATCAGGGTCACCGACACCGGCTGCGGCATGGGCCGCGAGACGCTCGAGCAACTGTTCGATCCATTCTACACGACCAAGCTCAAGGGTCGCGGCCTGGGCATGTCCGCCGTCCTCGGCATCGTCCAGGCGCACGATGGCGCGATCATCGTCGAGAGCGCGATGGGCCGCGGGACCTCCATCGAGGTGCTGTTGCCCGTCTCGGCGGAGGCGAGCGACCACCGCGACGAGCGCGCTCCCGCGGCGGGGGTGGCGCCGGCGAGTTCCGAGGCGCGCCGGGGCACGATCCTGGTCGTCGATGACGAGGATGCCGTGCGGAATCTCTGCGCGGCGATGGTGGAGCGCTGCGGGTTTCGGACGATCCGGGCCGCCAACGGCAAAGAGGCGGTCGAGATCTTCGCCGCGCAAGGGCGAGAGATCGCCTGCGTCGTCCTGGACATCGTCATGCCGCAGATGGATGGGGTGGCGACGTTCGGCGCGCTCCGTCGGATCAGGCCCGACATCCCTGTGATTCGTTGCAGCGGTTTCAACGAGGAGGAGACGGCCCGCCATTTTGAGGGACAGGATTTCACCGAGTTCATCCAGAAACCGTTTCACCTCGTGACGCTCAAGGAGGCGCTCGAACGGATGCTTGCCGGCCCGCGGCCCTAGCCCGGACATTTCACAGCCTTGCGGGCTGTGGAGTGTCCGGGCTCTTGGAAAACCGCGCAATAGCAATAGGTTAAGATGCACAGGCGCGCTTCCGAACACCATTTTTCGAAATGACAAAGTGTCGGCCGCGATTCTTGTGCCGCAATCCGATCGAAGACCCGCATTTCAGAGCGCGGTTTTCCTTTGAGCCTGCATATTTCACGCACTCGCGTGAAATTTGCAGGCTAGGGGGCTGTGGGGCTTTTCCGGCAGCCGCCGGACCACCTGTGCCGAAAATGTAGCCGAAGCCGTGAGGCTTTGGC
>JADLBR010000580.1 GCA_020847615.1 Verrucomicrobiia bacterium
CCACGTCCGACAGACGCATCATCACGCCGCCGTCGGACGGCGCGTCGGGGATCAGGGGGCAATACCCGCGCGTCAGTTCCTCCGAGAGGGTAAATCCATCCCCGTCGCTGTCGCTGCCACCCCCATTGGTGAGGGAACCGTAGTACCGCCACTGGAGATAATCCGCGATGCCATCGGCATTGGTGTCCGCGGAGGGCGAGAAATACCAGGCGATCGCCGTCGTGTTGGAGATCAGCGTGAAGGTCGCGATCGTCTTAGCCTGCCCCAGCGAGTCCGAGACCCGCTCGCCATTCAGCGACCAATAGCCGAAGGCGTACCCGCTCCCGCTCAAGGGCGCCGTGGCTGTCGTGAGGGTCGTGCCCGGGGCATGAAGGGTACTTTGGTTGGCGATGATGCCCTGCGGCTCCGAGCGCTGCTCGTAGGCGTAGTAGGCGTCGCCGCGGGCGACCGGGGCCGCGCAGGTGCCCAGAAGCATCGCGGCGAGGCCCCAACGTAGCCGAACGCGCAAGCGTTTGGTGCGGGGGCGCTGGTGGGGCGGGCCAGACGCCTTGGCGTAAGCGAGCGGTGCCCCGATTCGCGCTCGCTCGCCGCTACGGCGTGATGTAGCCCATCTGGCCACAGATGGGACCGCTCGGCTTGCCTGGGGGTCCACGGTCTGGCGACCGTGGCTACACACTTTCGCGTCAGGCGGCCACCCGCGCAGGCACCCCAGGCGCATCGCCCCCGGCGATGCCCACGACCCGCTTGGCGCGCTCCCGTTCATGCGTCTCCGCCCGCGCGAGCGACCTCAAGGCAGCGGCACGACCCACTTCCACGCGTTTGTGTCCCAAGTGCCGGTGTCAAAGCCCCACTCGTTCACCTTGCTCGGACGCCCCGCAACCGTTCGCCCCGGCGACCACTGGTTTGGCGAACTGCCCGCGGGCATGTTGCCCTGTTTGGCCCATTGAACCTCCTGGGCCGTCGCCTCGCGAGCGTGCATCTTTTCAAAGACGTAAGTTCGCCCCAAGGGAGTCGTTGTCCCGTTCGTACAGAACTGCTGCGCCGCGTACGTCCCAGACACCCCAAAGATCTGGTTCGACGCCAGCGTGATCCCGGGATCGCCCGTCGCCAGCAGCCACCACCAGACTTGCATGAAATCCGCGGTCCCCACCGGACTCCGGCTGATCTTCAGGGCCGGCATCCCGTTGTCGGCCGGCAGCGAGAGGTAATGAATGTCCAGCAGGTTGGTCCGGCTGTCCTGCGCCAGAATGGCCACGCGGTAGTCCCCCAGGTTCACGCTCCAATCCGCGCCCGCGTTCCAGGTGAGGCGATGGACCTCGTTGGCCGTGATACCGGGGCCCAGGTTGCTGGATGTGCCTTCGACAAAGGTCGGATTCCGGATGCACGCCGCGAGCGACGGCGTCGCACTGCTGTTGGTGAAAATCAGGGCGCCAACTGTTACGGTTGTATCATCAGCATCCGTCACCTGATAATCAATATCGACCAACGGACTGTTTGGCCTTTGCCGAGTCTTCCATACCCCAGGAATTGCAATGCAGTTGAGTGGCGGAATCCACTGGTCACGAAACGTCATCTTAAAAATCCGCAGTGTCTTGGTAGACTTAGTACACAGAACCATCGTTCCATCCGGCCCAATGGCATGGCATGGAAAGTGATAGTCGTTATTGCCCGGTCCAATCCATTGGGGAGAGTAGCGGAATTGCTCTACCAGCTCTCTGTTACGAACGATGACATAGGGACTATCGTCGGGATTTGGCGCCCCCGTACTGTAAAGGGCCCAAAATCCAAAAAGCTGGTGGATCTGGCCACTCGGATCAAGACGAACGCTCCCCCCACATTCCCAAAAGGCATAACTACGGCCAAAATCCCCAATACCTTCGAAGTTGCTGGTCGATCGAACATATAATCCGTTTCGATCGAATTCCTTCAACTTGACATCTGTTCCCTGCTGGTTGAATGGAACTTGACAAATGTACACGCGGCCATCTGGTGAAACTGCAATGCTGTAGGGGCTGGACAATTGCCCGGCCAAAGAGCCGTAACCTCCCCACTTCCGAAGGAATGTTCCATTGGTGTCAAATACGGAAACTCGGACATTTCCCGATTCCAGCACGAAGACCTCTCCGTCACCACTTACTCCCACATCGACCACGCCCGACAATTGGCCGTTTCCAGAACCAGTGCCCTGGCCTATTTTGCGGACGAAACTACCATTAGAGGAGAATAGGTACACGCAGTTGTTTCCAGAATCGGCCACGTATAGATTTCCTAAACTGTCGAAGATCATGCCTCGAGGCTGACTGAAAGACTGACCATCGCCAAAGCCATTTGTAATCGCAGAACTGAAGGTACCATCAGGGAGGTAGATTTGAATGCATCCCAGACTTTGATCGCCCACGTAAATGCGCCGATCCGGCCCGACTGCGACACCATAAGGGGCACTCAACCCACCGTTCGTCGCCACACCTGTTTTCGTCCACGTGTTCAGCAAGTACCAATTGTCTTGCGGTCGTTGTGAAAGTGCTGTGTGGCTTGTGCCCAACAAAAACAAAACCAGCAAGAGTTCGCTACGTACGCTGTGTTGTGTTTTCTTCTTCATAATTCTCCTAATGTCATTCCTTCAGCACCAGACTGTGGTACGCGCCGGCGGCAATCGCAATGACGCCTGTTTATGAGCGTGGTGCCCGCGCGCAGTTGGGCGGAGGATGTCGATGATCGGGACGACGTGCCTCTGGGCGGGGGCGGGGGTCAGGAGGAGAGTGCCGATGAGAAGGCGCGCTTTCATAACCATTAGCAACTCTGTTGCTCCCGACGGTATGCCATATCCGCGGCCCACCGAGGCGGCGCACCGCGATAGGGATAGGTTGGGGAAGGCGGTGGCGGCCTTCAACCAAATTTTGTATTGTTATGAAACACTTAACGGCAAAAGCCTGGCGCATTCGATCAATGAGATACTCTTATTCGGAGAAAGGGAACGTCTTATGGGCGAACCATGGAGGGAATCTCCCGCAGGGGCGCGGGGTTCAACCACGGATGGACACGGATGC
>JADLBR010000537.1 GCA_020847615.1 Verrucomicrobiia bacterium
AGGGGCGCGGGCGTCCGGCGCGACGCGGGCGAGAGGGCGAGCGGCGCGGTTCGGTCGTGAGGATCTTGGAGCGGGCCAACGCGGAACTGGTGGGGACCCTGCGGCGGGGCAAGCAATTGTACTTCGTCGAGCCCGACGACCCGAGGTTCCCGCACGACGTGTACCTGGCGGACACGCGGATCAAGGGCGGCGCCAAGGCCAGCGTGGGCGACAAGGTGGTCGTGTCGCTCTTGGATTGGCAGGACCGCCATCGCAACCCCGAGGGGGTGCTGACGGAGAGGATCGGACGGCATGGCGATCCCGGGGTGGACGTTCTAGCCGTCATTCGCCAGCACAAGCTGCCGACGGATTTCCCGGGGGAGGTGGTCGAGGAGGCGCGACGATTCGGGGCGGAGGTGCGGGCGGGCGACCTGCACGGCAGGCGGGACTGCCGGGACCATGACGTGGTGACGATCGATCCGCCGGACGCGAAGGATTTTGACGATGCGATCTGCGTGCGGCGGGAGGATGGCGGGGGCTGGCGGCTCTGGGTGCACATCGCGGACGTGTCGCACTACGTGAAACCGGGATCGGCCCTGGACCGCGAGGCCCGGAAGCGCGGGAATTCCACGTATCTGGTGGACCGGGTGCTGCCGATGTTGCCCGAGGCGCTGAGCAATGAATTGTGTTCCCTCAGGCCGCACGTGGAGCGGCTGACGAAATGCGTGGAGTTCCGGCTCGACAGGATGTGCCGCGTGACCGGAGCGGAGTTCTACCCGGCGGTGATCCGGTCGCGGCATCGGTTCGCCTATGGGGATGTGCTGGCGGTGATCCGGGGGCAGGCGCGCAGTCCGGTGGAGGGCATGATCCGCGACGCGCACTTTCTGGCACAGCGGCTGCGCTCGCAGCGGATGAAAGCGGGGTCGCTCGACCTGGACATGCCGGAGGTGAAGGTCTGGATCGACGAGTGCGGGCGGATCAAGTCGATCGAGCGGGTGGAGCACGACGAATCGCACCAGCTCATCGAGGAGTTCATGCTGTTGGCGAACGAGGCGGTGGCGCGGCACCTGAAGCGCGGCGGGCGCGCGGCCGTCTACCGGATCCACGAGGACCCGGATCCGGATCGCCTGGAGGAGTATCGCTCGATCGTGCGGGCCCACGGCATCGTGATCGGGGATCTCGCGCGGCGGGCCGAGGTGGTGAAGCTATTGGCCAAACTGCGCGATCATCCGTGCGGGCCCGCGCTTCGGATCGGGCTGCTGCGTTCGCTCAAGCGCGCCCGTTACGCGCCGAAACCCCTGGGGCACTACGGGCTTGCGAAGGCGGACTACACGCACTTCACCTCCCCGATCCGGCGGTACGCGGACCTGATAGTGCATCGCGCGACGTTCGAGACGGGGGCGCGCCGGCCCTCCAGCAAAGATCTGGATTCGGTGGCGGAGCACATCTCCGCGACGGAGCGCAACTCGGCGGAGGCCGAGATGGCGAGCCGAAAGTTGAAGCTGTTCACGTTCCTGCAGGAACAGTTGGATGCGGGGCGGCCGCAGGCTTATGCGGGGATGGTCACGGAGGTCATCCACATCGGGGCGTTCGTGGACGTTCCCGAACTGGGGCTGACGGGACTGGTGCCGGTGTCGAGCATGGGCGATGATTTCTACGTGTTCGACGGGGGCCGGGCGCTGCTCAGGGGTCGCCGGACGCGCAAGACCATCGCGATGGGGGACCGGGTGCGCGTCGAGGTGCTGAAAGTCGATTTCGGAAAGATGCAGGTGGACTTCCGGATGGCCCAGAAGCCTGCCTGAGGGGCGATGGCGGGCGCGACCATGCTGGGGCCGGGGCGCTGGTCGTCGGCGTGCGATGCCAAGGCCTCGGGGGCCGGGGTGGGCCGGGCGGCGCGGTGGCTCGTGGTGGTGTGCGCGTGGTGCATTGCGGGCGGTTGGGCCGAAGGGGAGGGTGGCAGGCTATTCGAGTGCTGGGATGTGGGCGCATCCAACCGCGTGCAGGTGCTGGTGCCCGGGGATGCGGGGTCTCTCACCGATGCGCTCAGGGGCGTCGCGCGCTGGACCATCCCTGGATCGTCGTGGGTCGTGGTCCGCCTAGGACCCGGGTCGCACGAGCAACGTGGGACGCTGACGGTGCACCATCCTTTCGGGGCGAGGCTGGGGATTGTCGGCGCGTGCGACGGGGGCTCACCGGCGACCGTCTTGCGGTGGAGTGGGCCTACGGATGGGATTTACGTCGGGCAGAATCATGCGCTCGGAGAATTGGGTGACCTGAGGATCGAAAACGCGTCGCCGGCGTTGCGGGGCAACGCGTCGGGGGTACTGGCTGACGAGGGTGGCCATATTTGGTGCGGCTCGAACGTCGTCGTGTCTGGCTTCTACTATGGCTTCACGGCGCGGCGCAACGGGACGATCCGTTGCCAGGGCACCGCGGTTGAACGCTCTGGGGATGCTGGGTATTTCGCCTACATGGGCGGGCACATCGATGCCTGCCGATCCCGTTCGCGGGGTGCGGATGATCGTGGCCAGGGGCTGGGCTCGGGCTATGTCGCCGAGTATGGTGGCTCGATCGATGCGGGCGAGGCCGTGGCCGAGGGATGCTTCTTGGCGGGATTCCAGGCCCTATCGGGCGGCTCCATACGCGCGGCGCAGAGCATAGCCCGCGACAACGAAGGGCACGGTTACCGGGTGAGGGATTGCGGCGTCATCGTGGCGCACGGACACCAAGCCCCGGGCAATGCCCGGGGCGCGGTGTCGAACCCGTTTGGAGACGGGGTGTTTGTCGAGCGCTGAAGGGCCTCAGAGCCCCTTGAGCGTCGCCTGGATCTTCGCGAAATCGGGGAGGTCCTTGGGCGTGGGGGTCTGCTCGGCGTAGCGCACGACGCCCCCCTTATCGATCACGAACGCGGCGCGGGCCGAGGTGGAACCGAAGCCGAGGAGATCGTCGAGCAGGACGCCATAAGCCGCGGCGGTCTTCTTGTTCAAGTCGCTGAGGAGGGGGATGCCGATATTCTCCTTCTGGGCCCACGCCTCCTGGGAGAATGGGCTATCGACGCTGATCCCGAAAACGGCGGCATCGAGATCCTGATATGCCTTGATGCCCTGCGTGATGTCGCACATCTCCTTCGTGCAGACGCTCGTGAAGGCGAGTGGGAAGAAAAGCAGGACGGTGTTCCTCTTGCCGAAATTCTCGCTCAGCTTGATATCTTTGACGCCCTCGGCGTCCTTGGACTTGAGGGTGAAATCGGGGGCTTTGGTTCCGACGGCGATTGCCATGATGTTCCTCCTTTGGTTTAAAGTTCGGGTATTTTGGCGCGGGTCGGTCTCCCCGCAAGTCGATTTCGTGGCCACCCGTGGGGGCGGGATCGGAAGTCGCCTAGGAGTTTGCCGGGCTTCGTCCGGCAAACTCCTCTGGCAAAACCGCCTTCTTTTTGAAAATGAGCAGTTTCCGTAGGAGAGTGAATTGTTGGGTCAACCCGCATGAGACCTTGCGACATCGTTTGGACCACCGTTATGACTCTTTGTTGTTAAGGCGGTTTTGCTTTCTAGCAGCCTGATCGGACTTGGCGAAGTCCGACAGGCTGCTAGGCCGCGGCCTTGAGCGCGTGGAGGGTTTCCTGCTGGATGGCCTGGATGTCGCGCTTGAGGCTGTGCTTGGTGGCGGAATCCATGCGGTCGATGAAGAGGATGCCCTTCAGGTGATCGACCTCGTGCTGGATGGCGCGGGACAGGAGGCCGTCGCACTCGAACGCGATGGGCTTGCCGTCGATGTCCAGCGCGGTGACCTTGCAGCGCGCGGGGCGGCGGATCTCCGCGCTGATCTCCGGGAAACTGAGGCAGCCCTCGGTGCCGAGGACCTTGTCGCGGCCGGGTTTGACCTCGGGATTGATGAGCACCATGGGCATGTGCTTGTCGAGCGGGCGGGATTGCCCGCCGATCCACAGGGTGGAGGGGCGATCTTCGGATTGGGGGACATCGAGCACGCAGAGCTGGATGGGACGCGCGACCTGCTGAGCGGCGAGGCCGACACCCTCGGCTTTGCGCATGGCGTCGATCATGGCCTCTGCGAACTGGCGCAACTCGGGCGTCATCTCCTCGATGCGGGCCCCGGGCGTCCGGAGCGCGGGGTGGCCATACTTGACGATCTCTAGAACCATTTTCCTTGATCAAGCATAGCCGCGGGGAGCGTGTGGGGCAAGGGAGGGTTTGTCGCGGGCCGCGGAGAGGGAGGACCTGGAGCCGCGACCATGGCCACGAAGTTTCGAACAAGATCCCATCCGGCAGCCGCCGGACCACCGGGGGATAAATATTTCTCACCCGCTTCGGCGCAAAGCGGTGCGAGGACGCACCGCGCTCCAAAGCGTTGCGTGCGAAACCGGGCGCCGCCATGGTCTCGGGACATCGCCTGATTTCGGCCGAAGGCCCGTGGAGCGCGGATCGTCCCCGGGCCGCTCTGTGCGAGCCGATGGTATTTTTTCGAGTCACCTTGCCCCGGCCGCCCGCCTGACGGCGGGCATTCGGGGCACCACCGGGGCAGAAAATGTAGCCGAAGCCGTGAGGCTTTGGCGGC
>JADLBR010000538.1 GCA_020847615.1 Verrucomicrobiia bacterium
CTGGACCAGCCGATCCCGCACGTCCTCCGCGATCGTCACGAACCGCGTCACCGGCTGTCTCCAGACTCGGAAACTCGCGCGCTGGAATGGGATATTGGGCGGCGGATCGTGCATATGCCACACCACCGGGATTCTCATCAACCTTAACATAGGATACAGCAGGATCAGCTCATGGTTATTGGCGGTATAAATGACATCGGGCCGGAACTCCCTCACCAGTCGCCAGAAGCACCCGTACAACTGCGGCGCGCGATAGGCACACTCCAGCGTCATCCGCAAATTCTCCGGATCCAGTTTTCTGGAGAACATCCCCAACCAAGAGGTCGTGTGGGGAATCGACATCGCCTCCAGGCGCCTCGGGAAGTCCCCATCGTTCCATCGCGTGATCAGGAAGTGGCAATCTGCCCACTCCCGCAACCGCGAAAAGAAATCCAGGGTCACCACCTGCAGACCAAACACGTACGGCGTCGGCACCACCGCTAGCACCCGTAGCCGATTCAAATTTGAAGCTTCGCTCATGCTTTTGAAGGAGCAGCTAGGAACGAGCGACTAGCCACCATGCATGTCACCCCTCGTCCCTCGCCGCGAGTCGCTAGCCGCACCCCGCACCTAGCACCCCGAACCCCGTGCTCCGCGCTCAATCCACCCCTCCGGCCACTCCGCCTCCCGGATGTTGCGGGGCAAATCGAAAGTCGGGATGTGCACCGTCGGATACCGATCGACTGAGGCCGCATAATCGGGTGTGTCGGCCCACGTGTGGGCCGATTTCCGGGCCTTTGCCGCCAACCGGGCGTTGTCCCCCAACCAGCAGCCATGGTGGAAATGCCCCACATCTGGCGGCACCGTGATGAACCCAAACAACCGTGCAGAGAAATCGGGCAACCGGAGCATCCGCAACGCCTTGCTGAACCGGTGCTCGTTCCACGTGATCTCCCGGATGTGCTCAAAGCGCAGCCCCGTCCGCACAAACCCAAAATGGCAGAACCGCACCACCTCCCTGGGCACTCGGCGGTTCCAGGATCGCAGATAGTTGTACCCGTGCACCCGTGCCGCCCGCGGCCGTTTCACCATCACGTAATCGATGATTCTCGGCAATGTCTCAGAATCATAGATCTCATCCGCGTCCACGATCAGGAAATAGTCCGGGGCATCGTGGAGAGCGCGGATCTGCTCCGACGTCGATCCGTGCGAACCGACTCCCCGATGCGCGCGGGAGGCCACCGCAGTCATCTCGCAGTTGAGCGCGGCCGCCTGATCCCGCCACCGCCGCAGAACCAGCTGGATCTTGCCCTCCGGATCTGGAAAGTCGGCGACGATCTGGATCGTCCGATCTGGCCTGACGGGCTTCCCATACCAGTCCCGGTCGTACTGCGTCAATACGCTGATGCCGGAGCAGTACGGGTACAGCGCGCTCAGCGTGTTCCCAATGAACACCTCTTCGTTGAGCGCGGGGCAGATCGCATGGATGCGGGGATGTCTCATGGGATAAGGATTGCTCGCGCCGCTAGCTCAAAAATAGCCGCAGCGCCTCCCGTAGCCGAACGCGTGAGCGTTTGGCAGCCAATCGCCCGAGGCGATCGGCTACGTTTTTAACCTCCGGCCCGTCTCGCCAACAGGTACACCTCGCGGATCTCGCGCGCCGCGACCCTCCGCCGCACGTCCTCATCCGCGGCCGGCCTCAGCGGAAAACGCCCGGTCGCGTTGCGCCAGAAGCGCGCCAAGGGCCCCACCCCGGGATCATCCGGGATCATGACCATCGGGGACCCGATGCACTCGATGGCCCCGGCCAAGTCCGCAAGGGCCTCAACGGGCTCATCAAAACAGCCAAGGTGCACCTCGATCATCATTCCCGCGATCCGGTCCCGAAACACCCCCGGCACCCCGCCGCGCACGACCGTCAGCTCGTGACCCTCCACATCGAGCTTCACCACGATCCGGCGACGCTCGGCAGCCAGCATGCCCAATACATCCGCTAGACCCAAGACCTGCACGTCCCGCGCGCGTCCCTCCCCATCCGCACCGACGTGTCCCATCTCGGGAAACGGCGCATCGGGAACCACAAACCGTGCCGTCCCCCGCCCGTCACCCATCGCACATTGCAAGACGCGGAGCCGCGCAAAATGGTTCCACCTCGCCATGTGTTTCAGGAGTCGCGCCGTCTGCGGCACCGGCTCCACGGCAATGATCTCGCCAACTCCGGCCACCGCGGCGAGACAGCTGTACCATCCCAGGTTCGCGCCCCCATCGATAAACGCATCCGCACCGCGGATTATGCTCCGAAAGATCGCCTGCGGCCCCCGGTCTTTCACGCCAAAGGGCAACGACCAGGTGCTTTCGACTCTCGGAAATACCGGCCAGACGATCCCCGCGAATCGCGCGATGGCCGGACGAAGCCACGGAACTTCCATGAGCGCCATCGCGAGCCGATGTCGGCGCATGGGCATGCATGTCACCAATACGGATGAAAGGCGATACCAAGCGGCCGCGAGTACCCGCGACCGGCGCCGTGCGTCCCACGAACTGCGGCGAGTCCCACCCATCACCGCGCTCCTTGGATCGCGCCCCGGAGCATCCGCAGCGCCACCCCCGGCGTCATCAGTCGCCATTTGATCCGCGGTGGCCTGTTCGGTTTCCCGCCCATCACCTCCTGAAACAACTCCAGCCAAAGGGCATCCGCGCGCTCCGCCGCGAACGCCTCTCGGACCCATCGCGATCCCGCCGCGCCCATCGCACGCGCCCGCCCCGGGTCGTTCAGCAGCCCGATGATCGCCGGAGCAAGATCGCTTTCCCGCTTGATCAAAACCCCGGTTTGACCGTGCCGGACCGTCTCGCGAAGGCCCAGGCGCCTGCCACCGACCACGGCGCACCCGGCCGCCTGGGCCTCGATCGCGCTGACGCAGAAGGTCTCGTAGGAGCCATTCCGGACGCAGGGGTTCACCACCGCGACGGCGCAATCCCGCAGCACCCTCCGGAGCGCCACCGGAGCCATGAGGCCCTTGAGCCGGACTCCCAACCTTTCCAGATCGGTCATCGAAGGACCCCAATGCGGCACCACGTGCTCGCTCTCAAACTCCGGATCGGACAGCCCGAGCGGCCCCAGTGGCCGATCCACGCCATAGAGCCTCGATGAACCTATCACGATCAGTTCCGCCGTGGGCCTGGCCCTCCGGACGGCCGGCCAGGCTTTCACCAGATGATGAAATCCTTTTTGCGAAATGGTCGCGCCCAGGAAGCACACGCGCTCGGCGCGAGCCGCGCGTGCGACCTCGCCCCCGGAATCAAACAACAGCGAGTTGTAGATCACGCACGTCTTCCCGGACAAGGCATGGCCTCGGAGCGTGTCGGCATGGCTGTGAGAGACGACGACCAGCCGCCGCAAGGCCCCGGCTGCCGCCAGCGCGTCACGCGCCTCCGGGAACGGCCCGTTCTGATCCCATAGCACGGCGGGGACGCCCAATTCTTCGCAGCGCTTTAGCCCCCGCTCGGTCTCCTCACGATCGCGATGGTTGAACAGGATCAATGCGGCCCCGCCCGCTCTCGCGCGCCCCGCGGCCTCGGCCAAGCCATCGACAGCAACCGCGTCCCCCGGGACCTTATCCGGTAACCCACCCCCAAACAGGCCCATCGCTTCGACACCCCCACGAAGAGACATCCGATGGTACAACCCGAGGAACTGGCCATCGGTCCCGCTCGCGGGTAATTCCCCAGCAACGAAACTGTCCCAGTTCCATCGGCCTAGATGCCGATTGTCGAAATAGAAAGCGATCTTCATGATGCGGGCACCGCGTCGGTTCGTCGCGCGACCACACAGACATCGAGTTCGGGCTTGTTGTGCGAGAAAGGGATGGAGGCGAGCGGGTGCAGCAGCCCGATGGTCCCGACTTCGCCGAAGCCCCCCGCCCTACGCAACTGGTGTCGGACACCTTCGGCGTCATAGCACCATTTGTGCTGGTCCCGGCTCAGGTGCTCGCGCGCCATTTCCCGGGGACAATGGCCAAAGCTATGCGCATACACCGAGAAATACGCGCCGGGCGGCGCATCGGGTGCGATCCGGCCCTGAGCGAAGCGGACAAAACTCTGCGCCGCCCACCTGCCGCCGGCCAGATAGGCATGGGCGAAGAACCGGAGGTCGGGCACGGTGACCATGAGCCACCCGCCCGGCGCCAGCAACCTCGCGCATTGCCGGAGAACTTCGGGCCCCTCCTCGTAGCTGAAGTGCTCGAACACGTGCTGCATGCGGACCAGATCGAACCGGCCAAGCGGGGACAATTCCTCACCGGTCATTCGCAAGATATCGCCCCGGAAGCAGCGGCCGGCCGTTTCGGCATCCGGCGGTTCGTGGGGAAACCAGTCCAGAGCGTGGAACCCCGCGTCAAACTTGTCCCCATTGCCCATGTCGAGCCATCGGGTCTTGCCCTCCGCGATCAGTCGGCGTTTCAGGCCGAGGGGCCCCGTGCGCGGCGTCTCCCGCCGAAGCCGCCAGGCGACCTTGACCTCGATGCGGCGCCAAAGGATCGCCA
>JADLBR010000539.1 GCA_020847615.1 Verrucomicrobiia bacterium
AGGGATGCGTCCAGACGAAGGCGTCGCAGCCATTAACGGCCTCGGCGATTGCGAATTTTTGATCTTTGGTCAGTCGTGTGCGTGTGGGCATGGTATTCTTTTCTGTTTGGGTTTTCGGTTTGCGAGTTGGCCGCGTGGGCGGCCAAGCGGTGCGTTCTGAGAGGTTCGAGTTCGTGGTGCGCGGTGGCGGCACCCGCGGGGACGCGGGCACTGGGAATGAGATGTCACCCTTCCCGCCAGGTTCGGCGGTCCGGTGCTCCCGGCCTGGTGCGCCGGGTTGCATGGTCACTGCTGTTGTGCCGCCGTTGTGGGCGTCGTCGTCAAAGTTGCAGTTGCCGTTCATGACTTTTTTATGTTTCCGGGTGGTTTCGACTGGCGTTGAATCACCGGAGAGCCTCGGATACAGTTTGGGCATGAGACTGGCGAACCATGACGCTTCCGTTCCCGAGCCCACGGAAGCATGGGAGAGGACCGAGGCGGAGTTGCGGGCGCGCCGCATCGCGGACCTGCGCCGCGTCGCCAGCGGCGAGGTGACAGCCGCCGAAATCAACGCGGCCAATTACGCCTGGCCGGATCCGGCGACGTGCCGGACCATCGATGGTCCGCGGGATCTTGGCTGCCTCGAACTGGGTCTGGACTGATGCCAATCCACCCCGATGTCGCAAGGCTGATGGAGGGCGGCCTCCCGGATGACCTGGTTTTGGTCGGGGGACAGGCGGCCCTCTATCTTGCGGGCAAATACCGCCGGGAGGAACCGGTTCTCGCGAAGCTTGAGGCGATGACGTCGGTGGACAGCGACTTCCTCGGACGCCGGGAGCACTTCGCTCTCCTCCGCGAGCGACTCGGGGTCGAACCGCAGATCGCGCCGCGGAAGGGCGGGATGCTCGCCTTGTCGCTGGCGAGATTCGACACCGGCGCCGTTCCGCGGCACACGGTGGAAGTCCTCGGGCACGTCCGGGGCGTCAGGGAGCAGGAGATCCTGCGCACCGCACTGACCGAAGAGGCCGGGCCCGGCGCGCGCTTTCGCGTCATCAATCCCGTCCTGCTGTTGGAGTCCAAGGCCGCCAACGTCCTGGAGCTCGACCAGGGCGGGCGGAATGACTTGGGCCACCTCTGGATTGCGGCGTTCGCGACGCGCGCCTACCTCCGGCAATCGAACAGGGTGCCCGGCAACGGCAGGGGGGTGGTGACCCTCGCCAATCGGGTGCTGGATCTGGCCGACAGCCACCGGGGTCTCGAACTGGTCGAGAGATTCCGCCTCGATGCCACCCAGTGCCTGCCAGAGCTGGCACCGAACGAACCGGCGGTTGCCAATTTTCTCGGGCGGGGCTTGCCGGATCGGCTGGCCCGGATCACGCAGCGCGCCGCCACCGTCGGTGTCGCCATCGGCCTGCCGCTGGAGCAGGGCCTGCCGGGCCTCGCATCGCTCTGTCAGCCACCGCGCGGCGGGCATGATGACGGCGGGGCCGAGTAAATCGCGGGAGATCGAGGGGGCGCGCGAAGCTCGGGCAACGCGGCGTCGGGGTCATTGGCCGGACGGTCTTGTGGCTTGTTGCGGCTACGCCCTTCGACGGTGAACGGAATGCCCGGTGGTTGGGAGAACGGACTCCTCTGGCGAAAGAACCGCCAATCCAACATCACTGTTGTCACTCGCCCCTGTGGACGATGACTTGAACCTTAAACTGTTTGAATTCTTCAACCTGATGGCCGGCATGAGCCCAAGAGATGTCATAGCGAACGCCGTGCTCGCAAACATCCGTAGAAACCGCGATGGCTCCAGGCCGCCACCAGCCCTCATGAAACCAAAGGCCGCTTAGGAAATAGGAGGCGTTCTGCCCTGCCGGGAGGATGTACCACCCATTCTGTGAGTCGGTGCCCATGCCGAGCGTGTGCGTCGGCTCTCCGTCCGGGGCGACAATGGTCATTCCGGCACGCACATGAATGTCAATTCGTCGCCTGTAAAGCGTCCAATCTGATGGAGCAATCCGGATGTACACCCTGTGACGCTTGTCCGCGTGCAATCCAAAAATGCCGATTCCAGGAAGGATCTCCGTTGTTGGACTCGGATGCCCGGACCCAAGATTCGGCGGTGCCTCTACAACCTCGGATGGGGGTTTGGCCGGACCCTTGGTGACAGGCACATTCGGTTGGCCCTTCGGTGCTGGTTCGCCGTCCTTCACAATGCCCTCCTGATGCCGCTCGATTTGGAAGTTCTCCACGCTGCCGGGTGCCGCGGAAGGAACACCTCCGCCAAAGTGTCAACGACAGGATCCGAAAGAAGACTCATCTTGTTCGTTATCGTGGCATGCGGCATGGCCCTGATCAAACAGGAATCTGCGGCAAGCAGATACAGGCACTCGTCAGCTTGGGACGTCTGGGTCCGGCGCGGGTCGGCACCTCCTGCACGCTCTTGGCGGACCCGCCGTGCGCGCTACACTTGGCCACAGGGCAGCAGGGTGTGGCCGAATTTTGGGCCCGGTTGCCCAGATACTGCTGGTCACAAACCGGGGCGCCAGATGCGGTGCAGATTCGCGCCGTGTTGATGCGCCCGCATTTCACGATGTGTTGGTGGTTGCCGTTCATTTTGGTCTGGATGGGGTCGAGCATGAACGGGCCGCCCTGGTTGACGATCCCGACATTGACGCTTGGATGCGGCGCATCGTTGAACCCATGTGGGCGCGCATCGGGGAAGGAGCGAAGAGTGTAGCCGTCTGTGACAGGTACAGGCTCAGAATTCTGACTGTTTGAAACAACGGAGGATTGACGCAGGATACGGACATGGGACGGAAGATCATCGCGGTGGACCCGGGAATCATGGGCGGCACGCCCTGTTTTGCCGGGACGCGCGTGCCGGTGCAGACGCTGCTGGACTACCTGGAGGGCGGGGATTCGGTGGACGAGTTTCTGGAGGGGTTCCCGACGGTGAAGCGCGAGCAGGTCATCGCCTTCCTGCGAGCGGCCACGGAACGGTTGCTGGCAACCGTCCGCTGACGTGAAGCTGCGTTCGCCAGAGCGGCATTCCCGTTGCTGGCACCGGAGTCCCGGTTGACGGCCCGACGGGTTTTCGGCCGTCGGCTTCTGTCAGGCCTCGGTGTGGCCTTCCGCCAACTCCGGGGGCAGGGGACTGGCGGTCTTGCGCTTCTTGGTCGCGCGCGACTTGGGGCGGCCGGATGAGGCTTTGGGCGACCTGCGCCGGCCTTTGGGCCGCTCGATGTTCGCCATCAGGTAGGCTCGAATGGAACTGCAGACGAATAGCCTCTTGCCTCTGAGCTTGCCCTCGTCGCGGAGAGAAACAGTCTCGATCACCCCCCTGTCTTTAAGGACGTACAAAAACGACCTTTTCAGTCCAAACTGTCTCTCGACACCGGCCGCGTCGGCAAATTCCGCAGTGGTGACCACGGTGGCCATCGTGGGTGGCCCAATGGTCTTGCTCATGGCCTCCGCCCTCCTGGATTGCCGCCCCGCCGCGAACCGGGATCGCCGGAGCCCCGGTCCGGGAGGATGCAC
>JADLBR010000540.1 GCA_020847615.1 Verrucomicrobiia bacterium
CGCCGCCCAGCGAATACAGCCGGCACGTTCCCCAGTTCTTGGCGAGGGCGACGTTGCCCAAGTTCTCAAATCGGAAGGCGTCCGGGGCCTCGACCGTGGCCGCCGCGGCGAACTCCTCGCTGACGAAAATCGCCCCCGGCTCGACGACCGGCTCGATGCGCGCGGCCCGGCTCACGTGGCTGCCATTGAATGAGATGGCCCGCACCACGGGGTCGGGGCCGACGAAGACAGGGCCACAGTGCAGCGCCACGCGGACGGAGAGGTCCGTCGGCAGATCCAGGGCGGCGGCGTTGTACCTCTTGAACTGCGCGGTCAGCTCGAGCGCAAACCGCGCGCCGGACTCGGCGCTGTCGAACACCATGAAGAGCGCATCGCCCCAGGTGTTCACGAACACCGGCGCATGTCGCGACGTGGCGATCAGCCTCGAGATGTCGCCCAGCACGGTGGTGACGAAGGTCGCGACCTGGTTCTCCGGGAGCTTGCTGTAGCCCACCACGTCGGCGAAAAGCAGGGTCTTCACCTCGTGATGCAACGGACCCCGCGGACTCGCCTCGGGCGGTGCGATCTCGCCGGGCGTCCTGGTCTCAACGGGGATCACCGAGGGCTCCTCGCCGAGCGAGCGCCAGCACCGGACAAAATCCGCGGTGCCTCCGGCGACACCGGGGGTCCCGTCCCACGCCACGAGCGGCTTCACCTCAAGACCCAGTTGCCGCGCCATGAGCAGGCCCAATCCCACGAGCATTCGCCCCGAGAACTCGCGCGCGGCGTCGCTCTCGGGCATGCCCTCTTGCGACAGGACGCGGACCGACGTGGCCCGCGCGAGGATCGCCTTGAACCGATCGACCCATTCACCGTTCCCCGAGAAACTGACACTGCTCCGGATGAACTGTTCCTCTTTCCACGGCAGCACCACGTGGACGGCCGAACCCCGGGCCAGCATCGCCTCCAGAAAGAGGATGTCAGCCCCGCACGCCGCCGAGGCGAAACCCACCTCGGCATCCAGGTCGTCGAGCCGCCGGTCGATGGCGCGCCGGAGCCCTTCGACGCGATGCGGGGACAAGCGCCCCGTGCCCGTTTCGCGATCATGGAGCATGTGGCCGGAAAACACCACGAGCGCGGGCAGGTGCAGGACCCCGTCAAAGAGATCCTCCCGGTGGAATGCCGCGGCCGCGATAAGCCGGGCCCGGCGACGCGTGGCGATCAGATCGCGGACCCTCCCCCGCGCCAGTTTGCGGGCGGCGCCATAAGCCGCCGACGCCGTTAGGTCGTGGGCCAGGATGGCGTGCGCCTCCCCAAGCGACGCCCAGACCCAGAAGTCCTGCGCGCCCTCCGGCGTCTCGCTCTTGGCCTCGCAGGACTCGACCAGTTGGGCCGCGATCCGGGTCGCGACGGCGGACTCGCCCAGCAGGGCCGCCAGGAACGCCGTGTTCACCCCCGGATAATGATCGCCCGATGCCTCATAGGCCCCCCGGTAAGCCTCGAACGCCCTCTCCAGCAGCGCCCGCCGCTCCGCCTCGTCCCCCTCCCGGAGCCCCAGTTCCCGGTATAATCGACCAATCCGGCAGGCCCTCTCCACGTTGGCGTCCGGCTGCCAATGAAACTCCTCCAAGGCCTCCCTCGCCTTCTCCAGCCACCCCATCTCCAGCAGCGCGAGCACCAGGATGTGCTGCAATTCCTCTCGCGCGCCGGCTGGCATCTCCCCCTCCAGCCCACGACCGGCCAACGCGTGCGCATCCAAGAAATCGCCCGTGTCCAAACCCCGACGGGCCAGCGAGACAAGTTCAATCGCGGATCGCGGGTCCATCAGGGACGACCTCCGCCCACGACCGTACATCGACCCCCAACACACACCAGTCCAAAAAATGCCCCAGTTCTTGCTTGAACGCTCAATCCCGCGCCGTAGTTTAAGGTAATCTTTTGATCGGAAGTGTGTCTATAAGCCTTTTTACTATCTTGAGTTGTTCTGTTTCGGAAAACCCATTCATGACCCCCTATTCAAACCCGTCGTTTTCTTCACAAGAGCACACAGAGGAACCACATCCCGAACCCGCCTCCGTTTCCTTCGTTGCCTCCTGTTCAAATCCCATCGCTTTCTTCACAGGAGCAAACGGAGGTAACAGAGGCCCGGCCCCTGCGTCCCTGCGCCCCTGCGGGCGATCCCCATCCCTCGCCCACCAGAAACTCACCACGAAACCTCGCAGCCCACATTCGTGTGCATTCGTGTTTATTCGTGGTTGCATCCCGCGCGCCACCGGGCCGACGGATTGGAAACCACGAATGGGCACGAATACACACGTATTCCCCCTCGCCTCTGCGGGAGCATCCCCTTTCCGGTTCCTCCTTCGTGTCCTTCGTGGTTCACCCGCCCCCCATCTCCTTACGGCCCTCCTGCTGACCCTCGCCCAGGGGCAAGCCGCCGAACCCAATCCATCGCCGCCCCGCCCCGCCCCCACCCCCCAGGCCCTCGCCGCCGCCTACGAGCACGCCGGCCGCAAGGCCGAGGCCGCCGCCATCTACGAGCAGCTCGCCGCCACCAACGCCGTCGCCCGCAAGGTCCTCGCCCCACGCCTGGTCCAGATCTACGCCGAGACCGGCCGGACCAACGCCGCCCTGAAATGGGCCCGCGAGGTCATGCGCGACAACCCCGATCCCCAAGCGTATTTGGCCGGCGTCTACTCGCGCATGGGGCAACCCAAGCAGGCGCAACAGATTTTGGAACGCGAGATCGCCGCCAACACCAACGCCACCCGCGCCGTGACCCTCCGATGGCAATTGGCCGATGTTCACGAGAAGGCCGGCGACAAGGCGCAGGCGCGGAAGGTCATGCGTGAAGGCGCCACCGCCGCCAAGGGCACCCCGATGGAGGCCGCCGCCCAGCGGCGCCTCAAATCCATTCCAGCAGGTGCCCCATGAGTTTCGCCCCTGCGCCCCCGCGCCTCCGCGGGAGATCCCCATCCCGCATCCAACGGGATCTCACCACGAAGGA
>JADLBR010000541.1 GCA_020847615.1 Verrucomicrobiia bacterium
GTTGCCCCGGGCCATGACGTGATACACCGCACCCTCGAATTCCACCCGAATGGGCCTCGCCATCCCCGCACGCCATACCACGCGCCAGATCGATGTCAACATTCAAGAGTTGACCCCTGTCCCGAACGATCAGCTGGCCACCTCCCTGAGAATGGTTGTCGCGATCTCCCGTCTCTGCGCCTTCGCCAAGTCGTGGTCCCCCGTACGATTGCTCAAGACGATCACACAAATGCCCGAGCCTGGGTCCAGATAGAGCGATTGGCCGGTCCAACCGGTATGGCAATAGGCCCGGCCAGACAGGCCAACGGGTCGGAGTTCAGGGCCAAGATCCCACCCGAAACTGCGGGGGTGGTGCGGTGGCCGGTTTAGCGGTCGCTCGAAAAGAACCGTGGCTTCGGGCGAGAGAATGCGAACGCCCTCCAGCGAGCCGCCGCCTAGCACCGCCGTGGCAAAACGGCCCAAGTCGGCCGAGGTGGAGAACAAACCCGCATTGCCCAAGGGTCGCCCCGCGGCGCGGGCCGGGTCATCCGAGATGACACCGGGTTCGGCGTTCACCATCTTGACCACGCGCGTATCCGCGCCATCAATGGGTCCAAATCGGGTGTCCCTCATTCCAAGGGGCTTGAAGATGCGCCTCTGACAAAATTCGTCGAGCCGCAGGCCCGAGACCGCCTCGACCACAAAGCCCAAGAGCATGAGATTGATGCAGGCATACTTGTACGCCTCCCCGGGCTGGCGCACGGGCCTCTCGCGCTGGATTGCTGCCACCGGATCCGCGCCCCTCTGGACCTCGGCCAGATAACCCTTCGTGTTATCGAAGCCTGACATGTGCGAGGCAAGATCGCGGATGCGTATGTCCCGTCCCCCGGGTCCCATCGCGGGCAGGTATCGGCCCACTGGCGCATCAATGTCCACGAGACCGTCATCGACGCAAATCGCGCACGCCGCCGCCGTGGCAACGACCTTTGTTACACTTGCCACGTCGAAGATCGCGTCCGGGCGCATCGGTATTCGCGGATTCGTCCGCGCGAGGCCATACCCCTCATGGATGAGGATCTTTCCGGCACGAGTCACCATCACGACGACGCCGGGCGCCATGCCCGACGCAATGTCGCGCGCTATCAACTCCCGGAATGACGCCCCGGCCTCGCCGCACACTCTCCTGGGTCCCGCAAGGGAGCCGACGCCGCCAAAGCCGATCGCCCCCCACAACCCCTTGACGAATCTCCTTCGGCCGATCGCTGATTCTCGATTTCTCATGGTTCGGGCTACTCGCTCGGACTACTTCCCCAAAATCCACCCAGAGACCACCCGGTGCGCCCACAAGGGGCTTCGCGGACAGGCACCTGGTTTTGCCACTCGCCAAAGGGACCCTCCCCCCTCCGCCCTCCGGGCGCCTGACAGCCCGGCATGAACCAACGCCCGCATCCGAACCTTGTAGCAGACCGACCCTAGCAGATCGAGCGGGAATACCCCGTAGTCCCCGGCGCCAAAACCCGGGAATAGCGGCGGATTCCTCTAAAGAGACGGGCGAGTGTCCGGACACGTTCCACATCTCAAGACACGCCACGGCCCGACCGACCGGCACTCCGATCCGTGTGCTGCGTTCCCCGATCGGCCAAGAGCGGGTTGGCAAAGAGCGAGATCGCGTGCATCGGCGGCCCTTTGTAACCCCTGCCCGTGATGCGCCCGTCCACCTGGTCATCGATACCCACAGCCAGGAGAAAGCGATCATCGGGCCTGCCAAGGACCTTGTCGTCCTTGACGGAGCTGGCCAAGGCCTTGCGTTGCGGATGCACCGCCACGGCATGAATCGGTGGGCCGTTCAGGCGGGTCTGGGGTCAACTCTTGAAAGTTGAACACCGCCTTTTGAACGCATCGAGTTTGTCCGCGAGCAGGCGGTCCTTCCGCGCCAGTTGCTCCACCCGCTTCACCGCGTGCGTCACTCCACTCTGGTGCCGATACCCGTGCTCCCGCGCCACCTCCCCCATTCGTTCCCCGCCCAGTCTGACCCGGGCCCACATCCGCACCCTCATGTCGGGTTCGCGCGCCACAACCTCCCTCACAGCCTGCTGCACGCGCCGGGCCCCTTGCCTCTCCGTCCATCGAAGCTCTTCGTCGGCCTCCTTCGCCCTCACCAGCCGGCGCGCCTTCTCCCACAGCGGACCGGCCCCCAATACCAGGCCTCCCCGCAGCTCCTCCCACGGACTCGGCAACTCCCGGCCGAACGCCCCCGCCATCGCCTCGCGATACGCCCTCCGCGCCGCCGCCAAGCTCTTGCCCCAGAAATTCAGCCAATCCAGACAGAGCCACTCCGGCTTCCCCGCAAGCCCCGAGTACGCGCGATGACTGCTCCACCGACAGGCATCCAACTCGCCCGCTCGCTCCGGCGCGACAGGCTCGCTCTTCTTGCGGGGTCGGACCGGATTCAAATGAACATAGCGCACCAATTCCCGCCCGTGCGCCCCGGCGTCCACCACGTGCGCCTTGAACCGCCCCTGGAAAAGATGCCCGCTGCGCCGATGCCTGCGATTGAAGCGCACCGCGTACGCCACCTGCAGCCACCCGATGGCACGGCTGAGATTCCCGCGCGGCGTCTCCACCACCAGATGATAATGGTTCGGCATCAGGCAATAGACATGCACCAACACGCCGAATCGCGCCACGCACTCCGCCAGCGCTTCCAAAAACAATTCCCGGTCTCGGTCCGAACGAAAAATCTCGCGCCGCTCGTTGCCCCGGGCCATGACGTGATACACCGCACCCTCGAATTCCACCCGAATGGGCCTCGCCATCCCCGCACGCCATACCACGCGCCAGATCGATGTCAACATTCAAGAGTTGACCCCTGTCCCACGCGGTCTCGCCCATCCGGGAGCGCGGTACCCTTATGGCCCCGATGCGATCCCGCCGGGCGGTTCGTCCGGGTGCAGTTCCCCGTGGTCGGACGCACATTCCAGATGGGAGGTGACATACGCGCGCGGCTCCAGCGACCCCTCGATCACCCACTCTATCGCCGTGGCTAAACGATGTGCCTCGCTCAGGGAGAGCCCGGCCGGAAACAGCAGGTGCACCTCGACCCAGTGGGCATCCCCGAGATTCCTGTGCCGCAGGCCGTGATAGCCGACGTTGCGCGCCGCGCACTCCCTGCCCAGGATCTCCCTGAGCCTCCCCATCACACCCGGATCCGCCCTGTCCATCAGGCCCGCGAAGGCCGACCCGACCAAACCCCAGCCGGAAACCAGTATGTTGCACGCCATCAGGATCCCGCAGATCGGATCGAACGGGAGCCAGCCGGTCAACCAGACCAGGCCCAGTCCCACGAGCACCGCGGTGCTCGTCCAACAATCCGTGAGCACGTGCTTGCCGTTCGCCTCCAGAATGAGCGATCGCTTTCGGCGGCCCAACCAGATCAGGTACGCGCCCAGGCCTCCGTTGATGGCGGCGGCCGCACCCGTCAGCGCGGTCCCGAACCCCAGGTTCTCTAGCTCCAGGCCCCCCACCCACTTCTGGATCGACACGAATATGATATATGCCGCCGCCAGCATGATCATCGCCCCCTCGAAGCCCGCCGAGAAAAATGCGATCTTCGCGTGCCCGTAGAGGTGGTCCTCGTCTGCCGGGCGATACGACAGCCTCAGGCTAAACGCCGCAAAGCAGACCGCGGCCACGTGCACCACCGACTCGGCCGCGTCGCTCAGGATCGCCGCCGATCCCGTCAACAGGTAAGCCCCCACCTTCATGACGAACATCACCAGCCCCACGACAAGCGAGAGGTTCATCGCCCACATCAGCGCCACGCGATCAGCGTCCGTTCTCGCGACAACTTCCATGTCCGCCTTTACCGGGACTTCACACTACGTCGCGGGTTGCGGCGATGGCAAGACCTCCGGCACGCGGGCGGTCTTTCAGCCATGGGTCACCGCAGCCATCTGTCGCCACGTGGCGACACACAGCCCCGCGCGTCGGTATGGCGTTGCGCGCGCCCCGGGCTCCCAAGGCGTGAGCCGAGCCCCGATGCCAACGTGCGGGCGTTCATGTCGGTGGTTTGCATCGGTAGCTACATCCTCTCAACACGCGCTCCCTATTTGAAATGGATATCCTCCACATATTCGTTGGCTTTGAAATCCTCGATGGAATCTAGCTTCTTCCCACCGATGGTGACGTTGTCGAAAGTCAGGTCGCGAATCTTGCACCCGGGTCCGCCGCGCAGGATATTGGGTTCACCCAAAATGCTCGGCGCCGCAATCTGGATGTTCTGGAAAAGGACTCCCACGAGATCGCCCGGTCCGCGGCTCATGGGCTCTGGCCAGACATAGGGCTTCTCGGTCGCCATCTGGATCAGGAAGGCCTGCTGCGTGGGCCGGGGATCCTCAACCCGGATATTGTGGAAGATGACGTTGCGCCCGCCTTCCCCTCTGCCCTCCCCGCGCATGTTGAAAATCCGGCTGCCGCTGCTGAACCTGTACTGGGATTGCCGGGCGAAGATCACATCGCAATCCTCGACCACCAGCGGCCGACCGTTTTGATGGGATAAGGTCGTGAGCAGGAAGGGCGAACCGTTGGCGTCATGCCAGATGACCAGGCGGCGTATGCCCAGCCCACCGGGATAGATGGCATCATCCGCGGAGCGGATGAAGCAGTCCTCCACCAGGGAGTTCAACTGGGCGCCAAACCCGTCGCTGTTGTACCGCCAGCCGAGGACCTTCACCCAGCGCTGGACCGCCGGCCGTGACGCGTCGAAATACTCGGGCGCGATCTTCAAATTGCAGGCCCAATAGGCCGGGTTCGCGATCGTGATGCCCTCGACGCTGCTGTCGTAAGGCGCAAAGATCGTGATGGGCGAGAGGCGCTGGCTCTCCTTCATGGTCAGCTTGAGGACCCGTTCCGGTGAGGCTGGCGGTCGCCCGACAGTGTCCCGCAACCGAAAATCCGGATGTCGTGCCCGTCCCTTTCCTTGTAGAAGGTGCCGTAGACCAAGGCATCGCCGGGGATGTAGTAGCTCTTGCCGGCCTTGGGCACATCACCGACGCCGATGTCATGGACCCCTGGGAGAAAATAGAGGGTCTGCCAATCGCCCTCCGTGGGCGGCTTCTCGCCGGGTTTGACGGCGCACACCGTCGGATCTCCCGGGCGCGGCTTGTGGGTGAAAACGGGATTGGCCAAGATGGAGAGTCCGTGCAGCGGCGGTCCGGTGTACCAGCCCCCGTCCGGGGCTCGGGTGGTGTCCTGGTCGCGCATGGCCCCATCGATGTCCACCGCCACCAGGCAGGGCTGGTCGAGGGTTATGAGGGCCTTGCCATTCTTGAGATGGACATGCCTCCCGTAGCGGACGGGATGGACGGCGGCCTTGCGAATCGCAGTTCCATCCGCCTTGGAGATTTCGACCTCCACGGGCCCGGCCGTCTCGAAATTCGCGTAGGAATGGCTCCAGCCACTCAAATTCGGGCAGTAGCCCTCCGTGTCGATCTTTCCCAGGCGCCTGGGATCAAACCGGCCAAAATCCTTGCAGGCCGTCTTAAACACAAAGGCGGTTTTCCAGGGCGCATCGGCCCCCGCGGGCCGCACCCGCACCGCGTAGTGTTCAGAAGCCGGAAGCCCGGGCACCGGGCCGTAAACGACTAGGCGGCTGGCGACGACATCGGCACCGGCCACGACGGCCGCACAGGCCCACGACGGGCCGAGACTCGCGGAGGCCCCCACAAGTATCGCTGGAATAAGTCGGAGTCTTCCTGCCACACGAGCTCGAGCCGGATCTCTTTGGCTCGCGCGGGGTCGTCGGCCAGGAGCAAGGAAATGGCGGCGGTTGAGTCGGCCTTGATGCCGAGGGGCAATGGGCCGTTGCTCACAGTGCCATTGAAAGCATTGCCATGGTTCGCATCTAGGAAGTACTCCTTGGGCAGACGCGCAAGTTGGGCGCGTTCCGCAAACTCACGGATCAGCGGGTATTCGCCCGGCAGGAAGTAGTTGAAGAAGTACAGCCCGTCGGCGCCCTTCTGCCAGAGTGTGGCGACGGCCGCGCGCAGGGTTTCCGGCCTGCCGTAGCGCGCGAACGCCTTGCCCCGGAAGTTCATCCGGTCCAAGACGCCATAGACCGGCACCTGGTGGCGATGCGCCAGCGCCACCCACTGCTCGAGTTCGTTCGCTGAAAAGGTGCCGCCGTGTCCGGCGATGACCGCGTCCAGCCAGCCCGCCCCCAGCCATGCTTCCACGTCGAGCCCGACAGCACGGGCCTTGTCCGGCGAATCTGGAACCCGGCTCACCAGACGCAGCGGATGACCCCACCGCTTCGCCGCATCGTCGAGAATCGCGCGTGCGTCACCGACGAATGCGGTCAGCGCCGCAGCATTCCCTTCGCCGTCGCGGAAGAGCGTGGGATACCGCAGCCAATCGAGCTCTGCGCCATCCAAATCGTAGCGGCGGCAGGCCTCGCGTAACTGATCGAGAAAATGGGCGCGCACCTCGGGAATCGCGTAGTCATAGGCCAGTGATTCGGGGTTGAATTTGGGTTGCGGGCCACGGTGTTCGATCCAAGGGAGGAACCCGGTTTGCCAGTCGTTGTCGGAAGGCGGTTTGAGAAACCAGTGCCGATGCGAGAGGCGGAACCGGTCCCAAAAACAGGCATCGTTGGACCAGCCATGGTGGTAGTCGTTCATGCGCATCGAGAAGAAAAATGTGCGGCCATCCCGTCTCCAGAATTGAATGATCGGCAGAAGCGGATCGCTACCGAGCGCGGCGAGACGGTCGGGCGGCAAATCCCAGACCGGCGATCCAAAGTTGCCGCAATAGGACAACCCCTTGGCCGTGGTGTCGGTTAGCGGTCCGATGCGGTAGCCGAGACAGTCCGCGACCGTCCTGACGGGTTGGACAGATGGTCCTTGGCCGGCCGGAACCCACATGGCGCGTCCGCCGTAGGCGGGGGCTGTCAGATCGCCCCCATCATCATTAAAGAGGATCAGCGGCAGGCCGCGGCTTTCGAGCGTGACGCCGGGCTGCCGCTCGATTCTGGACGCGCCCGGCGCATCGGCGGCACGCATTGTGCCCAGGGACGACAGCAGCAGGGCGGCGAGGAGTGGGGGCGCGTCTCTCATGGGTGGACCTTAGAATGGTGACTCCGGCCCCGCCAGCAACATCGCCACGCCCGCCCGCCCGCGCAACGCCTGGTCGCTATGCAATGCGTTCACGGTCGTCCATTGCGGAATCAACCCCTCACACGGCCCGGCGCCGCGGCGGGGCCCTCCACGGGCTATTCGAAGCAGTCGTGGGGATGCCGTGACGGGAAAGCGAGGGCCTCAGCGCCCCGGGGCGCGGGTGCTTCTCCTTTAGCTGTTGGATCCCGCCCGCTCTCAAATGGCGGCACTCACATCGGCCGATGTGGCCCCCACCCTCACGGCAAGGCGGCGATCAATCATCTGCGCGTCGGCGGCCCGCACCGCGGAATTCGCTGCCGGAACCGAAAAACCCGTCGGGCATCAGCGCGTGCGGATGCGGGTGGAAATCCAGGCACTGAATGAGTCCGTGCCCATTCACCGGTTGCTCTTGCCAGATCCAGCGGCGATTTCCGCGGCTCCCAACCTCCCGTCGGTGTGCCATGGATCACCGCCGCCGTTCTTGCCCGTTGACTGTTGAAAGCCGTCCAGCCAGAAGACCTCGGTCGTCACGCGAGCTTGCTGCAATCCGGCGATGAGCCGGTCGCGCTCGGCATCTACGTCCGGTCCGATATGATGCGTCACCTGCCCCGTGGTGTGACTCAAGCCGACCCGCTCATCGAACGTGACCGCCCCAAACCAAACCTCTCTCCCGTCATGCCGGCGGTCCCACCGCCAGAACCGAACGTGATGCCGCTGGCGCGGGCTGCCGCCGACCGGCTGCTCGAACGCGAGGTCCTGCTTGCGCCCAAATAGCTCAAGTGCGCTCACCGGCGCGCTGTCGTCCGGCTTACGGAGAATGGAATCCACCGCAATGCGAACGCTGCTGCGAAACGTGAGCGGATCGGCCGGATCCCACCTCGCCGCGACCATGGCGCGAACGATGTCGGCTTCGGAGCCGAGAAGCGCGACGTTCACCGGATCGCCGGGAATGCCATCGGGCGTGTGCGTAAGGCGCGGCGCGCCGAAGAGTTCGGGATGCCGCCGCACGTCCCGTTTCCAAAGATGCGGTATGATAAGGTAGGCCACGAGCAGCCAAAACGGGATGACGGCCGCACCAATCCGGAGATAGACCCCGGAGCGCCGACGTCGGCGCACGGGGGCACTGGACGCCGCTAAGGTGTTCTCCGTCTGCTCGCTCATGGCTTCGGTATCGATTTTTCGCCTGCATCTGCGGCGGTGGAGCTCTCTTCGGCGCGCGATCTGATAAACATCCCGCGTACCCTTTCCGCCCCGAAGACGCGCTCGATTTCCTTCAACGTGAAAAATGGGAGGAAGGCGGCGAGGATGAGGATGCCGCGCGCCAGCAGGACGTCCCAGCCCAGTCGCGCGATCTCCTCGATGCCTGCGGCGGCGGGTTTGCCATGAAGCATCGCCTCGGCGACGTGCTCCAGGACCGCAAAAAGTCCGGCCAGCGCGCCAAAGGCAGCGGCGCGATAGATCGTCGTGACGATCAGCGGCCAGTCGCGGAATCGACGACCGATGCGCAACACGTCGCCAACCATTATGACCTTCGCAAGCACTGCGGCCTCGATGAGCGGCGCCCAATAACCCAGGTAATGGAGGTTATACTCCGCCAGGATCAGGCGCCGATACCAAGCGAACGCGACGAGAAAGAAGGCCAGGAAAACAAAGTTGATCCAGTACTCAACCACTTCGTGTTTCAGGACTTGTTTCCAATCGCGCACGGAATCGCTCTGGGTGGTGCCGGCGGAGCAACCCGCCGTCGAAGGGTTCCGGGTCGCCTGAAGCCTAGGCTGAACCGTTTTGACCATCACAAGACGGTAGCCGAGGGGCCACCGGAGGTCGAGCGTGGTCGGATGCTTTTGCCCCGGACCCTCACTTGGCGCGGTCAAGCACTCCGCCTTCGGGTCGACGGATCCGCGCGGGGTGTGCTTGGGTTTTAGGGAAAGAACGACCGCCGCGCGGACCCTAATCCGGACATTTCATCGTGGGAGAATTTTCTCGGAGGGTCTCAGGGTTGGGTGAATTTGGGATGGGAGCGCCGGATTGAGGGCCGAATCGGCGGGGCGTGAAGACACCACCCCCCACCCCCATTGTTTTGTCGGTGCCGGGGACAGCACCACGAGGGTTCAACCCGTCTGCAGCCGGCTGGCGACCAGGCCGAAGAGTTCCCTGTTGGGATAGGCGCCGGAGAACAGCAGCCGTATGCGGCGAGTGTTGCGCAGGATCACGGTGCCGAACTTGAGCAACTTGAGCCGGATGGTGCCGACCTGGGCGCGGGCCAGTTCGGTACCGCGCAGCCCCAGCCGGCGGATGGCCTCCAGCAGCACGTCGGCGGCCGAGGAGAGCAGCAGCCGAAACCGGTTGGCCCACCAGGCGTGGCAGCTTGCGTGGTCCGCGAAGAGCCCGAGCTGCTGCTCCTTGATCCGGTTCTCCATCTCCCCGCGGGCGCAGTAGATCCGATCGTAGATGTCGCGGGGCCTCACCCGGCAGATCGCTCACCACCAAGCGCGGGTGGGCGCCCTGCGCGCGGTGCTCGGCCATGGCGATCACGCGCCTTGGCGACGGTCGCCCGGTGCGCCCACTCGGCCTGTCCCATCAGCCCCGAGGCCAGCCCCAAGAGCCGGGAGTTCTTGGCCAGGCCCACCACATAATGGACCCCGTGGCGCTCGCACCAGCGCAGCATCTTCCACCGGCAGAAACCGGAATCGCCCCGGAAGATGATCTTCACATCGGGCCACGCCTGCCGCAGCCGCACGACTAGCAACTTGAGTATCGCCTACGCGTGGCACGCGGCGTCGATGTTGCTCGGGCGCAGATAGCTCACCAGCAGCCGGTCCCCGCAGAAGACATAGAGCGGCAGGCAACACCAGTCCCCGTAGTAGCCGTGGAA
>JADLBR010000542.1 GCA_020847615.1 Verrucomicrobiia bacterium
CCAACCGCTTCAGTTCTGCCTCCAGCGCGTCCTGAGTCCCCCCGCCCGGCGATGGCACCGGCACCAGTCGGATCCGCGCCCCGTTTAGCCGCAGGCCCCGCCCGTCCGGTATCATCTCGCGAAATCCAAACGCCCCGGCCCACTCGTCCCGCATCCCGGCTCCCTCGATCCCAACTTTCAGCGCGAGCAGCTTCGGCGCCCCCGCGTCCCACGCCGGTGCCCCAGGCCACTTCCACGCGCAGTTCAGCCACGATCCATCTTCCGAAGACACCTTCACGTCCGCACTCAGCGCCTTGGCCCCCTCCACGCCCTCCCCGGAGAACCGCGCCGTCACCGTCGCCTCCCCCGCCTTGCCCGTACCCCCAAGCAAAACGCGCAACGTGATCTCGCCCGTCGCCACCGCTGACGATGCCACCACGCCCGCGATGTGCCGCCCCTTCGGTCGGCTCGTCAGGAACACGTCCCCGCCGATCCCCCCAAGCGCCCCCTCGCCCCCGGGCCTTGCCAGCCGCAGCCGCAGCGTCGCCTCGCGCCCCGCCGTGACCAGCGGCGTTATATCCAAACCCCCGCCGGGCCAACCCACGCGCCCGGCCTCCCTCCCATCAATGGACACCTCCGCATCGCCCTCTAGGCGGGTGAACTCCAGGACCACCGCGCGCCCCGCCCATCCCTCCGGTACCGCCATCAGGCGCTCGTACCAACCCGCCAACCCATCGAAATGCTTCCAGCCTTCGCCTTCGCCCCGCACCTCGATCCCGGGCACGCCCACAGGCGCATTCCAAAACCCCGGCACCCGGATCCAACCCCAGCCCTGCCCCGCTCCCGGTGGCCCCTCCCCCTCTCCCTTCGCTGCCGGGGCAAATCGCCACAGCCCGTTCAGGCACACCCGCCCGCGCGTCGAGGACGCCACCTCCACCCGCTCCTTCCCCCACCCCGGGTCCACGTCCGCCCCCAGCGCCGCTCCAGCGCACACCAGCAACCCGCCCGCGACACACGCCGCCCCAATCCATCGCCTCGGGCTTCCCGCAAAATCCACCCCGTGGATCATGCCACGCGCTGCACCCAACTCCAACCCTCGATTTCCCCTTGAATCTCAGCCCCCATGCCCCATACTGCCACCTAGCGCAGCGGGCATAGTTAAGTGGTATAATGTGGGCTTCCCAAGCCTGAGTTGAGGGTTCGATTCCCTCTGCCCGCAGATCCTATTATAAGTCAATGAGTTACGCTGTTTCGGGTTACCAAAAAACCCGAGATTCAGAACGGATGTCAGAACAAGGCGGCCTATTTCATGTACGTTCGCCCATGTGTCAGGCCCGCGCCCACCCGTGCTGACCCACGTTCCGGGGCTCATGAAAAACGGCCTCGTGTGTACCGGAAAACGCATCGCTACCGCCACTTGGCACCTCCACGCGACGCAACGAGAATGACACCCGCTGTCGCACTCGGTCATGCCATTGCCACCCAAGCTGAGACCATTGAGGGGTTGCGCGATATGGTTCGCGATGCCGTGCGCTGCCATTTTGGCGACGGGGAACCGCGGATGATGCCCAAGGTGATCCGGCTCCACTTCGTTCGATACGACGGTGTCCTCAAACCGGTCGCCGCGCATCATCGACTCAGCGTCGAAGAACTCCTGGCAAGACTGAAGTTGTAACAACGCATCCCTCTCAGTCACGCACCGGGCTCGACTGACAGAACCCCTCAACGCCCAAAACTCCGGCGCCGCCAAAGACTCTGCCCCTGCCACCAAGGTCTCTATGAGGAGGAATACCCCAGGCCGCGCGTCGCCGCCCGGGAGGCCTCCGGTTTCGCTGGTTTGAGCGACAGCAATTCACGCTCCTCCTGAGAAAGCGCGGTGATGTCGGACACCTCGAGGATCGTCTCAGTTTTGACAACCCGCCGCATTCGGTTAATTCGCTTCCGTCCATCTCTGGTCATCCCCTCGTCAGGACCGTGATCAGCCACGTGCTCTCCGATGCCTCAGCCACCAAGCCACGACCGCCCCGCACGAAGCCATGACGAAAACCAGGCCCAGCGCCTGCACCCACGCCGCGGTCAGCAATACCTTGTGCACCAGGCCCCCGTGTTGCTCGGGCGTCTTGGGCAGACGGTCGCTGAATTCGGCAATGTGATGGAGCAGGCCAACGGCCAGCGACTTGTCTGGGATCTCTTGATGGCAGGCGAGGCACGTGCCCTCCCTGCCCACCCGACCCAACTCGGCCGCATTGAAAGCGCGCGACAGCTTGAAGTGATGGCCGACGGTCGCGAGCTGCCTGCCCTTCTCGTCCACGATGCGAGACCAATCGTGGTCGAGGCTCTCTATCGGCTCCATCTGCGGCCGAACCTGCCGCGGCAAGATCTTCCCATCCACCGTCTCAAGGTCGACAAAATGTCGCTCGTTCCATGGACGGGTCGAGCCGATGCCTAGGCCAAGGGCCTTCTGCGACGCGTGGCAGGATTCGCAGTCCCTGGCGTTCTTAGTCATGGTGTGCGGCTGCGTCGGACTAATGTCGATCGCCAGTTGCCCCTTGTCGTCCCCGCCCTCTGCGCCCCCCTGCGCGCGGAAGATGTGGTTGAGCAAGATCGGCGTGCCATCCGCGCCGATGATCGTCGCCGAAACCTGGCACCCAGGCGCAAGCGGCGTCACGCGCCCCTCGCCGTTGATGCCCATCATCGGCTCCTCCCACCGCTCGTAGGATCGCTGCTCGATCACGGTCCCCGGGATATAGGCGTCATACCCGCGTTCCCCGCCGTCGGACGCATGCGCGGGCGACGCATGCCTTCGCCCCGCCGCCACCCAGTCGAACCCGCGCTTCGACTCCCGACACTCGGGACATTTCTCCTTCTGCGAGTAGTCGATCTTGACGTGGCACCCGTAGCATTGGGGCGTCCAGCTCGCATGGCACGTGTAGCACTCCATCCGCGCGATGTGCCGCGCGACGCCACCCATCGCGACCTGCCCACGCTGGCTGACCCGGCCCTCCACAAACAGCCGCTTCAACGGCTTCATCCGGATGTCCTTCCCCGCCGCGGTGTGGATGATCACCTCGTCGCCATCGCGGACCGCATTCTCCATCGGGTTGCCTCGCGCCGTCAGCAAAAAGCCGCCCCGTTGGCCCGGCACCCATCCCTGCCGCGTGTGCGCGAGGGGCTGCCGGGCAACGCCCCGGGCCGGACCCGCGGCGGATCTCTCCCCAAACTCGTCCATGAAACCCAGCGGGAGTTCCCAGGGGTACGCCGCGGGCGTCCCATGGCAGTCGGCACACTCGATCTGCACCGCGGCGAGGTTCGCGGCTGCGAGAAACCCATCCCCGTGGACATC
>JADLBR010000543.1 GCA_020847615.1 Verrucomicrobiia bacterium
GGCCGGCTGCGCAGATGCCGATGGAGAGCTTGTCGGGGTGCTCGGTGCCGGTGAGCATCGCGGGGATCCAGTCGGCGCACTCGACCCAGAGGTGAGCGGCGTCGAAGACGTCGGGGCTGGTGCGCAGGCAGTGGAGGATCTTGCTAAAGAACCATTCCGAAGAGTAGGTGCCGCCGCATTTCGCGAGGTAATGGGGCCGGATCTCGCGGGCGAGGGCGGTGATCTCGGCGGCCTCGGCGACGCCGGTGTGGTCCTTCCAGAGCCAGGCCATGGCGGCGGGGTTCGTGGCGAAGCGTTTCTGGAAGGCGAGGGGCATGCCGTTGGCATCCACCGGGATGGGGGTGCTGCCGGTCGTGTCGACGCCTATGCCGACGATCTGCTCGGGCCTGAAGCCGCGCACCGAGCGCTTGGCCGCGGCGAGCGTGGCGCGGATGACCTTCTCGGCGCCGAGGACATAGTCGGCGGGGTGCTGGCGGGCGAGGTTGGGGTCGCGTGAGAGGACGACGCCGCGGGTGCCATGGGCGAAGTTCCAGACCGAGGTGGCGATCTCGCGACCGTTCGCGCAGTTGACGATGAGGGCGCGAACGGAGTTCGTGCCATAGTCGAGTCCGAGGGAGTAGTGGGGCTTCATGGCTATTCAAAAACTCTGCGCGGGAACGCGGCGGGTGTCGAGATTTGCGGCCGGGGTGAGGCGGGCATCGGGCGCGAGACTATCCTCTGGCGCGAGGGGCCTCAACGCCAATTTGCGTCAGAGGATCGCCAGATCGCGAACGTGCGGGTTGACGCGGAATCCGATGCCCCGCGCGGCGGGGCACCGCCGGGGTAGAAAATGTAGCCGAAGCCGTGAGGCTTTGGCGGCCAAACGCTGACGCATTCGGCTGCGGGATGCGCTGCGGCCATTTTCAAGTCAGCGGCGGGCATTCGTCACGCGTGGAGGTACACGTCCCAGCCGAGGTATTTGGCGAGGGCCTCCTTGGCGCCGGCCGCGATGCGGGCGGGGTTGATGGCGACGTGGTGCTCGAAGCCGTTCTCGCAGATGTGCGCGAGCAGGGCCTGGAAGCGGGGGATGCGGACGACGCCGTAGCCGCCGAAGGTTTTCAGTGGGTCATCGGTGAGGTCGCCCTCGCCGAGGTAGGCGCGGATCTTGCCGGCGCCGTCGTCGGTGCTGGCGCGCAGGTAGGTGAAGCCTCCGGCCCTGACGCGCCCGACGACGGTGCCGTAGGTGTTTTCCTTGCCGACGGTGCCCGCGATGATCTCCTGATAGTCCATGACGGGCGCGCCATCGCCGGAGGCGACGAAGATGTCCTTGGGCAGGTTGGAGCAGTGGAAGACGACGCCCTTGTCGGGGTCCTCGCCATAGTTGTTATTCCAATCCACGAGCGCGGAGGGTCTGCCAGAACCCTGGACCATGGCGTACATGGCGACGGTGCCCATGATGTCGACCTCGCAGGCGGAACTGAGTCCCATGTTGCTCAACATGCTCATGAGCGTGCAGGGGACCACGCCGAAGAACTCCTCCATGGCGGTCCAGCACTGGATGGCGGTGGCCTGCAGGCGCGTCTCTTTCATCCACTTGTCCACGGCGACGCCGAATTTCGCCATCTTCATCAGCGCGGGCGCGGGGATGGATTTTGCGGGTACGTAGGCGGTGATCTCCTTGAGCTTGGCCTGGACGGGTTTGTCGTCGTCCTTCATTTTTCCGATCCACCCGAACAGCTCGAAGAGGTCGAGGGTCTCGATGCTGATGCCGGAGCCCTCGAGGAGTTTCTCGCTATAGCGGACCGTGTTGAAGGCGGTGGGGCGGGCGCCGAGCGCGCCGATGCGGAGGTTGCGGAGGCCGCGGACGACGCGGCAGGTCACCGCGAAATCCTGGAGGTCCGAGGCGAGGCGGGGATCGTCGGGATCCATGGTGTGGAGCTGCGTGAGGGTGAAGGGGATGCCGTACTGGCGGAGGTTATTGCAGACGGACATCTTGCCGCAGAAGCTGTCGCGGCGGTCGCGGATGGACATGATCTTGGGATCGTCGGCGAATGCGTGCACGAGGACGGGGACGCGGAGGCCGGACCATCGGATGGCGTTGGCCACGCCGCGCTCGTCGCCGAAGTTGGGCAGCGTGACGAGGATGCCGTCGATGTCGGGGGTGCGCGCCCTGAAGAGATCGGCGCACTTCTGTGCGTCGTCCATCGATTCGACCGCCCCGAATTTGGTGGCGTCGGTGGGGAGGATGACGGCGCCGATGCCGAGTCTTTCGAGGAGCGCGAGGATCTTCTTGCGGCCCGCGTCACAGAGGTGGTCTGGGAAAAATCCGCGGTTTCCGACAATGATGCCGAGGGTGACTGTGGTTTTAGTTTTCATGGGCTTTCCTGGGGTGCGTTATTGGGGGGGATTTGGCGAGGGGGTGGGCCACCTGGGCGCAGATGGGCCCGTGCGCTTGGTCGGTGCGTCCACGGTCTGGCGACCGTGGCTACAGGCGTTCGAACTCGGAAGACGGACACCAATCATTGCGCGTGGGCTTTTAGGATCCTGACATCAAAGACGCCGCCGGCGAAGTTGCCCGCGTGGGCCTGGAAACGGAAGGTGATTCTCTGCTTCCCGGCCGTGGCGTCCCCGGGGATGGGATACGTCGCGTCGAAGAACTCCTCGGGGCGGTCTCCCTGGAGCGTCACGGTCGCGAGCTTCTGGCCGTCGGCCAAGATGTCGAAAGTGCGGTTGCCTCTGTCCGAGCCCCAGAAGGTGCAGACCAGTTCGGCGGGGCCGCGGGCGGGCACCTTGAGATCGTAGGAGAACCATCCGCCGTCGGTGGCGTGGCGCCATGCGCGGCCCTGGAAGTGGCCGGTGGCGGTCTTCTCTCCCTGGAGATTGTGGTTACGCTCGACCTCGAAGGTGCCGATGGGGATGAAGTCGAGGGTGCGGGCGGTGAGATCGCGCTCGCGATTTCGGGCGGCGGCGAGGTGGGCTTCCTGCTCTTCCCAGGCGGACTCGGTCATGAGATCCCAGTAGAGGGAGTAACGCTGGTGGCGCACCTGATAGAATGGGGCGAGGGTGATATCGCGCGGGCGGCCCACGCCTCGGGTGGCGTAGGTGAGGGGGCGATTCGCGACAGGCTGGAGCCAGGCGGCGGGGGTGCGTTCGCTGGTGACGAGGACGGGCTGCGGCGGCGGGGGCCGGGAGAAGAAGTCTTTTTGGCCCTTGGCGTAGGGCATGGGTGGTGCGATGCCCTCGGCGCCGAGTTCTCCGGCGAGGAGGATGGGGCCGTGGAAGATGGCGGCGCGGCGCGGATTGTCGGGCATGGATTCGAGGCGCAGGGACATGGGGAGGCGGATCTCGACGCGGTCGCCGGTCTTCCATTCGCGGCGGAGGGTGGCGTAGGTACCGGGCACGGAAGCGGACGAAACGGGTTCGCCGTTGGCGGAGATGGTGGCGGGCGAGGCGAGCCAGGCGGGGCATCGGAGTCGCAACTCCAGCGTCGCGGGCTTCTCGCACGTCCACTCGAAGGTCGAGGTTTCTGCTTCGGGGAAGCGGGTGCGTTGGGTCAGCGTGATGCCCTTCTCCTTCCATGTGACGGTGGATGGGATGAAAAGGTTGACGGACAGGGAGTCGGCGTCGTGCCAGTAGATGCTGTCGCCGTATTTGGCGTGGTTCTCGACACCGGTGCCGGTGCAGCACCAGAAGGAGTCGTTGGGCGTGTTGTAGGGGAGGAACCACCCGCCGTGGACGGGGATGTGGTAGGCCATCATGCCGGTTTCGGGGTCCTGCGTCGCCAGGATGTGGTTGTAGAGGGAGCGCTCGTAGAACTCCGCGCGCGCGGGGGAGGCGTCCCAGGCGAACAGGTGCCGGGTGAGCTTGAGCATGTTGTAGGTATTGCAGGATTCGGCGGTGGTGGGGCTGACGCGTTCCGAAAGCGTGTCGGGTGGGCCGAAGTGCTCGTGGTCGCTATTGCCGCCGAGCGCGTAGGAATGGTGGTTGACGACGCGATCCCAGAAGAACTCGGCGGTCCGGCGATACGCGGGGTCGCCCGTGAGTTCGTAGAGGCGGGCGAGGCCGATGACCTTGGGAAATTGGGTGTTGGCGTGGAGGCCGGAGAGCCGATCTTCGCCGCGGGCGAGCGGGTCGAGCACGGCATGGTGATAGAATCGTTTGGCGGTGGCGAGGTGGCGCGGGTCGCCCGTGCCGGCGTAGAGATTCGCGAGGCAGTCGATCATCCCGCCGTGCTCCACCTGGAGCATGGCCTCCATGCGCGCGTCATCGAGGCGATCGGTGCGGGCCTTGGCCCACTCGCCAAAACGCCGGGCGATATCTAGGGCCTGGGCGTTGTCGCAGTGCCGGTGGCAGTCCAGCAGTCCTGCATGGATCTTGTGAAGGGTGTAATAGGGGGCCCAGACGCGCTCGCCACGCTCGACGCGGTCGAAGTAGGACTCGGGGAAGGCGCTGAGGTAGCCGGACGGACCGAGGGCGCGTTGGCATTCGGCGAAAGCGGCGACCAAACGGTCAGCGCGCTCCTTGAATCGGGTGTCCCCGGTGGAGGCGTACATGAGGGAGCAGGCCGAGAGGTAGTGGCCGACGAAGTGGCCGTGGAGTTCGCACTTGGGGGCCTCCCAGCCGCCGGGGGGTTCGGCGGAGGAGGGGAGGCCGGCGTTGATTCGGAAGTTGTGCAGGAGGCGGCCCGGATCGAGGTCGAGGAGGTATTTCGCGTCGCGGTCCTGCGCGTCCTTGAAGGGGGATTCGAGCAGGCGGACGGAAGTGAGGGGGAAGGGCCGGGCCTTGGCGTCGGCGAGGCCGGGTTCGGGGGTCGCGGCGGGGGCGGGGGTGAGGGAGAAGGAGAAGGCGAGGAAGAGGGAGAGGAAGAGGGAGAGGGAGAGGGGTGTCCCGTGCGATGGGGTCGCCGAACGCCTGGCGCGTTCGTCCGCGTCTGGCGGTCGTTGTGGCGACATCATGGCGCGATCTCGATCGCCACGACCGATTTTGGCGGGAGGGTTGCCGAGAAACCCTTTTCGGAGGGTCTGGCATCGGTGAAGGGTGCGGGCTTGACGCGGTCGGGTTGGTCGAAGGTGTTGTGGGCGGCGATGTCCGGCGCGGTGAGCATGCGGCCGGAGATGCGGGAGGCTTTGGCGCCTCGGAGCTCGCAGTCGATCGGGGCGGGCCGGCTGGGATCAAGGTTGCAGAGCGTCACGTGGATTCTTCCGGTGCCGTCGCGCGAGGCGGAGACGTTCACGGCGGGCATCTTCTCTTCGCCCATCGCGTAGTCGGCGCAGGCCAGTTCGTCGGGGAGCCACGTCGCGTCGTGGTGGGGGACATACATCTCGAAGACGTGGTAGGTCGGGGTGAGGAGCATCTTCTCCTTGTCCGTGAGGATCATGGCCTGGAGGACGTTGATCGTCTGGGCGATGTTGGCCATCCGGACGCGGTCGCAGTGTCGGTTGAA
>JADLBR010000544.1 GCA_020847615.1 Verrucomicrobiia bacterium
ACATGTGGCTCCCCTGCCTCGCCAGCGCCATCGCCTGGCAGCAACCCTGGCGCAACGCCTACTGGGCCGTCCGCGAACCACCCCCCCTCGATGGCCCGGACAACAACCTCGCCCTCGGCATCGGCCTGATCGCCACGGCCTCACACACCCTGTTTCCGCAAGACATCGCCGCCATCGGCACCATCAACCCCGACAACTCGGTGGGCGGCGTCACCGGCCTCGATCGCCGCCTCCGCGCGGCCGCCAAAGCCGGCCTCAAGCGGGTCGTCGTCCCCGCGGTCCAGCGCGTCTACCAGAGCAACACGAACTCCTGGGCCTCGGTCGAGGAACAGGCCTCCAAGCTCGGTCTCGAGTGCCTGCTCGTGGACTCCTTCGAGGAAGCCGCCGCCCTCGTCCTGGGCAGCGCCCTGCCCAAGCCCCCGGCGCCCGCCGGTCCCATCCGCCATGATCCCGAGCTGTTCAGATTCCTGACCGACCGATGCCAGCGCGTGCAGCGCACCCTCGAGAGCGAGCTGAACATGTGGCGCCGCCGCGTCCAGCTCAGCAAGTTGGACCCGGTCGAGGCCCGGTTGCTCGAGCAGGCCGTTCAGTTCCACGAGGCGGGCATCTCCGCCTACCGGGCCGGCCAGCCTTACTACGCGCGCGAGGTGCTGCTCGAGGCCCGCGCCAAACTCGCCGCCATCACCGGCTGGCAGGCCGCCGGACAGAATTTCGACCCCGCCGCCCAGCAGGAACAGGCCCAGCTGCTCAGGAAGGCCATCGCCGACCGCATGGGAATGCGCCCCGCCTTCGACCGTGACCAGTTGCTGCCCGCGCTCATCGTCGCCGAACAACTCGACTGGCTCGGGCGCCTCCAGGCCCGCATCGAGGGCGCCCAGGTCCTCGCCAAACAGGCCCTCGCCCCGAACTCCGATGCCACCGAAGGGCACCGCGCCGTCGCCAGGGCCCGCCTCGTCACCGCAATCCACGAGACGCGCCTCCTCCTCCAGGACCAGGAGGCCGATTTCTACGCATCCATGGCGGCCACGATCGCGAAGAATCCCGGCCAGGCCCAACCGGGCCAGGCCCCATTCTGGACGACCGCCATGATCCCCACCTGCCTCGCCGCCGGGGAAGTCCTGTTCCGAGGACTCAAGGATCACGCGGACCGGTTCAAGGAGACGTTCGTCTTCGACGAGCGCCTCGCGTCCTCCGCGAGGCTGCTCCGCGACACCAAGCTCTGGTGGGAGGCGCGTCAGGAGTGGAGCCAGCGGCAGGTCTTGAATCGCGAGAGCGCCAGCGGTCGGCTCGGTTTCACCCCGGGCTTCGGCTATCAGGAGGATCCCGCCGGAGCGCGCCACGCACCCCCCGTGGACAGGGACATGAGCCCCTCCGCCGATTGCCTGTCGTGGGTGAACACGCTCTGCGAGATCGAGGCGCTGCGGGCCAAATACCTCGTCATGGACGGCGTGTTCGACACAGGCTCCGCACGTTGGCTCCTGCGCAGCGACGCACTGCTGGAGCGCATGATCCAATCTGCCGAGGCCGGCTCGCGCCGCGGCGTCGGCTTCCTCCAGAAGATCGGCGTCAATCCCGCCATCCTGCAACTCATCCACGAGCGCGGGGATGGGATGCGCCACCGGATCGATGCCGACGACCGCATCGAGGCTCTCCGGCAATACTGGCGCTGCAGCCTGCTCGGGAGCCTCTGCTGGCAACTGACCCTGCCCGCGCCGGAACCCTCCGTGCCCGCGGCAGAGTCGGACGCGACGTCCGTCCGCCGCGCCCTCCCTGCCAACGATGCCGCGGCGCCGCAGGCCGAACCCGCCCCCCAGACAAACGCCCCCACCGCAGAACCCCAATCCGCGAGAACACCGCCGCCCACCCGGCGCACCTCCGTCATGGGCCGACGCATCGGAACGACCCAGGCCCCAAGGGCGGTGCCGGGCGCCCCCACGGATCAAGAAGCGGCCCCCCAGGCACAGCCCGTCCCCGCAATGCCCGTGGAAACCCCCGTCGAGGCCCCCAGGGCCCTGCCCGTGGCCCCCACCGATGAAGAGCCGGCGCCGGCCCCTCAGGCGATGCCCGCCGCACCCGAGGCGACACCCATGCCCCCGCAACCGCAAGGCGCGGCAGAGTCGCCCGCCCCCACGGGCCCCGTCGAAGTCCGCAGGGCCGAACCCGTCGCCCCGCCCCAGAACTAAAGCCCAGCAGCCAGCATGACTTGGCAAAGTCCAACAGGCTGATCCCATCCGGCAGCCGCCGGACCACCGGGACAGAAAACGTAGCCGAGGCCGTGAGGCCTTGGCGGCCAAACGCTCACGCGTTCGGCTACGGGATGCGGCGCGGCAATTTTCGGGTCAGAACTTCATCTCGGGCGCGACGGCGCCCTCCGGCACGTCGCGCTGCGGTGTCGCCGCCCTAGCGGGGGCCTGATTCGTCTGCGCCGCCCTCAGGGCCGGCATGAGCACATCCAGGATGTTGCGCGCGATCTGTTTCTGGCCCTCCTTGTTCGGATGCCTGCCATCGCTCAGATTCATCGCGGCCACCCCCTCCACGCCCGCCAGGAGATTCGTCACAAAGGGCAACCGGTAGGCCCGGGCCAATTCGGGAAACAAGGAACTGAAGCCCGCCGCATAGGCCAGGTCGTCCGTGGGTCCCTGCCGAAAACCGCACAGCAGCACGGCAACGCCCTTCTCCAGAAAAGCCTCGATCGTGGATGCCAGCCCCTTGCGCGTCGCATCTAACGGTTCCTTCCCCGCCGCATCGTTGCGCCCCAGCGCCAGCACGACCCACTTGAGATCGGGCACCTGCATCACCACCGGAACGCGCCGCGCACCCACCTCCGCC
>JADLBR010000545.1 GCA_020847615.1 Verrucomicrobiia bacterium
CAACAGTTTGTGATTTCAAAAAATGGCGTTTTGGAGCGCGCGTCTCCATCCCAACCTGTTGCTATCGCGCGGTTTTCCCAGAGCCCGGACACTTCACAGCCCGCAAGGCTGTGAAATGTCCGGGCTAAAGATCCCAAAGTGCGGACCACTCAGACGCATGTTGCAATGAACACGAAATCAATATGTTATGCGGAAACCACCCAAATGCGCCTGCCGCCTCGGGCGGGGCACTACGGACCCAAGACCAACGGGGATGTTTGTAGTGCTGCCTTTAGGCAGCCCGGACCCACCAGCCGTTTTCACATGAATGATGCGGCCCGATCCGGTTCGGGTCACCGCTACCGCCCGTCGGCGGCAGGCATTCGGGGCACCGCCGCGGCAAAGAATGTGGCCGAAGTCGTGAGGCTTTGGCCAAACGCTCACGCGTTCGGCTACGGGATGCGGTGCGGCAATTTTCGAGTCTGCGAATCTAACGAGTCGCGGTCCCGTTGCGTAACTCCTTTGCCCGCAAATAGAAAAATGTCTTGCCAGAGGAGGTTGCCGGACAGAATCCGACAGCCTCCTAGGGGGCCAGTTCGAGGGCCGACGGAATCCCGTAGCGTTTCAGGATGCGCGCGTCGGCCGCGGGCAATGTCCCCGCATCCAGAACGATCCGGTTGAGGCCCAGGCCCCGGGTAAACTCGAACAGATGCACGTCGCCCGTGGGGTTCGCGACGGCATCGACAATGTCTTTCAGGACACGGATCGTTCGCCCATTGACGCGCTCTAGCGTCTGGAAGCGGAGGTCGTGATAGTCGATGTTGATGGGATCCGGCAGCACTTGGCTCAGGAAGACCACCGAGGGCCGCTCGTTGGTCGGCAGGTCATCGCGATAGCACGCGAAGCGGATGGGTGCCGAGCGGCCGAGCGAGCGCATCAGGGGTTCGGTCAATGGCTGGAAGACCAGTCCCCCGACAATCAGGTATTCCGGGACCCGGTCAAACGTCTCTTGCGGCACGAGGTCGACCCCGTATGACGCCCGCGGCAACCGATATTCGACGTCCGCCAGCTGCCCCTCGCGCACGATCTTCATGGGGAGGGTGTCGCCCGCCCACCGTCCGCGGTCGGCCAAGAACTCGACGCTCAGGAAACCAAAGCGCGGGTCGCGGTAATCCCCCTCGGGATTCACGCCCATCCCGTCGATCTCCAGTATGACGTCGCCTGCGCGCAGGACTCTCTCGGGTTCGGGATACTCGGGCACGCGGGTCACGATGATGCCGCGTTCCGCGCCCGGGGCGCGCAAGTGTGCCAGGGTGTCCGGGTTCCTGCCGGGCTGCCACTCGAACGTGAATAGCCCCAGCCCGCGATAGCCGCCCCCGCGGGCCGCGGCGATCACCTGGCTCGCAAAGGTCGACGTGATCGCGTTCAGCGATTTCTCGTGCGCCGATGCGGCGATGCCCACGACCTCGTCGCCCCTCGTCACGATCTCGCCCCAGCCAGAACCTTCGACATCCGCCTTGACCTCCAGCGCGAGCTGATGCACGTGGCTGAGCTGCGAGCGGCGCGCCCGCACGTCGGTGATTTCTCCCTTCGCGTCCTCCAGCCGCCCGTCACGCCACCGCCTCACGACCACCTCGCCGGATTCCGGAACCTCCGCCGCCAGCCTGGCCGGCGTCAGGCCCGCCCAGAACCCCTGCTCCCCAGAACCCACCAGCGCCAGATTCGCGTGGTAGTCGACCCACTTGACCTCGGCCGGCCACCACTTGCCCCGCCCCTCCCGCCGCACCGTCACGAGCGTGTGGTCGCCCAGATGCTCCGCGGTCGTGAGGATCGTCCCCCCGTCGATGACGACGCCCACCTTGTCCGTGTTCACCGTCTCGCGCACCCACGGTTGGGCGTAGTCGTACTTGTACCGCGTCGCCCGGATCGATACCACGGACTTCTCCCACGCGGCGCCGCCGCCGTCACGCACGCAGCCCGCCAGAAACACCGCCGCCACGGCCGCGGCCAGGGGCATGATAATTGACGCTCTCATTTTCAAAGCCGCCTGTCCGCCGGTATCGAGTAGCCCTTCAGGATCTCCTCGTGCGCCACCGCGGCGGCCTCCCGGTCCAGGCAATCGAAGCGCCCGCCGGGCATGAACTCGATCACGTGCTGCGCGTTCGTGCAGCCCTCGATCGCGCGAACCGCATCCGCCAAACGCCCGATCCTGACGCCATTGATCCTGTCTATCAGGCTGCGCCCGCTGGCCAGCAGGTTCGCGTTGACCGCGTGCGGCAGCACCCCCGCCAGCACCACCGGCTCCGGCCGCCAGTTGTCAGGGTCTTCCCACCGCCGAAACCTCAGCTCGTAGATCAGCTCCGGACCCGCGACCGACGCCCAGCTCCGCCCAAAGGTCTTCAGGTAGTCGAGGCTCAGGGGCACGAAGATGAGACCCGCGTGCACGAAATAGCGGGGCAGCACGTCGTACTGATTGCCCTCCGCCCGGTCCTCGGAGAATACCCGCACCGGCAGATCGACCGACTGCTCGTGCCCGTCCCTCCAGATAACCACGTCGATGTTCTCCCCGTGCTGCGCCAGGTCCGTCGCGGCCCCGGCGTGCACCCTGTGGCCCTCGTACATGACCGTCTGGTCGCTGGCCACGTCGTAAGGCCCGATCCGCAGGATGACGTCGTCCGCCCGCAGCTTCTCCCGCACCTCCTTCATCGGGAAAAGGCCGTCGATCCGCGCCCCCCGCGCATCGTCCGGAAGACCGAGATAGCGCCGGAAGGCAGAATTCTGCACCGATGCCAAGAAGACGCCCAGGTCCGGAAAGCCGTCGTACCTGCCGTCCTCGATGTCCTTCATGAAATGGCCGATGATCGGCGTCGGTATAAAGAAGCCCGTGTTCTCCAACTGGGTGATGGCCTGGAACGCGACGCCGACGACCCTCCCGTCACGAAGCACCGGACCGCCGCTGTTGCCCGGGTTGATCGCCGAGTCGGTCTGCACCGCCAAGAACGACCGGTTGCCGATGTGCGAATATGGCTGCATCTCGATCCGCGACACCACGCCCCGCGTGTACGAGAGCTGCTCGCCACCCGCCGGATACCCGTACGTCACCACCCCGGAACGCTCCTCCGGCAACTCCCCGAATTCCAGCGGCTCCAGGCCCTCGAAGAACGCCGGCTCCGCGACCTCCAGCAGCGCCAGGTCACAGTCGTGCCCCACGAACCGCACCCTCGCGTTGTACAGGCGCGGGTCGCCCACCCTCCGCACCAGGATCTGCTTCCCCCAGCTCACCACGTGCGCGTTGGTCATGATCCGCCGACCGCGGACCACAAATCCCGAACCCGTCGCCCGCTGCACCTGCTCAAACCGCCAGGGCGCATCCCAAACCGGCGTCTGGCTGAAATTGATGATGCTCACCACCGACCGCTCCGGTTGCGCCGCGCCCTGGCTCGGCAAATCGTCGCCCGCATCCAGCCGCGGCGCCGGCGGCGCCGCGGTCGCACACGCCACACCAAGCACCACGCACGCCACCGCCCGCACCAACAGACGAACCATCATCAGCACAGGCAAACTCTGGGTGCCCGCGCCCCCATCGTCAAGACGGGCAAAAAAAGGCCCGGCCCACCGTTCTTATCGGCGGGCCGGGCATAGATTCCCGGCGACGACCTACTTTCGCGCCACCTATAGAGGCACTATCATCGGCGATGCGGCGTTTCACTTCCGGGTTCGGCAAGGGACCGGGTGGGGCCACCGCTCTGTGGTCACCAGGCCGGCGGGTCC
>JADLBR010000546.1 GCA_020847615.1 Verrucomicrobiia bacterium
CGGATCGAGCCGTCGCGGTTGGCGCCGCCGTCGGCCGAAAGGACGGGGGAGTTGCCGAGCGTCATGTCGAGCAGGCCCTTGTCGCCATAGATCTTCCAGCTGTTGCCGGAGCTGTTCCCAAAGTTGGTCGAATAGCTGACCATGAAACCGTGGCCCTTTTGTCCCGGGGCCGGCGGGTAGACCCACAGGCACTGGACGTGGTCATCCACGGTGAACTTGGCCTCCTCCACGTAGGTGAAGGTGCCGCCGTGGCAGACGCACGAGGTGGGGAAGGTCGCCCCGGTGATGTAGTGGACGGTGTCGATGAAATGGCTGCCCCATTGCGGGACCAGCCCGTCGCAGAACTCCCGATAACCGTACCACGCGGAGAAGAGCATCGGGTCGAAGGGCCTGTCGGTGGCGCCGCCGTTGAACTCGGCCCAGTCGAGATCCTCCCTCTTGACGTCGGCGAGCCGCTTGACCCAGAAGGGCTGCGCGCCATTGCGGCATTGCTCGACGCGGCCCACGGTGCCCAGGATCCCGGTCGCGTAGAGCTTGCGGCAACCCGTGTAGGATGCCTCGCTCCGGAGCTGGGTGCCGACCTGCACGATGACGTTCGCCTCTTTGACGGCATCGACCGAGCGGACCAGTTCCTCCATGTTTCGCGCGATCGGCTTTTCGATGTAGATGTGTTTTCCCGCCCGCGCCGCCTCCTCGAGCTGCCTGGCGTGGAGGTGGTCGGGCGAGGAGATCATCACGGCGTCGACGTCCTTGAGCGCGATCACATCGCGGTGCGACACGAAGGCGCGGGCCTCGCGCCCGTGCCATTCCTTGACGAGGCCATTGGCCTTCTCGCGGGCGATGCGATAGGGATCGCTGAGGGCCGTGATCTCGAAATTCATGGCCGCCTGATGCTTGTGGATGCCGGGCATGTGCGCCCCCGAGCCGCGTCCGCCGCAGCCGATGATGCCGATCGCGATGCGCTCGTTAGCGCCCTTGACCCGCGCGTAGCTCGCCGCGCTCAGGCTGCGTGCCGACGCCGCAGTGGCCGTCGCGCCCGCCGCGGCCTTCAGGAATTGCCGTCTGCCCAGGAATCGTGCCATGTGTTGCTCCTCTCGCTCTGCCGCCCCGGCCGACGCGCCGGGCCAATGCCGTAGCATGATGGGCCGCGGCCCGTTTCACGCAACATGAAATTTAACAAATGGAATTGCATAAAGTCGACGACGGCTCGTCCGCGGCCAACGGCGTGGCGCGGGGCCCATCCGCCGCGGCGCGGGCGGGGCGCCCCCGGGACAGAGAATGTAGCCGAGGCCGTGGGGCGCTGGCGGCCAAACGCTCGCGCGTTCGGCTACGGGATGCGATGCCCAATTTTCGAGTCAGACGTCATGCCCCGCGCGACGGGGCACCACCGGCGCAGAAAATGTAGCCGAAGCCGTGAGGCTTTGGCGGCCCAACGCTGATGCCTTCGGCTACGGGAGGCGCCGCGGCAATTTTCGAGCTAGCCCCGCCGCCGCCGCGCGGCGGGGCTGACCTCGTGTAGCGCGCGCCGCATCATTCATGTGGAAACTTCTGGTGGGTCGCGGAGTGCCTAAAGGCACCACTACGAGCATTCCCGACCTCTTGGACGCGTAGTGCCCCGCCAGAGGTGGGCAGGCGCCTTCAGGCGGCATTCGCACAACCGGTGGATTCCGTGTTTCTTGTGGCACGTATCGTCGTGCACGGAACTTTGAAGTCTCAGGTCAATCCTGTGCCAGGGAGGCGCAGATGATCTCGCGGTCGTTGCGGGCGTACACGCGCCGGTTGGCGAAGGCGGGATGGGACCACACGACGGTGCGGCGCGGGTCCGGGTTGGTGGGCTCGATGAGCTGTGCCCTGCCAATCTCGTCGTATCCGGCGGGCGTGAGGCGGGCGATGATGAGTTCGCCAAGCTCGTTGGCCAAGAAGAAGCGGTCGGCGTGTTTGACGATGAAGGCATTGCCCCAGCGGACCTCGGCCCCGTCTCGGGTCGTGGCCTTGAGGGTGGACCAGATCCGTTCGCCGGTGTCCGCGCGGAGGCAGCGGAGCTGGCCATAGCTGCACACGCCATAGATGTGGCCGTCCTCGAGAAAGGGCGTGCACATGACGGCGTGGAGGCGGTCGGTCTGGCGCTCGTTCTCGCTGTTGCCGCGCCAGGCGACGGTGGCCGAGGGCCTGTCGGGGGCGAGCCGCATCATGAGCGGGCCGTTGTAGAAGGTCGTGACGAGCAGGAGATCCCCCATGAGCCGCGGCTGCGCGATGGACATGCCCGCGCGGCAGGGGAAGGGCTCGCTCCAATGGACGGCGCCCGTCTCGGGGTCGAGGGCGTTGAGGGCCTCGGCATGCCAGATGATCAGTTGCTTCCTTCCGCTGGCCTCGATCATCGTGGGCGGGCAATAACCCGGCTCCTTGGCGGAAAGCGCGCGCCAGATCTCCTTTCCCGATCGCTTGTCGAACGCGACCGCGGTGCTGCCCTCGCCCCCGACGAGGCAGATGAGTCTATCGCCGTCCACGAGGGGGTGACCCGCAAAACCCCAGATGGGGCTCTTGGCCCGGAAGTCCGCCTGGAGGTCTCGGCGCCAGATGACGCGGCCGGATGCCGCGTCGAGGCAGTGGAGGTCGCCCTCGGCCCCGAGCGCGTACACGCGATCGCCATCGACCGTGGGAGTCACCCGGGGACCCGAGGAGTAGGATATCCCATAGGTCCTCTCGTACGCGTGCTCCCAGAGGATTCGTCCGTCGGAGGCATCCAGGCATAGGATGCGCTCCTTGCCGTTCGGCGGTCGGCGCTTGGACCCTTGTCCGGAGGGCGGGTCCTGGCCGACGATCCTGTCCATGACGTAGACGCGTCCGGCGGCCACCGATGGTCCGGAGTATCCGCCGCCGATCTGGGTGCGCCAGAGGACCCGTGGGCCAGAGGGGGGAAATCGATCGATGATGCCGGTCTCGCGCCAAATGCCGTCGCGCCTGGGGCCGAGCCACTGGGGCCAATCGTCGGCCGACGCGCCAGTCGGGACGAGGTAGGCCCAGGGGGCTGAGAGCAGGGCGAACGCGAGAACAGGGCCTTTCATACGCCGGAATGCTGGCGCGAATCGGCATTTTTGCGAGGCGGCGTTTGGCCGATGGGATTTCCATTGCCGGGTGATGCCCGCGGCATCGGGCCGCTGGGCGGCAGGGTGACCCGGAAGGGAAATTTGTTTGCATGGGGCCGGATGTTTCGGAGAATCCGCGATGCGCCAGAACTGTCGGATGGACATGGGCGGGCGTTTCTCTGAAGGGATGCGTTCCCTTGCCGTCGCCATGGTCCTCTGTTGCCCGGCCCTGGCATCGGCTGCGGGGTTCCCCGACGAGGCGGAGATCCGGTGTGAGCTGGCGGTCGTCGGCGGGGGGAGCGGGGGATTTGGCGCGGCGCTGGCGGCGGCGCGGATGGGCGTGGATGTGGTGCTCGTGGAGCGGGCCGATTGCCTGGGCGGCAACTCCGTGCGGGGTGGAGTCAATTGTTGGGAGATGGGGGCCGGCGGCACGGGCATCCCGTTCGATCTGTATCGCCGGCTCAAGCAGCGACCCGGCGCAGCAGGGATCTACTCCTATGGCCGCCACGCGGCGTGGTTCGATCCCTCGCGCGAGGCGTACCCTTACCCGGGCGGCGAGACCGTCATCGATCCCTCGCGCGGGTATCTCGATACCCTCCAGCGGCATGGCACGAAGGGAATGGTGGCCGACGCGGCGCGCGTGCGAGAACTCTGGCACGGTGTGCCCTTCGAGCCCGGAGCCATGGCCGAGACCATGCTCGCGATGCTGGAGGAAACAGGTCGCTGCAGGGTGTTGTTCAAGACGCAGTGCGTCGGGGCCGATGGCGACGAGCAGTACGTCCATTCGATCAGGCTCGTCGGCGGCCGACGGGTGAAGGCGAAGGCTTTTGTGGACGCGACTGGCGATGGCGTCGTGTGCGCCGCCGTGGGCTGCGAGATGATGGAGGGGCAGGAGCCGCGAGACAGGTTCCAGGAGCCGTGCGCCCCGGTTGAGGCCACCGGTCGAATCAATGGCGTGAGCCTCATCTATCGCGCGATGCCCGTGCCCTCGCCGGCCGTCGAACCGCTCCCGCCGGGGGTCACGAACCGCTGCTGGTGGGCCGCGCGCTTCCCGTCGGCCCAGGTCAACCACTACCCGAACGGCGACCTGAACATCAACATGCTGCCGACGATGGATGGCGCCGAGTTCCTGCGCCGGGGCTACGCCGATGCGCTGGAGGAATGCGGGCGGCGGGTCAGGGCCCACTGGCATCACCTCCAATCGGGTTTTGCGGAGTTCCAGAGATTCCGCATCGGCTGGGTGGCGCCGGCGCTCGGGATCCGGGAGTCGAGGCGAGTCGTCGGGGAATACGTCCTCACCGAGCACGATCTGGTGGCCGGGTTGAGCGGGCAGAAGCACCCCGACATCATCTGTATTGTCGATCATCCCATGGACACGCACGGCGGCCATGGCCGCGGGATCGGCGAGCTCGATGAGCCCTACGGCGTGCCTTACCGGTGCCTGGTCCCGAAAGGCCGGCGCAATCTGCTCGTCGCCTGCCGCGCGGCGAGTTTCAGTTCGCTGGCGGCATCGAGCTGTCGGCTCTCCCGCACCATGATGCAGCTCGGGCAGGCCGCGGGGACCGCCGCCGCGCTCGCGAAGGAACTGAAGGTCGAATTGCCCGATGTTCCCGCGGGGCGCTTGCGCGACGCCCTGCGCGAGCAGCATGTGCAGCTGGAGCATCCGATGCCCGCGGCATTGCGTGCGCATCTGGCGGATGAGGGTGGGCGCGCGGGCGAGGCGGCATCGAAGGCCGTGGTTGCGGCGAGACCGGATGCGGACCGCGAGGCCGCGGTCCCTCCCAGATGCCTGCTGCTCGCGGACGAGGGCAACAAGACGCTCATGCGGATCCGCCCCGGCGAGGAACCGGAATGGCTCGTTGAGATCCCCGCAAATCACCGGACGCTCCAGATCGTCGGTGGCGACACGGCGCTGTGCAGCACGGGGAGCGGTTTCTGGGAGGTCAGCCTCGGCACGGGCGAGGTGGTGCGGAAAGTCGAGAATTTCGCCAAGGTGACGTCGGCGATCCGCATGGGGGATGGTTCCACGGTCTTGGCTTGCGGGGATACGCTGCGGCGCGTGGCGCCCGACGGCTCGGAGTCGGCGGCGATCCGGCTCGAGCGGCCGGTCTTTCGCGTGCTCAACCGCACCCAGCGAGGCACGTGGCTCTATGGCGACGGGAACACGGTCGTGGAGGCCGACGAGTCCGGCAGGGCCGTCTGGAGCGCGCAGGTCGAGGGGAAGCGCTGCGGGATATACGAGGCCCAGAGGGCGCCGGATGGGACGGTGTGGGCGACGACCGGCTACGACGCGGCGCTTGTCCAGATTGACGGGGAGGGCAAGGTGGTGCGGCGGATCAGTGGCCCCGCCGAGATCGTGCCCAATTTCTATTCGGGATTTCGAATCCTCCCCTCGGGAAATATTCTGCTGACCAACTGGCAGGGCCATGGGCCGGGCAACGGCACCAAGGGCGTCCAGTTGATCGAATACGATCCCGCGGGCCAGCTGGTTTGGCGATGGCGGCAGGAGCCGAGGCACATCTCGTCGCTGCACGCGGTGCAACCCATCGACCCATGAGATCGCGATTCCCATGAGGGCGGCACCTGTGATCCTGGCGGGTATCATCGGCAGCGTGGCCGCGGGCGCCGAGGCGACGGGGGCCGCGCTGACCCCGGATGATGCCTCCGCGCGCATCCGGGTGGCGATGCAGATCGCCCGCGAGCGGAATGATCGATCGCTCGTTGACATGGTGGAGCGGCTCGGGAGCGAGTTCCGCCGAGGGCTGCCCGAGGATGCCGACGCGCGATTGGGAGAAGTGGAGCGGGCGGTTGGCATCGATCCGGGCGGTTGGTCGATGGCGGGGCGGCCCCTGTTCCGTCCGACGCGCGAGATGGAGCAAGGGCTCAGGGCGATCGGCCCCCGGCTCGCGTCCGCGATGCGGTCCGGCGATGCCGGGGCCGTGCGCGCGGTCACCGCCGAGATGCTCGATCTGCTCGGCGATCAGGCCGGGGTTCCCGACGGTCGCCGGCCGGGCCGAGCCGCGGGGCCGCTGCGCATGACCGAGGCCGAGGCAACGAGACTCTTCTTGGATGCGCTCGAGAGCAAGGGTTCGGCCATCCGGCAGCTGGCGGAGGGCAAGCCGCTGCCCGATCAGATGCTCCGGGTCTACGCCGACATGCTCGTTGCCGTGGTCGCCATCCGGCCATGCGTGGCAAGGCATCGGCCCGGCGCCTTGGGCGAAATCGACGCGCTGGCGAGCGGACTCTCGACCATTCTCTTGTCCCTGCAGCAGCCGGCCGGCCACTTTCCGTTCCCGGACCTGCGCGGCAGGAATATCCGCTTTGGCGACATGATCCAGAGGCAGGCTGATGCCGGGCGGGCGGAGGCGCGCGACGGATGGATCATCTCGGCCGAACCGGATGGGGGAACGCAGTTCGATACGGGGTTGTGCGGCACCGCACTGCTGCTTGCGGGTCAGGCAAGTGGCAACGCGGACTGGAGGCGGGCGGGGCTCCGCGCGGCGGATTGGGCGCTGGCCCAGCCCTGCTGCGCCAATTTCAATTACAATGCGTTCTCGGTGTCCCTGCTTGCGCACGCCTTCCGCGCCACGGGGGAGGCGAAGTATCGCGATGGCGCCTGGCAGAAGTTTCGCGTCGGCGTGGCGCCGGGCCAGGCGCCCAACGGACGATGGATGGACCCGCACAACGCGCGGAGCGTCTATCACGTCATCATATTGAGAGGGATCGGGGATCTCGGTGGCATCGCCGCGCCGGAAGTGAGGGCCGAAGTCGATGCCGTCGCGAGGCCCGCCATCCGAGCGCTGCTGGATGAATTCGATGCGATGGGCATCACGGTGGAGGCGCTGCCCGAATTGCAGTCCTTGGCGGCGCTCTTCCCCAAAGACGGGCGCCTGGCCAAGGCGGTAACCGTGATGGCCGGGAGCATCGTCGCAAAGTGCGCCGATGGCCAGCGCGTGGGGATGGGCGCGGCGGCCAGCCAGATCGCGGCGCTGCCCCGGGTCGCGCAATGAACGGGACAGCCGTTGATGCCGTGGAACTGCCGATCGACGGCGAACTGGACGTGTTGGCTTGAAATACGGCGCGACCCTCTAGTAGCGAAGGGTCTTCGCCCTTCGGGGGGGATAGGCCGAAGCCGGAATGTTCGAGAATCGCCTCTGGCGATCGGCTTCGCGACAACTCCGGGTGTAGCCACGGCCGGCAGACCGTGGACGCGCTGGCTGAGCACCCGGCGTTGGTCTTGTTCCCGCGCCAATGTTATCGCGTGCTTTTTCGGGCGGGTGATCATGAAGTCCGGTATATTAATGGCCCCATCATCACGCGATTGGGGAAGGACGACATCCCCGATTTTGAACCGTTGGCCATCTTTCGCTCCGAGTTGTCGGAGAACGGATCCCCGCCCGGCGTGATGGTGGGAAGCCCTGCCGTGGTGTCCGGAAGCTATGGAAAGGGGAGCGTGGTCATATCCAGCCCGCACCCCGAGCAGACTGCGGGCATGGAGGCGCTCGTCGAGCGCGTTGTCCGGTGGGTCGCCCGACCGCCCGAGCCGTGATTTATAAATCCGTGTTCGGCGCGCGACCTCTTTGCGCCCGCGGGGTTGAATCTCTCCACGTGGGTCTGGTTCTGGAGCGATGGTGGCCGGGAAATCTGAGGCATGGTCTGATCCCGAGATGGGGTTGGTGCGGCGCTGGCTCGTCGATCGCGACGAGGCGGCGGCGCGGGAATTGATGGGATTACTTTACCCCCGGATCGCGGGGATCGTCGCCGGGCATCTTCCGCGCGGCATGGACCGCGAGGATCTGATTCAGGAAGTGTTCTTGCGGGTGTTCCGGGGCCTCGACCGCTTTCGCCCGGTGCGCCCGATGGAGCACTGGGTATCGCGGATCGCGCTCAACGTCTGCCGGAGCCGCGGCAGCGCGCGCGCCCGACGCCCCGAATGGCATCGCTCCGACCTGAGCGAGGGGGAACAGGCGGCCTTCGACGCCGCGCTGGCTGCGGAGGAAACCGGGCCAAAGGCAACGGTCGATGCGAATGACGCCCGCGCGCTGATGCGGCGATTGATGGAGGGGCTTGCCCCCGTGGACCGGCAGATCCTGACCCTGCTGCATCTGGAGGGTCGGTCCGTCGGGGAGATAGCATCGTTGATGGGCATGGGGCGCACCGCGGTGCGGGTGCGGGCCTTTCGGGCGCGGGGGAGATTGCGCGAGGTCATGAAGGCGCTGGAAAAGGGGCTGTAACCGCCCCGGAGGGCGACGGTTTATGAGAAGCATGGACCGATATGATCGGATTGTGGAACGGCTGGCCGGGGCGGCGCGGCGGGCCCGGCCCGAGGACGCCGGGCCGATGCCGGGCTGGTTGGCCACGCGGGTGTTGGCCCGGTTGGAGGAGCGGCCCGAGGGGTCGATCTGGTGGGAGGGCCTGGCCGCGCGGTTGGCGGCGGCGGCCTGCGCTCTCGCGCTGGTGGCGGCCCTGTTGCCAGGGCCGACCTCGAATGGTGCCGATGACGTGGCCGGACTGACCTCCGCCCTCCTAGCCTCGGAACTCAATCCCTGAACCCCTATGGATCGCCAAGTAAAACTTCGCGCCGCCCTCTGGCTCCTGCTGCTCTTCGGCGCGGGCGTCGTCGTCGGCAGCCTCTGGAGCCCGATCCGTTTGCACCGCAGCGTTTGGGCGGGTTGGCCGGTCGCGCCCGTCGAACAGGCCTGGAAGGAACAGCGGCTCAAGAACCTGCGCGCGAAAGTCGGTTTAACGCCCGCACAGGAGACGGAGCTTGAGCCGATCATGGAGGAGACGATGTCGTCCTTGCGCCAGTTGCGAAACGCGACACGGAAACGCGTTGGGGAGGTCCTCGGCAAGAACAGCGCCGCGACCCGGGAAAGGCTCACGTCGGAACAGCAGGCGGAGTTCGATGCGTGGCTGAAAGATATCCAATCGCGCCGATCGCAGGGCGGGTCGAAAGGCGAGCGGGCGGAGTGATTCATGGGACGGTTTTCCAAGTTGTTCGCCGTTCTGTTGGTGGCCGCTGGCGCCGGAATGGGCGGCGGTGAGTCGAGGGCACAATCCCCCGCCGCATCGTCGCCATCCGTTGGGAAGCTAGACGTGGTGGATGCGATCTTCGAGTTGTGTGTCCGGGACGTCGGCACGATGGCGAAGTTCTACCGCGACGGCCTGGGCATGCGCGAGGTCGAGGCGACCGATCCGAAGCGAGGCGCCTTGCTGGAATGGGCCGGCAGCTATTTGCGCCTTCGGCCCGCCGGTGTGAACCGCGATGTGGCCGCGCCCGAGGAGGGCGGCAGGAGCCTGATGAAACAGATGTTGGCGAAGAATGGCTTCCGGTGGTTTTCGCTGTGGTACGAAGATCCTTCGGCGACCGGGGATCGCCTCGTCGAGGCGGGCTATGAGCGGCCGGTGAAGGGCGGCAATGTCAGCATGACGCACGATCCGGAGGGGAACATCGTGGAGATCATGCGGATACCGCGCAGCGCGAGCGGCGAGACATTCACCTGGGGGATGGCGGCCGGGGATGAGAACGCGTCGAGGGCATTCTACCGGGACGTGCTGGGCCTGCCCGAATTCGATCCATGGAATCTGCCGTCGCCGTTTAGCATGAAGATGTACCTGTTCCAGACAGGCAATGGGCGCATCAAGTTTTCCGTGCCATCGGGCCAGCGTCCGAACGAGGCCGATGCCGGGCCGGACGCGCCGGGACTGCGCAGCGTCACGTTGCGCGTGAAAGATCTGGCGACCGCGAGGGAAGGCCTGGCCAAGCGCGGGGCCAAGGTCCAAGAAAAGGAGGGACGCCTGCTCGTAACCGATCGCGACGGCAACCGGTTCTACATCGCCGCCGTCGCCGGCGGCCCGCCCCCGGCACCGAAACCCGCTGCATCCGCCCGCGCGGCAGCGCCGGAGCAGGCGCCCGGACCACCGGCGGCCGCCGCCAACCCCGAGGTGATTTTCCGGCGGTTGGATGCCAACGGCGATGGCCGCATCACCGCGGGCGAGTTGCCGCGCGCGGAATTGCTCGCCCGCGTGGACCGCGATGGCGACGGCACCGCCACGTTGGCCGAGGTCCGCGCCTACTACGCGCAACAGGGCCGCGGCGCATCCGCCAAACCCGTGACCGATGCCCCGCCCACGGCCTTCCTGTCGCCCGTTGCCCCCGGTGAGCCGCCGCTGAAGCCATTGCCCGATTCCGATGCGTCGCGCGACGCCGCGGGGCGAGGCCAGTTGTTCGAGAGCATCCACGTCGCGAACCTCACCGACCTCCGCGCCGGCATGAATGGCGTCGCGATTGCCGACCTGAACCGCGACGGCCTGCTGGATATCGTCGCCACTTTCTCCCCGGCGCGCGGCACCGGCGACCGATGGGGCAAGGCCGAACTCCTGCGTGTCTTCGTCAACGAGGGCGGATTCAAGTTCCGCGCGCACGCGGTCACCCTGCGCGATTCAAAGTTCACCACGGACAACTTCGGCCGCGGCCAGGTCCCTGGTCTCGCCGATTTCAACAATGACGGCTTGCTCGATCTTTTCGTGACCCGCCATGCGCGCATGGAGGCGGGCAAAACCTCAACGCCCGGGGTCGACTCTCCGGGTAATTCCCTTTTCCTCGCGGATGGGGCGTGGGATGCCTTCCGCGAAATGCCGGAAGCCATGGGTGCCCGCAACGAAGAGGCCTACAACCGCCAGCCGTGTTTCGGCGACGTCAACCGCGACGGTTTCCTGGATATCGCCATCGGCTGCGACAACATCAAGAACGCGATGGGCGGCGTGCCCCACAGCCGGCTCTATATTTTCCGCCCGGGGAACGACGGTTTCCCTGGCGGAAAATATGAGGACATCGGCGGCACCGACCTCGTCGCGGACTTCGGCGGCTTCTATCACGATTCCGCAAAGGACAAGGCCGGGCCCGATATCGATCTCAGGGACCTGGATAACGATGGCGACCTCGATTTGATCCAATCGTTCCACGTCGATGTCCGCGAGCCGCTGCTGCCCTACTGGCCCGGCGAATACCGGCAGGGCGTCTTCTGTTGGAAGAACCTTCTCGCGGAAACGGGCAAACTGAAGTTCGAAAAGGTCACCGGCAACGGCCTGGCTTGCGAGGCCCGGCTGAAATACGACCGGGAGAAACAGATCTATGTCCCGGAGGGCAAGGCCCCTGGGTTGCCCTACGTTTCGATGGCCGATGTGGACAACGATGGTCTCATGGATCTCCTCGCGGTCGGCCCGGCCAGCTCGGGATGGGCGCCCCGCGCCGAATACGTCGGCGGGCGCTTCTGGCGCAACCTCGGCGATTTCCGGTTCGAGGAGCGCACGCGCGCCGCGGGGTTCGAGTCGCTCGAGTGGACGTTCCGCGAATGGGTCAAGTTCTTCGAGTTTCCGGTGTCCGAGGACTCACTCCGGGTGCGCCCCGGAAAATTGCAGACCCAGCCCGGCCGGGACCGCCCGCACCCGTTGGACAATCGTCCCTACTTCGCCGATGCGGCCTTCGCCGATTTCAACAACGACGGCTGGATCGATGTCGCGGTTCAAGATCGCCACGAGGGGATCGCGATGCCCGCACGCGCCATCCTCTTCATGAACCGGGGCGACGGCACCTTCGAGCCCAAGCCCACCACCTTCAGCGGCCTCGATGGCAACGGGATCTGCTTCGAGGCCGCCGACCTCAACAACGACGGCCTCGTCGATCTGGTCATGGCCGCCGACCCCGACAACTCGGGCGTCGCCACCACCCCAGACCGCTACGAGAGCAAGGTCTATTGGAACACCGGTCTCCACGGTGCCAAGGACAACCACTGGCTGCGCCTCCGATTCTCTGGCATCACCGACGCGCTGCTAGTCGGGGCCAGGGTGGAGGTGTTTGCGGTCGATCGTAGCCGCCGAGGTGACGAGGCGGACGGTAACCGCCTCCTTTCTTCAACGGCTACAAAACGCCTCGGTGGCCGCACCATCGCCTCGAACCATAGCTACAAGAGCGGCGGTGCGCTCGAGGCCCACATCGGGCTGGGCAAGGCAACGAGCGCGGACGTGAGGGTCACGCTCCCCGTCGGCAAGACGGCCACATTCGCCGACGTGAAGGCCGACCAGTTCCTCGATCTCAACCTCAAGACAGAACACGCCACACAGGTAAGACCATGAACGCACACCCCGAACAGATCGTCCGCCGCGAGTTCCTGAAAAGGGCAGCGGCCTTTGCCGGCATGGGTGCGTCGCTCGCGCCGCGCCTCGCCCGCGCCGCCCAGGCGGCGGCCCCGCGTCGTTCGCGCATCTCGTATTACTGCGACGGGGAAATCCACGTCGGCGTTCCCGGTCAGCCAGAGGGCAAAGCGATCACGACCGGCCATTGGGACTTCAAGCCGTCGTGGTCGAAGACCGGCGACATGCTGGTATTCTTTCGCCGGCTGACGAACGACCGGGACGTCGGCAAATGGATCACCGCCGCGTGCATCATCAACGTGGACGGCACGGGCTTTCATCAGCTCTCTGATGGCACCTATACCGACTTCAATCCCACGTGGACACGGGACGGAAGGAACACGCCCCTGTGGAACCGCAAGAACCCGGAGACCGGCGCTTACTGCATCATGGCGAGCAAGGTCGGCGGCAAACCGGGCGAGGAAATCGCACTCACCGGCAGGAGCTACAGCTCCTGGGTCCACTCGGCTCTCGGCGATGGCAGGCTGTTTGTCGCCTCGGCGCCGCCGAAACTGGGCCGGGGTTATTACCTGATGACGCCGAATCCAGATGGCGAGCCGAAGCTCGAGCGTGTCGAGTGCGAACTAGCGCTGAAGGGGCTGTTGGACCGTGTCAGCATTTCTCCAAGCGAGGCTAAGATATGCTTTGAATACCAGAACGGATTCAAGCACTCCATGATCGGGCGCACGCTCTACATCGCCGATTTCGACGTGGGGAAGCGGGCGATCACGAATCCGAAGCCTTTCGCCAACGAGGCGGGCAAGCCGTTCTGGTTTGCCTATCCGAGATGGATCGATGGCGAGTCGGCGGTGGTCTATCACTCGGGGGAGACGGGTAAGAACCAGCTGTACGTGTACCGATTGGAGGACGGCTCGACCCGGCGCGTGTCCACGAATGCCACCGCCGATTACCGTTATCCGCACGGGGAGGCGGCTCCATGCTGAAGACAGAAGGAAACCTCCGGCGCCGCGAATTCTTGACTGGCGCGTTCGCGGCGCTTGCCATCCCTTCCGGGTTGGCGTCCGCCGAGAGCACGCCGGCGAGACCGATCGAATTCCTTCCCACCCGCACGCTCGGCAAGACCGGCCGCAGACTCCCGATCCTCGGCTTCGGCGGAGCGGCCCTGCCGAAGCGTTGGCTCAATCCGTTGTCATACGAGGATCGCGTGAAACTGGTCCGCTACGCCTACGACCGGGGCCTGCGTTACTTCGACACGGCCGGCAACTATTTGGAAAGCCAGGCGATCCTCGGCGAGGCGCTCAAGGACCAGCGGTCCGAGATTTGCCTCGTGACCAAGGTCGAGACCACCAAGCCGGAAGAAGTGCGCAAGACGGTCGAAAGATCCCTGAAGGAACTCCAGACGGACTACCTCGACATCCTCCTGATTCACGGCACGCCGGGACTGGAGCAGATGCGCGTCGAGCAGGCGATGAAGATTCACGGCGAGCTGGTCAAACTGCGCGACGAGAAGATCACGCGGTGCATCGGGTTCTCCGCGCACGGCTACTTCGACAAGGCGCTGGCCCTGATCGCCTCCGGCGGATTCGAGATGTGCATGTTGTCCTACGGCTACATGCCCCGCGGTCACAGTTCGGTTTGGAGCGACCGAACGACCACACTGCGCGATGATTGTCTGGCCAGGGCGCACGAGGCCGGCATGGGCATCGTGGCAATGAAGGTCATCGGCGGCGGCTGGCTGGGCCGGTGGTCGGGTTATCTTGTGCCGGGCTTTGACAAGCGGCGGCTCGCGCAACTGCCCGGCGCCGCCATCCGCCACGTGCTGCAGGACCAGCGCGTTGACCTCCTCGCAATCGGCATGCACCTGCAAAGCCAGATTGACGCCAATCTCAAGACGCTCACCGGTGACGCCATCTGCACGCCGCAAGACCGCGCCCTGCTCGCGGAGTTCTCCGCCAGGCTCTATGAGACCGATGCGATCAAGAAGATGCGGATTGAGTAAGTGAGAAAACCATGAAAATCACCCAGCTCCTCGCGCTCGGATCTTTTCCAATGCTTGGAAATTTGGCCGCAGCGCCTTTCCAATCCTTGGAAAGGCCGGCGCCCTCCCGCCCGAACATCATCATCTTGCTCGCCGACGACCTCGGCTACGCCGGTCTCGGAGCGAACGGCTGCAAGGACATACCGACGCCGAATATCGACAGCATCGCAAAGAACGGGGTCCGTTTCACCGACGGCTACGCGACGCATTGCGTCTGTTCGCCATCGCGGGCGGGCCTGATGGGCGGGCGCTACCAGCATCGGTTCGGCTTCGAACACAACTCCGGGCCGGAGCGTTTTGCGGCGGAGAATTTCGGCCTGCCCCGCTCCGAGCCGACGCTCGCCGAACGGTTGAAGGCCGCCGGATACGCCACCGGCATGGTCGGCAAGTGGCACATCGGGTTCAAAGAGGGCCTGCGCCCGCACGAGCGCGGATTTGATTTTCATTTCGGCTTCCTGAGCGGCGCGCGCACCTACATGCCCGGCAAGGCCGACACCGACCCGCTCATCCGCAACGGCCAGCCGGTCACCGACGAGAGGGAATATCTCACCGACGCGTTTGCCCGCGAGTCGGTGGGCTTTATCGAACGATGCGTGGCAGCCAAGAGCCAAGAACCAGGAACCAAGAACCCGGCTAGACCCTTCTTCCTATACGTCGCGTTCAACGCGGTCCACTCGCCGATGGAGGCGACCGAACCCTGCCTGGCCCGGTTCCCCAGCCTGACCGGCACACGCCGCATCCACGCCGGCATGGTCGCCGCGATGGACGACGCCGTCGGCCGCGTTCTCGGCAAGGTGCGCGAGCTAGGCCAGGAGGAGAACACGCTGATCTTCTTCTACAGCGACAATGGTGGCCCGACGCCGCAAACCACTGCGAGCAACGAGCCGTTGCGCGGATACAAAGGCCAGTTCTACGAGGGCGGCGTCCGCGTGCCGTTCCTCGCCCAATGGAAGGGAAAGCTGCCCGCCGGCGCCGTCTATCGCGAGATGGTCATGGGCTTCGACTGCCACGCCACGGCGCTCGCCGCCGCCGGCGTGCCGTTCCCGACCGACAAACCGCTCGACGGCGTCGATCTCCTCCCATTCCTGCTCGGCAAACAGACCGGCCGCCCGCACGACCAGCTCTTCTGGCGCGCCGGCGAACAACACGCCGCGCGGGTCGGGGATTGGAAGCTCGTGCGAGACCGCAGTGGCGGGGTGGAGCTTTTCAATCTCAAGGACGACATCGGCGAGAAGACCGACCTCGCCGCGAAGGAGCCCGAGAAACTAAAGGAGCTCGAAGCCTCCTACGCCGCGTGGGACAAACAGATGATGCCCGCGCAGTGGACCCGGCAAGATGGCCGGACTCGAACTGGTGGCAAGCGCGGCAAAGCCGCAGTCGGAATCGAGGAACGCTTCAAGCAATTCGACAAGAACGGCGACGGGAAGCTCGTGCCGGCCGAATTCCCGATGGGCGCGTTCAAGGAGATCGATAAGAACAACGACGGCGCCCTGACCCTCGACGAGGTTAAGGCCAATTTCGGCGGTCGTCGCCGGCCAGCCGGTCAGGATGACTCAAAATGAAAGTGTCGGCGTTGTCCGGCGACCAGCCGCAGCATCGCCATGGCAGGGGAGGCGACTCGTCTCAAATCGGATTCGTCCATCAGACACCTCAAGGCAAGGAAACAACCGTGAGAATCATTTGCATATTACTGGTTGCGACAGTCGCACACGGCCGGGACAACTGGCCACAGTTTCGTGGGCCGGGCGCGCGCGGGGTCGCCGATGGCGCGTCGTTTCCAGAGCGCTGGTCGGCCACCGAGAACGTTGCTTGGAAGACCGATATTCCCGGCCGGGGTTGGTCGTCGCCCGTGGTTTGGGGCGGATGCGTGTTCCTCACCACCGTCATCAACCGCGGCGAATCGGAGCCGCCAAAGAAGGGTCTCTACCTCGGGGGTAACCGGCCACAGCCGGCGGCCAGTGTCCACGAGTGGTGGGTCTACTGCCTCGATTTGGAGTCGGGCAACGTCCGTTGGAAGGAGAAAGTGCACGAAGGGCAGCCCTCCAGTCCGATTCACATCAAGAACAGTTATGCCTCCGAGACGCCGGTGACCGATGGCGAGCAAGTCTATTTCTATTTCGGCAATATCGGCGTGTTCGCCTACGACCTCGACGGCAAACGCGGGTGGTCGAAAACGATGGAGCCGCACAACACCCGCTACGGCTGGGGGACGGCGGCCTCGCCGGTCCTGCACGGCGACCGGCTCTACATCGTCAACGACAACGAGGAGGCATCGTGGCTGCTGGCGCTGGACAAGCGGACGGGGAAGGAAATCTGGCGTGTGGACCGCGACGAGCAGAGCAACTGGTCGACGCCGTATGTCTGGGAGAACGGCCAGCGCACGGAGATCGTCACGCCGGGCACGGGCCGCGTGCGGGCCTACGACCTCGATGGCAAGGAACTCTGGTCGCTGAAGGGCATGTCGGGCATCACGATCGCGACGCCGTTCGCCGAGGGCGACCTGTGCTACGTCACCTCGGGCTTCGTCGGCAGCCGCCTGCGCCCGATCTACGCGATCCGCGCGGGGGCGAGCGGCGATATCTCCCTGTCTTGGGGGCAGACCTCGAACGCATCCATCGCCTGGTGCCAGCCGACGGCGGCGCCCTACAACCCGAGCACGCTTCTCTACCGGGACAAGCTCTACGTCCTGCTCGACCGCGGGATGCTCTCCGCCTACGACGCGAAAACCGGCAGGGTCTTCTTCGAGCGCGAGCGGATTCCGCAGGGCGGCGGCTTCACCGCGTCACCCTGGGCCGCGAATGGAAATATCTTCTGCCTCAACGAGGACGGCGTGACATTCGTGTTCCGGGCCAACGAGAAGTTCGAGTTGCTGCACGCGAATCGTCTCGCCGATGACGACATGGGCATGGCGACGCCAGCCATCGTCGGAGGCAGACTCCTGATTCGCACATCTGCCCGCCTTTACTGCATCGCCCGTGGGTCCATGACAAACCAGCCATGAACACGACCTTCGCGCTCTCAATCACCCTCGTCCACCTCGCTCTCGCTGCACAGGGGCCGCCCCGGCCGCTAACCTCCGGCGAACAACGATTCCAGCGGTTCGACAAAAACGCCGACGGTAAACTGGCCCAAGACGAGTTCCCCCATCCATATTTCTTCAAACAATACGACAAGGATGGCGACGGGGTACTATCCCAGACGGAGGCGGCGGAAATCAAGCGGCTGGGGAGGCAGGCCCCGTCTTCGCCGGGGCCGACTGGCGAGCCGGTGCCAAGACCGGCTCCGGCGTCCGCGGGCAATTTGAAGCCCCGCCCCCATGGCGATGAAGCCACCAAGGCCGGACTCAAACCAGATGTGCTCGCGAAGCTCGACATCGCCATGCAGCAGGCGGTGGCGGAGGAACGTTTCAAGAAATTTGACAATAAAGGCTACGGGAGGCTGACGCGGGAGGAGTTTCCGGCAACGGGGATTTTCGACGGCGCGTCTCCGTGGATCCGCATCGCCGAAATCCGCCTGCCCGCCGACGCGCCGCACCCGCAGCTCAAATCCTGCGAGCCCGTGAACGGTGGCCGCGGCGCCTTCGGCCGCTCATGGTTCACCGCGCAAGGAGGCGACGACAAGGACAAAGACACCTCCATCTGGCTGATCGGCTTTGACCCGAAGGGCCACCACACCGTCCGACGCCTTGATGAAGGTGCCGCGACCAAAACCAGCGCGCGCCGCCTCGACCCCGAATCCCTCGTGTGTGACCGCGAGTTGTTCGTCTATTACACCCTTGTCGGCGACGGTCCATCCCAGCTCCACCGCTGCCAAACCGGCGTTCTTTGGAAGCCATGATTCCAATACTGCATCACCCCATCAATCCACTGCTGCTCTTCGCTTGTTTCTATTAGCTTGTCGCGATCGGAGAGCGGGCGTTGGCACTGGCGCGCGGGTTCCGGCTCCGCCGGAAGCCAAAGCGGTGTCGCCGCTGCGCTCTGCCACCGCAGTCCAAAATAGGGCCGCGGCATGGCCCGTCCCTCGGGCGAACGGCCTCTTGGCAGCTACTCCCGAGAGATCCGTGTTGGCGCGCTGAGTGCAGGTTGCGGGCAGACTTGAAAAGTTTGGCCGAGTGCGTAAGCGTTGGGCCGTCGGGCATTCAAGAGATAGAACGGAGCCCTGTGAGAGCCGGAATCATCGCCTTGATCGTCTTTTTCCTGAAGTCTGTCGCTCTTGCGGAGGATTGGCCGGCTTGGCGTGGGCCGAATGCTGATGGCTGCGCTCCCAGTGGCGAATACCCGACGCGCTGGAGTGCGGACAAGGTTGCGTGGAAAGTGGAATTGCCGGGCAAGGGTGGGTCCACGCCAATCGTCTGGCAGAAGAGGATCTTTCTGACGACCCCCGCGGATGGCCAGGATGCGGTCTTGTCCCTGGACATGGAGGGCAAGCAACGGTGGCTCACGCGACTGGGTCCGGAGAGCCCGCCGAGGCACACGAAACTCGGGAGCAGCTGCAACGCATCGCCGGTCACGGATGGGCAGGGGTTGTTCGTCCGCTTTCGCAGCGGCGCGCTGGCGGCGCTGGAGTTGGATGGCAGGGTCCGCTGGAGGATCGACCTCGCCGAGAAGTTCGGGCCGGAGGTATACGTGTGGGATCAGGGCAGTTCGCCCGTGGTGACCGGACGGGACGTCATCTACGCCCGGATGCACCACGGGGACTCATGGGTGGCGGGGTTCGACAAGGCCACAGGGGAGTTGCGCTGGCAGGTGAAGCGCAATTTCGAGGTGCCGAACGAGAACGACAATGGCTACACGACGCCGGTGTTTTTCCAGCATCAGGGTAAACCCGCGTTTCTGATCTGGGGCGCGGATCACTTGACCGCGTACGCGGCGGCGGACGGCGGGCTGCTGTGGTCGTGCGGGGGATTCAATCCCGGGGGGACAGGCAACTGGCCCGCCATTGCGACACCGGTCATCCACAAGGGCATCGCGGTGATACCGGTGGGCCGCGATGACCGCAACCAGGGCAGCATGGAGGGGATCCGCGTCGATGGGGCGGGCGACGTCTCGGCCACGCACCGTGCCTGGAAACGGGATGACCTCGGCATCTTCTGTTGCACGCCCGTCCTCTGGCAGGATCGAGTTTACCTTTTGCGCGACCGGGGCGGGGTCGCCTGCCTCGATCCCGCAACGGGCAAGACACTCTGGGAGGAGGCGCTTCCGGGGCGGGGCAAATACTATGCCTCGCCGGTGATCGCCAATGGGATCCTCTATGCGGCGCGCGAGGATGGCGTGGTCTTTGCCGCGCGGATCGGCGACCGGATGAGGTTGCTGGGCGAGAATCCGATGGGCGAGCGGATCATCGCCTCGCCCGTCCCGGTCGATCGTCGCCTCCTGATCCGGGGCGAAAACCACATCTTCTGCGTATCGGGGAAATAGCCCCGATGGCCCGCGAGGCGATCGAGCCCTAGCGGCCTTGTCGGACTTTACCAAGTCCGACAAGGCCGCTAGGAGGATGGAGCAACAGGGATGAAACGGCGGGAGTTCCTTGCGAGGTCGGGTCTGGCGGCGGGGTCGATGCTGTCGCTGCCCTCGTGCGGGGGCACGGCGATCGGGCGCGGGCGGGTCCGGTGGCGCATGCGGGCGGGGACGGGCCTGTTTGCCGAGGTCGTGTGCGATGGGGAAAAGCTGGCGTTCTCAAGCCAGGCGGCGGGCGTATTGGGCGCCAGACTCCGGCGGCGTGGGGTGGGTGTGGAAGAAGGGGTTCTGCTCGGCGTTCGCCGTCGGGAGGCGCGGCTGGGGGCGCTTCGCGTTGAGTTGCGCCATCGCCTGCGTGGCGAGACGGGTGCCGACGATCTGATGGAGGGGACTGTCGCCATCAGGAACGAGGGCGGTCGTCCGGAAGAGGTCGAGGCATGTTTTCTGACCGGGCTCCAGCCTGGGGCGGATACCGGACGACAGAGGATCTATATCCCGCTCTCGGCGGCCGGTGGTTCGCGCGATGGGCGATTCGCGGCGCTGGGGGTGGACGAATTTCTCGAGGACTGCACGCAGCGGGTCGGGTCGGGGGAGTTCGCGTGCCACTACCTCGAGCCCATGGCCAGCTTTAGAGAGGAGCGCACGACGCGCGCGCTGCTGCTCGCGCCCGTGGTGGACATCTTCTACCCATCGCTATCGTGGCGCGTGGCGCTGTTCACCCCATCGGATCAGCCCGCGCGCTTCCGGTTCATCTCCGATCCGGCGACCGGTCCGGCATGGGAGACGGGGCGAACCCTCACCGTGGCCCCGGGCGAGACCGTGACCCTGCGGTGCTGGCTGCATCTGCATCTCGGCGATGCCGCGTCGGCGTGGCGCATCTTCCAGCGCTTCGGCCATCGGGAGGACCATCCCCCCGTGGACTGGGCGCAGGCGTTCCGGGTGCACTATTACGATTTCTTGTCCTCGGCCCAGGGCAAGGACGGTCGCCGCGGCGATGGGTACGAGGCCGACCTCGGGTGCTTCCGGGATTTCCGGGTTGGGTTGGCCACGCAGCACGGCTATTACCCGAACCTCGGCGATTACATCCGCCCTGACAGGAAGACGTGGGAGGCCATGCGCGGCGACAAGCGGGGTGCCGCGGAGATGTCATTTGAGAAGATGCGCGAGCGCATCCGCGCCACGCGCGAGGCGGGGGCCAGGGCCGCCATTTACCTGCATCCCGCGCTCTTCGATGATGCCGCGCCCAACTTCGAGGAGATGCGCGACTGCGTGATGGTGGATGAGGGAGGCTCGCCGGTGCCTTTCCCGTGGCAGGGGCCGGACACGCAGGGGAAGAACTGGCGCGCGTCGCTGGCGTCGCCCCGCTGGCGCGAGCACCTGCTGCGGCAGGCGCAATGGACCATGGAGATCCTCGCGCCCGACGCGATCGTGGTGGACGAGACCTTCGCCGGTCTCGGCTACGACCACCATCCCGACCGCGCGGGACCGATGTCTCCCGGGGCCATGGATTTCTACCGTAAGCTCCGGACGCTGGTCCGCTCGTTTGGCGCCGACCGCGCAGTCTTCTCCAGCGATTGCTCGCTCGCGCCGTTCGTCTATTGGTTCGACGGGGAGTGCGGGGACCACGCCTACCCGAACCTGCTCGGACGGGAATCCTACACGCAGGAACCGGTGCGCTTTCTGGCGGCCCTTGGAGAAAAGCCGTGGCGCCCCTGCGCATGGCATTTCCAGGCCACCTGGGACGCGCAGATGAAGCTCGCCCGACAGGTCGGCGCGGGTGTCGGTGTCTCGAATGGTTGGATCGAGTTCACCGGGCTCGCGGGGCTTCCCCTCGACGCGAGGGAGAGGATCATCGCGGATATCGGGAC
>JADLBR010000547.1 GCA_020847615.1 Verrucomicrobiia bacterium
CAAGGAGTTCGCGAAAGGAAAGCAGCGTTTCTTCCTGTCTGTCGGGCAGGGCCGCCCCCACACGCCGCTCATCGCGCCGAAGCAATACCTCGACATGTACGACCCGGCGAAGATCCCGGCTCCCCCCGCCCCGCCCGACTCGCTCGTGCGGTTCCCCTACATGAAGCGCGCCCGCGGGGCCAACCCGGACATCTTCACCCAGAAGCAACCCACCTCCCAGCAGGCGCGCGAGGCCATCGCAGCATACTATGCCTGCTGTTCGTTCGTGGATGCCAACGTCGGCATGATCCTCCGCGCCCTCGACGAGTCGGGCCTCGCGGCCAACACCATCGTCATCTTCCTCGGCGACCACGGGTTCCACCTCGGCGACCACGGGTTCTGGTCGAAGTACTCCATGCTCGAGGCCACGCATCGCGCCCCGCTGGTCGTCCGCGTCCCCGGCGCGCGCGGCAATGGCCGGGCCTGCGCCGAGATCGTCGAGTTCGTCGACCTCGTCCCAACCCTCGCGGAACTCTGCGCTTTTCAGGCCCCCTCCAACCTCGAGGGCACCAGCTTTGTCCCCCTCCTCAGCGACCCGGCCCGCCCGTGGAAGACCGCCTCTTTCCTCGTCGAGGGCGATTCCGAGCAGGGCGAGGTCGCGCGCACGCGCACGTTCAGCTACATGGAGTTCGAGAAGGGCGAGATGCCCGCGGCGCTCTTCGACCTCCAGAAAGATCCCTGGGAGACCCGCAACGTCATCGACGATCCGGCCTACGCGACCGCACGCAAAGAGATGGCCGAGCTCCTCCGTGCCGGATGGAAGGCCGCACTGCCGCCGGGAGCGAGATAGCCGCGCATCACCGCACGGTCTTGCGGCCGCGGCTACGCGTTCTCGAACTCACCCCAGACGACCCGGACATGCGGGTAGTCCCGCATCCGGGGATCGCCGGTCACGAGCGTCAGGCCGTGGATCCGGGCGGTCGCCACGAGGATCTGGTCCGCAGGGTCTCCGCCCAGTTCCCCGGGCAGGCCGCATGCCTCACACGCGATCTGCGGCGTCAGCGGCAACAGTTGGACGAATGGCGGCCTCAGCGCAAACTTCATCCAATCCCCCACCGGGCGACTCAACCGCAGCCGCCCCATTTCGCACAGCCTCGCGATCTCCCACGCCGAGATCGCGCTCACCCCCACCGGATACTGCGCCGGATCGCGCAATAGCCGCCCCACCGCGCCGGGCAGCGTCTCGGGCGCATCCAGGCACCTCACCCACACGCGCGTGTCCAACAGGAGGTCCATTAATCGAACGATACCTCCCACGCCCCAGACCCCGTCGTCGGCGATTCCGGCGCGTCGTGCCTCAGCACCGTCCCGCGGAGTGACCCCAACCACCGCCCCGGATCCACGCCCTCAGGCTCCGGCGGCGGCCCCACCACCGCAATCACCCGCCCGTGGTTCGTCACTTCGATCATCCTCCCTTCACGCCCAATCTCCCGCAGCAGCGCCGTGCATTGCGCCTTGAATTGGGAAATCGAAAGGCGAATAGGGGTCATATTATTGGACTATTATAGTCTTTTTATTGGTCCTTTCAAGCGCTTTCTGGAGGTCGCCCACAAGGAATTCCTCTGGGAGGGACGTCGGCCCCGGCGTCCGCCTCCCATCGGCGTGCCTGCCGCCTTGGCCGACCCGGCCCGCGATGCCGCGGGCCCTCCCGGCGAGCGTGTCGGAATCAAATGAGACACCGCACAGACAGCCTGTCGGACTTCGTCCGGCAAACTGACCGAACGGCATCGGTGGCGCGCAGGGTTTCTAGCCCGGACATTTCACAGCCTTGCGGGCTGTGAAGTGTCCGGGCTCTGGGAAAACCGCCTTCTATCTGCGAGCAAAGGAGTTATGCAACGAGAGCACGATTCGTTAAACTCACTCAGCCACGGTGCCACATTTGGGTCTTGCCCATCATAACTGCCTTGGAATAAGGCGGTTTTGCTTTCTAGCAGCCTTGTCGGACTTGGCTAAGTCCGACAGGCTGCTAGAACCCGAATTTCTGCCGGGGTGCGGCACCCCTCGCGGCATCGCGTTGGGCGGCTAACGGCTTGGAGATCAGCGTGGCGAGCCCGCGTCCCTTGACGCGGCCCTGGGGCGCGGACTCCACGAGCGTCAAGCGCACGAGATTGGCCTCCCAAATGGCGCGGAACTCTTTGCGCTGCAGGCTCATCTCCTGCGTGTCGGGCGGTCCAAACTGATTCGTCAGGAAGTGATAAAGGGGAGGGGGCGCGGACGGATCGGGCCGCGACCGCGGCTCCCAGAAGAGGTTGATCTCCATCAGCTGGTTCTTGAAGAACGTGTAGCGGATATCTTCTAGGACGACATCGCGGACGCGCAGTTCCTCGTTGGATCGCTTGTGGATGACATAGTCGGGGGCCGTGGCATCGCGGAGGAACGGCCGCGCGGGATCGATACCCTGGATCTGAATGGGCGTTTGCCCAAACCGGATGTCGCGAAATCCGTACCGGACATCCAGCGGGTCGGGGGCCACCGGCGCCGCCTTGGGGCCACAGGCGGCCACGAGGAGGCCCAGGCCCACCCACGGCAGGAACCCTCGCAATGCGTCGCATTTCATGTCAGGTTGCACCGTGTTCCATGGAGCGGCTCTGGCAAAGGGAGGCGGAGGCCGGAATCGAACCGGCGAATGGGGCTTTTGCAGAGCCCTGCCTTACCACTTGGCTACTCCGCCACTCCAACCCAGGCCACGGACCTCCGTCCGCCGCCGGGGGTCGTCAATGTGGGGCGTGACGCCGGTCTTTTCAACTCCGAATTCGTAACCGCGGGCGGGCGCGGGTCGTCATTGACTTCAGTGGAGGCAGACCTTAAGGGGCGGCCATGCGGGAATCGGAACCCGATGCGCGAATCTGGGTGGCGGCCTGCTTGGCCGGAGACGACGGCGCCGCCCGGCGGCTGGTGGAGTGCCTGCACCCCACGGTCATCCGGATCGTCCGCGCACACCTGCCGCGCCGCGATACCGAGGAGGATCTCGCCCAGGAGGTCTTCATGAAGATCTTCTCGCGGCTCGATCGCTACGAGGGGAAAGTGCCCTTGGAGCACTGGGTCTCCCGGATCGCCGTGACGACGTGCATCGATCGCCTGCGGGCGCAGAGGCGGAGGCCGGAGCTGCGATGGGCCGATCTGTCGGCGCGGGAGGCGGAGGTGCTTGAGCGAGGGCTGGAGCGCTCGGGGGATCCGAGCCCCGATGAGGCGGTCGCGGCCCGGGACCTGGTCCGCCATCTGCTCGAGACACTCAAGCCGCAGGATCGGCTGTTGCTTCAGTGGATGGACATGGAGGGCAGGAGCATCGAGGAGGTGCGCGCGCGCACGGGATGGAGCGCGTCGGCCGTGAAGGTCCGGGCGTTCCGGGCGAGGCGCAAGATGCGCCACCTTCTGGAAGCCATGGAGGCGAGAGGCGATGAGAGACCGACGGATTGATCGATGGGTGGCGCTGGGCGCGATGGCGCGCCGGGCGCCCGGGCTGACGGAGGCCGACGAGGCCCCTCCGGGATTTGCCACGCGGGTGGTGGCGCGATGGCGCGCGGCCCGACAGGAGGACCCGTGGCTCCGGATGGCTCCCCGGTTTGCGGTGCCGGCGCTCGCGCTGGCGCTGCTGGCGATCGCCGCGGTGGGCACCGGTCCGGTCGTGCCCGATGATCCGGGCGTCGCCACCGCCCGGCAACTCAACGAACTGTTCCTCGGCCTATGAGCATCCATCCCAGTTGGAAGGTGGGGTTGTCGCTGGTGGCGATCTTCGTTGCGGGCGCGGCGGTGGGCTCGCTCCTCACCATCGCGGTGATCCGCGGCAAGGTGCGCCAGGCCGACCAGGATGCGTCGCGGCTCGCGCAGGCCGTGATGCAGCGCATGGAATCCGAACTGAAGCTGACCGCGGCGCAGAGCGAGAAGATCCGGCCCATCGTCGAGCACGCCGGGGAGCAATTCCGCGGCCTCCAGGTGCTGGCGATGGCGCGGATCCGCCGAATCCTGCAGGACGTGGACCACAAGGTCTCCGAGCACCTCACCGCCGAGCAGCGCACCCAGCTCAACCGGCTCGTGCAGGAAAGGCAGGAGCGCTGGCGCCGCTTCCTCGGGCGCGAGTTGCCCGACGCGCCGAAGGGCCCCCCGGATGTAACCCGCTGAGCGC
>JADLBR010000592.1 GCA_020847615.1 Verrucomicrobiia bacterium
ACCCGGCAAACGTTGCACGCATGGATTCATCCATGCGTCGGCGGCGTGGGCGGATTGCCCGCGCGCGGTCAGCGTTACATAAGTGAAACTTACTCTAAGTCATTTTGTTGATAAGTTTCTGTTGACCGTCGCGGGATCGTGAATAGGTTGCCGCCCGTGTGGGATCGACGAGCATGTGCGCCGGGGGGTATCGGGCGCGCCCCCATCCATCGCAAGGAGGAGGACGCGACATGAAAGCCAGAAAGCCGCCCGCCGGGCGGTGGATTCCCGTGTTCGCCGCGCTGCTGTGCGGCGCGTGGGGCGTGGCGACTGGGGCGGAGCCGGCCGCGGCCCGCAGCGCGCCACCGACGGGCGTGCGCCCGCCCTATACGAGGCCGGCGCAGCCGGCCGGGCTCAGCGCGAAGGAGATCGCGGCGTGGCGCAAGGGGTGGGCCATGTACGAGGACCGCGTGCGGCTCCGGGAGAGCCTCAAGGGGGCGAGCGAGGCGCAGAGGCAGGCGGCGTTCCAGGCGTGGGACCGGAGCCACGCCGCGGACCTGACCGAGATGAGGAGGCTCCAGAAGGAGGCGGCGCCGGCGAGGGCCGCGAGGATCTCGGCCACCGCGGCGCCGTAGGCCGGAGGGCGCGGGATGGGGCTCGGGGTCAGACCGGGATCAACAGGATGAGAAACGGCAATGGATCGGCGGCGGCGCTGGTGGCGCTCTCCCTGCTGGCGGCTTCGATCGGGAGCGCGCAGGTCGCGCCGACGGACTTCACCAACGGGGCCTCGCTTGGCGACTACCCGGGCTGGACATCCTCGCCGCCAACGGCGGCATCGGTCGACGGTCTCCCGGACCCGGCGGCCAACCCCGGGGCGCTGCGCATCGTCCCGACCAACGCGCCCGCGATGGTGGGCCGCGCGGTGCTGCCCGGCGAACTGGGGCCGTGGGCGTCGGGGAGCTGCGCGGTGGCCTTCGCGGATTTCTGGGTGATGCCCGCCGCCGCGCCGACCAACGCGGCCACCTCGATCGACATCGACGGGGCCAAGGTGGGATTCCTGGCCGCCGGCCAGTCGGGCCGCGCCTTCGCCTTCGACGGCGATAGCCTTGGCGGGGGCGCCCCGGTCCCGCTGGGTTTCCTCTTCCCGGTGGGCGGCGACGGGGCCGCGAGCAACTGGGTCCACGTGGCGGTGCGGCGGGACTACAGCAACGGCTGGTACGACCTGTGGATCGACGGGATCCTATATCTGGCCGGCGCCGGCGCCGACGCATCGCCCGCGCCCGGCGCCCCGGCGCTGCTGCGCTTCGACGGCGACCCCGCCGCCGCGGTGCGGCTGGACCTTCTGGCGCTCTCGGCGGACAACCCGCTCTTCGCCGACGCGGACCGCGACGGGATGCCGGATGATTTCGAGGCCTCGCGCGGGCTGGATCCGGATTCCGACGACCGCGGCGGCGACGCCGATCAGGACGGCGCGGCCAACATGGCCGAGTACGCCGCGGGCACCGCGCCGGACGACGCGGCCAGCGTCCCCTCGGCCAGCGGCCCGGCGCCCTTCTACGTGGACGGGGACCTGGGCGATGACCTTTTCAACGGGATGGCCTCCCACCCCAGCGCGGCGGGCGGGCCGAAGCGCACCGTGGGCTCCGGGCTGTCGGCGGTCGCCGCATCGGGGCAGACCGGGGCGACGCTGGTGGTGCGCGGCGTGGCCTCGCCCTACTCGCAGGATTCCATCGACCCCGGATCCGGGTCGGTCGTGTTGCGGCCGACCGGCGACGTGATCATCCAACCCCAGCCATGAGATCCTCCATGAAGACACGCGATATCGCAGCAATGATCGGCGCGCTCCTGCTCGCGCCCGCCGCGCGGGCCGGCACCGTCACGGTGCAGGGCGACCAGACGGTGGCCGGCAGCCAGCTGGTGCAGAGCAACCAGGTCGTGGCCGGGACCCTGACCAGCCAGGGCGCGAGCGCCGAGGTGGCCGCCACGCGGTTCCGCGCGTTCGGGCCGACGGCATCGGATCGGTGGATCAGGGTGGCCC
>JADLBR010000548.1 GCA_020847615.1 Verrucomicrobiia bacterium
ACCTCGCCGAAGGGCACCCCGGTCTGGGCCATGCCCCATGGCCCCGGATTCATGCCCAGAAAAACCACCCGCTTGCTCGACCCCCCCCAACGCCGCAGGTACGCCTCGTGCGCCCGCCACGCGTACTCCAGCGGGTTGTACACGCACGCGACCGGACGCCCAAAACGCAGGCCTCCCACCCGCTCGCGCAACCTCTCGGTCGCCGCAACCAGATCCTCCGCGACTCCCCTGTGAGAACGACCCTGCCGCATTCCGTGCGCCGAAAATGTAGCCCATCTGGCCAACGATGGGCCAGCCCGATTGGCACCGCGCCCGGAGGTGAAAATGTAGCCGAACCCGTGAGGCTTTGGCGCCCAAACGCTCGCGCGTTCGGCTACGGGATGCGCTGCGGCAATTCTCAGACCCTATCCAGCTTCTCGTAGACCACCACCTCCCCATCGCTCTTCAGGTCGCTGGGGTGGTATCGCGGGATGGGAAACTCCGCCTGCTTGAATTGGACTGGCGCGGTCTTCTTGTCCACCAGGCCGACCGCGACCGCCACGCCATAGATGATCGCCTCCGGGCGCGGCGGGCACCCTGGGATGTAGTAATTCACGGGCACGATTTTCTCCACCGGGCCGATCACGCTGTAGCTGTCGTGCCAGATGCCGCCCCCGCAGGCGCACGAGCCGATCGCGAACACCAGCTTCGGCTCAGGGATCGCCTCGTACGCCCGCCTCAGCGCCCTGGCCGTGCTCCGCATCGCCGCCCCCTGGCAGAGCATCACATCCGCGTGCCTCGGCGATCCCACGAGCTTGATCCCAAATCGCTCGACGTCGTAATACGGCGTCAGGACATTGAGCACCTCGATGTCGCACCCGTTGCAGCCGCCGCTGTTGGCGTGATAGACCCAGAGCGAGCGCCCGAACATCCTGCGGCAGAGATCTTTCAGCATGCGCCTCTCCTCAATCCATCTCGATCCTGATGTCATCCACGGCCCGCTCCGTATCCAGATACGCCCTCGATCCAAAAACCCAGCGGTCGTGCGCCAGGTCGTCGAAGCGATAGCCCTTCTGCTTCAGCCTCTCCAGTGGCGACGGTTCCTTGAAGCACCGCCCGCATCGCTGGCACGTGCTCATGAACAGCTCGATCGTCTGCCCGATGTCCCCGATGGCATCGGTCGCCGTCTCAAAATCGGTGCTCATGGTGATCGCTTTCTCCGGGCACACGTCCGCGCATCGCCCGCAATAGGTGCATCGGCGCCCGACGTACCTCAGCACGCGGATCTCCTGGCACACGTCGTGGATGAGGATCTCCCGGGCCGGGCAATTCGCCGCGCACCCGCCACAGCCGATGCATTTCGCCGCATCGAATATCGGGCGCCCGCGGAAGTTCCCGGCCACCGGACGCGGCGCCGCCGGATACGGCAGCGTCACCCGACCGGCCCTCAGGCAGACCAGCGCCTCCTTCACCTTGCTCAACAGCGACATCGCATCACCTCACATCCCAAGGCTCGCCAGCACAACCGCCACCAGCGAGACCCCGAGCATCCCCGCGAAATACCGGACGGCCTGGTCGATCCGGTAGCGCGCGTGCGTCGCGGCCACCAGCGTCACGGCCAGCACCAGCGCCAGCACCTTCGCCCAGAAGATGATCGGCGCCCAAGGGAATCCCAGCGACGAGCCCCACGGCACGAACAGCCCCACGAATATGCCGCTGTACGCGACCAGTTTCACCATCCGCGCGTACTTGAACAGCGCCAGCTTTGGCCCCGAGTACTCCACCAGCGGCCCCTCCATGATCTCGGTCTCCGCCTCCGCGATGTCGAATGGCACGCGCCCCACGAACGCCTGGAACGAGAGCAGCATCACCCCGAACATGATGACCCCGGACGCCGGGGGACCCCCCGTCCCATACACCGACCCGACAAATATCGCGTCCAGGGAGAATGTGCGCGCGTGGATCGCACCGATCATCAGCGCGATGGCCAGCAGCGGCTCGAGCGAGATCATCGTCATCATCTCCCGGCTGATGCCCACGAGCGAATACGTGCTGCCCGCCGCGAGGCCTCCCAGCAGCGTGCAGATGCCGCAGAGCACCAGCAGATACCCCAGCAGTATCGCGTCCGCCGCGCCACCCATCGACGCCCCGAAACCCATCGGGACCATGCACGCCACCGCCAGCACAGCCGCCAGCGACAACCGCGACGCAAAACGCTGCATGGCCGGCAACTCCCCGGACTCGATGTCCTCCTTGCCGAGCAGCTTCAGGAGATCGTAGTACGGTTGCCGCAACGGCGGCCCCTGCCTCGACTGGATGCGCGCGGTCACCTTCCGCAGCACCCCCTCGAAGAGGGGCGCCGCAAGCAGGACCGTCCCCACGTTGAGCGCGCAACCCAGGATGTCCCGCGGCCAATCCACGCTCACGCCCCCCCCTTTTTCAGCAGCCGCACCAGGTCCTCCTGGGTCCACGTCCGCCTCAGCCCAGAGCGCACGTCGACCGTCTCCATCCGATCCGTGCACGAGAAACACGGGTCGATGCTGCCCAGCGCTATGGTCATGTCAGCCAGTTGTTGGTCCCTGATCATCGCGGGCACGCCCTGCAGATTCTGGTATGTCGGCGCGCGCACCCGCCACCGCCTGGGCCGATTGCCCTCGCCCGTGACGAGAAAATGGTGCGCCTCGCCGCGCGGCGCCTCGACCGACGACAGCCCCATCCTTCCCACGGGCAACTCGTCGTCGACCCGCGCCTGGATCGGCCCGGGCGACATCTTGTCCAGGCACTGCCGGATGATGCCGATGGACTCGAAAACCTCCTTCATCCGCACCACGATCCGCGACCAGACGTCGCCGCCCCGCTCGGTGATGACCTCGAACGCCACGCGCCCATACGCCGCGTAGGGATGATCCCGGCGGCAGTCGATCGCCACGCCCGACGCGCGCGCCACCGGGCCAACGAGCCCCACATCCTTGACGAGATCCGGGCCCGCCACGCCCACGCCCCGGGTCCTGGCCTGGATGTTCCGGTCGCCGGTCACCGCATCCACCACCCCGCGCCACTCTTTCTCCAGGGTGTCCAGCACCCCGCGCAGCGCCGCGCCGGTCTCGGGCGCGATGTCCCAGCGAACCCCGCCCACGAGGCACAGGGCGTAGGTCTTCCGGTTGCCGGTCATCCGCTCGGCCATCCACATGATCGGCTCGCGGATGCGGAAGCTCTGCATGAACAGCGTGTCGAAACCGACGATGTGGCAGGCCAGGCCCACCCAGAGCAGGTGGCTGTGCAGCCGCTCCATCTCCAGCATGATGGTGCGGATGTACTCCGCCCGCTCCGGCACCCGGACCCCCGCCGCGTCCTCGACCGCCTGCACGTAGGCGACGCTGTGGACGCAACCGCAGATCCCGCAGATCCGCTCGGCCATCATCGGGATGTCGTTATACGAGAGCACCGACTCGGCCAGTTTCTCTATCCCCCGGTGGGCCATGAACCCGCGGTACTCGCAGCCGCGCACCATCTCTCCCTCCACATAAAGGCGGAAATGCGCGGGCTCGTCCAGGGTCGGGTGGAATGGCCCGAAGGGCACCACGACGCAGCCGTCGGGCGCCTCATCGAATTTGAACTCCAGGTCCTCGTCGAAATCCTTCGGGACGTCATCCCATGACACGTCCTTCCGCAGCGGGTGCACCCCCTCCGGCCATCCGTCCGGCAACACGAGCCTCTTCGGGTACCGGTGCCCCATCGGTTCGATGCCCACCAGATCCCGGAACTCCCGCTCCGCCCAATTGGCCGCGGGCACCACGTCCGAGATGCTATCCAAAGCCGGCCTGTCGCCCGGAAGATGGGCCAGCAACCCGCACAGCACGCCATCCCCGTCAAACGCGAAGTTGTGCGCCACGAGAAACTCGCCCGAGAAAGGCCGATCGTCCGCACCGATGCTGATGACGTACCTCGCTCCCATCTCCCGGAAGACGTGCCGGCAGATCTCGCGGATCGCGGCGGGATCGACGGTCACGAACATCCGTCCGTTACCCGGCAGGTCCGCGCGCCGGATCGCCGCCCCGAACCTCGCCCTGAGGGCTTCCAATTTCGCGCGCTCGGCCATGGCAATGCTCATCCTTCGCCGCGCCCCGTGCCCGCGGATCCCCCCACCCACTTCAAGTACCGCCTCAGCTCCCCATAGAAACCCCGCGCCGCATACCGGTGGCAATCGGCCTCCGACACGTACCCGCAAAGCCACGGCTCCGCCGCGCGCCGCCCCGCGGCCCCGAGCCGCGATATGCCCCTGGCGATCAGAAATCCCATTCCCAAGACGCCGGCGACCGCGATCGGCATGACCACCCCGACACCACCTGGCACCGCCAGGCCCCAGCCCGCGCCCTCCCCGAGCGCCCCCACGCCGCACAGCATCGCGCCCGCCCCATGACGGCTCGCCTCGAGCGCCAAATCAATGAGGCCGACGCCCAGCGCGGGGAACAGCCCCAGCACGGCGCAGAGGCCCGCGAGAAACCACTGCGGCAACCCCATGGTCCAGCACACCTCCATCGATCCCCCGCCCGCCGCCTTCGCGCTCACCCACTTGCTGGCCCGCGATAGAAAACTCGCGCCGAAAAACTTCACGAATGTCGCCAGGGTCAGCGCGCTGGTCAGTATCGC
>JADLBR010000549.1 GCA_020847615.1 Verrucomicrobiia bacterium
CGCCCGCGGTCATGGTGGTGCCGCTGATCGTTCTCGCCGCGCTGTCGATCGCGGGGGGATGGCTGGGCATCGAGGGGGCGCTGCACGGCGAGCCACTGGCGGCCGAGGGCGAGGGTCACGGGTGGGTCGTCCCCGCCCTGTCGTTGCTGGCGTTCGCGGCGGGCGCGGGCGCGGGTGTCTGGCTCTACCGGGGCCGCCGCACCGAACCCCTCCGGCTCAGGGCGCTGCGCGACAAGCTGTACTTCGACGAGATCTACGCGGCCACCGTGATCGCGGGCAACATGCGGCTGGCCCAGTTCTGGGACTGGTTCGATCATTTCGTGATATCGACCGTGCTCGTGCGGGGCACGGGGCTCGTGGTCGGTGGCCTGGGCAACGCGTGCCGGTTTTTGCAGGGCGGCGGCGCGTCCGGCTACGCCTTCCTCTTCGGGGCAGGGGCCGCCGCACTCCTGCTTTGGGCAATGGCCGGGTGAGGGCGCGCGTATGAGTATCTCCCCACTGTTCGTGATCATCGGGGCACCGCTGCTCGGCGTGCTTGCGCTGCTGTTCAGGGTGCCGGCCCGGCTGGTGGCGCTCGGATCCACGGGCCTCATGTGCGTCGGCGCCCTGTGGGCGGCGGCGGGCCTTCCCGCCGACGGGGGTATGTATTACCGCCAGGGTTTTGACTGGCTTGATGCGGCGGGGATCCGCGTGACCCTGGGCCTTGGCGTCGACGGTTTCAGCCTGCCGTTCGTCATGCTGACCTGCGTGGTCGCGCTGGCCGCCGTCATGGTGACGCCCCGGAACATGCCCCGGGCCGCCGAGTTCTACGCGTGCCTGCTCCTGATCGCGGCCGGGGCGGCGGGTTCCTTCCTGGCGACCGACCTGTTCTTCCTCTACGTGTTCCACGAGCTCGCGCTGGTGCCCACGTTCCTCGGCATCGGGATCTGGGGCGATGGGCCGAGGCGTGTCTTCGTGACCTTCCAGACCGTGATCTATCTCGCGGCCGGGAGCATCGTCCTGTTGGCGGGCATCCTGGGCCTGCTCTGGGTCCTCCGGAACGCATCGGGGTCGGCGATGGTGAGCACCGACCTCGCGGCCCTGCGCGACCTCGCCGCGTCGCACGCGCCGGGCGCGGGGGCGCAGCGATGGGTGTTCGGTTTTCTGCTCGCGGGTTTCGGGATCCTGGTCGGGCTGTTCCCCTTCCACACCTGGGCGCCGCGGGCCTATGCGGTCGCGCCCGCTCCCGTGGCGATGCTCCACGCGGGCGTGCTCAAGAAGTTCGGGGTCTATGGCCTGATCCGCGTGGGCCTGGCGGTCCTGCCGGAGGGGGCAGACGCGTGGCGCGGATGGCTGCTGGTCATGTTGCTCGGCAACATCCTGGTCATCGGCTGGGCCACCATCGGGCAGAAGCAACTCAATGACATGCTGGGCTATTCGAGCGTGATGCACATGGGCTACCTCTTTCTGGGCGTTGCGGCCGGCACGAATCTCGGTCTCACGGGCGTGGTCCTGCTGTCGGTGGGGCACGGCCTGAGCATCGCCGGCCTGTTCGCGGTCAGCGGCATGGTGCTCGAGCGCTCTGGCACGCTTTCGATGGGGCAGCTCGGCGGGATCGCGTCGCGGTTGCCCACGTTGGGATTTGCCTTCGCGGTGCTGGGCCTGGCCTCGGTCGGCCTGCCGGGGCTCGCGAACTTCGCGGGCGAGGTCTCGATTCTCTTCGGCTCCTGGGGGGCCCGCAGCCACTGGGCGTGGGGTCCGATGCCCGCGCTGTCCTGGGGCGTCGTGGCGGCGGCATTCGGGCTTATCCTTTCGGCGGTGTACATGTTGAGGGCGACCCAGACGGTCTTCTTCGGCGCGGGCGGGAGCGTCGAGGTCGAGGTTCGCCCGATCCCGGTGGCGTGGAGGGTCGCCGTATTCCTGCTGATCGGTTGCCTGCTCGCCGCCGGACTCGCCCCGGCGGGCCTGTCGGCGGCGGCGTCCTCGGGGCTCGCCGAGTGGTTCGGGGGAGTGGGCCTATGATCGTTGGCCTGTCGTGCGGCATGCTGGCCTCGTCCGGATGCACCATGCCATGGTGGCAGATCCCGGAGCTGTGCTGGTTGCTCCTGGGGACCGTCCTGCTGTTGGGCGGATGCTGGGGTCCAGAGACGTTGCGCTCTCGGGTGGCCGGGGTCTCGGCGGCACTCTTCGGCCTGATGCTGGTGCTCGCCCTCTTTTTCTGGGCTCCGGGGGGCGAGGCGTTCGGCGGATTCTACCGCTGGGACGGCCTGTCGATCCTGTTCAAGAGGCTGTTCCTCTTCGGCGGGTTCATCGCGTCGTGGATGATGCTGCGCTCGCCGGATGGCCCTGTCGCGCACCGGGTGGAATATGTCGCCCTGCCGTGGTTTGCGGTGGTCGCCATGGGCCTGATGGCCTCGGCGGGCGATTTCGCTGTCTTGTTCGTCTCCCTCGAGACCCTGACGATCACATCATACATCCTCGTGTCGATGGAGCGGGATCGCGGCACCTCGTTGGAGGCCGGGGTCAAGTACCTCGTGATGGGTGGGTTGTCGGCCGCCTTTCTCGTCTACGGGATAGCGCTGTTGTATGGATCGTGCGGGACACTCAGGTTTGACGAGATGGCGGGGCGCCTTCCGGGCGCGCTGGCCGGTGACATGGGTCCGGTCGTCCGGGCTGGCCTTCTTTGCGTGATGGTGGCCGTGGGATTCAAGGTGGCGGCCGCGCCCTTCCAGTGGTGGGCCCCCGACGTGTATCAGGGCGCGCCGGTTCCCATCACGGGATTCTTGGCCGTGGCATCGAAAGCCGCGGGTTTCGCGGTGCTCTTGCGGTTGCTGTGGGGCCCCTTCGGAGGCGTCAGGGACACGCTGGCGCCCATGGTCGCGTGGCTGGCCGCGGCCTCGATTCTCGTCGGGAATCTCGGGGCCCTGTCGCAGCGGAACTTGAAGCGGCTCATGGGCTACTCGGGGATCGGGCATGCCGGATATCTGCTGATGGGTGTGGCGGCGGGAAGCGCCGCGGGTGTTGAGGCAGTGGTCTATTATCTGGCGGGATATGCCGTGGCGGCCCTCGTGGTGCTCGGGCTGTTGGGAGGTCTCGTCGATCGGCTCGGCGGCGCCGAGATGCGCCACCTCAATGGCCTGGCCAAGCGCGAACCGGGCCTCGCCTGGCTGATGCTCGTGGGCCTCGCTTCGCTGGCCGGGCTGCCGCCGCTGGCGGGCTTCCTCGGAAAATGGATGGTGTTCGCGGCGGCATTCCAGGCGGGCCTCGCGTGGCTCGTCATCGTGGCGGGCGTTGGGGTGGTCGCCTCGCTGTATTACTATCTGGCGCCGGTCCGCAACATGTTCTTCGAATCGCCGCCCCCCGACGCGCCCCCCCTGGAGCTGGACCTTCCCTTCCGGACCTGCGTTTCGATCCTCATGGGACTCGCCATCATCCTGGGCATTGCCCCCGGTCCCTTCATGGCGACCATCGGCAGGCTTCTCGCCGGTCTCTGAGAATGCCCCCACTCCCGGGGCAGAAGCGATGCCGGCCTACTGCGGTCGAGCCGCGTATCGACCCGCCATCTCTTCCCGGAATTTTCCCTCAAGTTCGCGGCGGCGCGGCTCCATCTCCCGGAATAGCGTCTCCTCGATCTTTCGGCGCCCGCGCCAAAAATCGCGGATGAACGCCTCCTCTTGGTCGGGCGGGAC
>JADLBR010000550.1 GCA_020847615.1 Verrucomicrobiia bacterium
CCAGCAACCCCCCGGTCGTCATGTTGATCCATAATACCTGCAAGGGCAGGATGGGCAGCGTGGCGCCCACGGTACCGACGCGAAATTCGTGAAAAGGGTCCGACGAAATTCCTGAAGAGGGTCAGGAGGTCGCCGCCGTAGCCTGGCCGAGCTTGCCGATCTGGTTGCCGAAGGGGATAAAACCGGGGCGTTTCTGGCGGGCAAATAGGTCCAGCCGCGGCGCTGATCCAAGCCTCCTGAAGAGCGCGTACGCCTCGGCGGGCTTTTCTGAGTGCCGGCGCGGTTTCGGCCAAGCGTGGATCTGGTGGGGGCACTTCTTTGGGGCGACGAGCGTAGCGCCTGGCCGGCGTCCCCACAGCACGAACTCGCACTGGTGACGCACGTGCCTACCAAGTCCAAGGCACCGCTTGTCCCACACGAATAATGCCGCGTAGGAGAAGCCCCAGAGCTCCATCAGGAGGCCGGCTTCCTGCATGTGCCTGCTGGTCACCCAGAGAAACACCTGGGCCCGAGGGCTGGCTAGGTCGTCAATCCTCAGCGCGGCAAGCTGGATTCCGGTCATTGTCGAATACGGGATAGGCACATGGGGTCGGCCGACCTTGAATGACGGCGAAGCGCCCGGCCCCGGCCAGGGCGGATCGATGACAATCGTCTCGAACTTGCGGCTCATCTGTGGTAGGATGGGCCTCCATCCGTAGAGCGTGCCCCGTGCCCCGTGCCCCGTGCCCCGTGCCCCGTGCCCCGTGCCCCGTGCCCCGTGCCCCGTGCCCCGTGCCCGGATCTCATTTTCGGAACCTCACCGTCAGACTGCCAGCCCCGATTGCATTCGTCTCGGCGTAACGGATCGACTCGCAGGTCCTGCCGGCGGCGGCAGGGATCATCGTGAATTGGTTGGTGACTGAATCCCATAGGGAGAGGAAGGTCACCCTGTTCAGCCGGGCGCGGATCGTCACAACGGCCCCGTCCAGCTTGTTGCTCGCGTCGAGGACAGTCGCGATGCTCATGGATGAGACCCGGCCGGGCTTCGCCACGACGGACGAGGCGACGGACGCGACAAGATTGCTCGCCTTGGCCAAGTTCACGATCTTGCCGCAGGCGGGCGGGGGCGCGGGGAACACGATGGGCGCTGGGGTCGGCGGCGTCTGGTCGTCTAGCGGTTCCTGCGCGATGGCCGCGTGCGCGGCAACAATGATTAGGATCGAGACAGTCTTCTTTCTCATGGCGTCACCTCATGGTTGCGAGTGATTGTCGTGCTCGTAGAATCCGTCGTCCCCCGAACCGTTGATCCAGTAGAGTTTTTTCGGGCGCGGGTCGTAAGTCACCCAAAGCGGCTCGATCCTAACCCATTTGTCATTGTAATCCCCGTAGTCGCGCTCTACCGACGAATCATTCCTGCGACGGTAAATCCACGTCAGGTTGCTCGCGCTATGGAACCACCCCCCGGCATCCCGGATGAACACGGCGGCATTGAAGCAATCCCCGCCGGGCCACCCAACATCGGCAACGGTCGTCTCCCAAGATTTCTCCCCGTCGCGCTTCTGAGAAAATGGCCCGAAGAAGTTTTCCGCGCCGATCCGATAAGAGCGGACAACGACCGGGTACCAGTTCGTCGAGAACAACTCATCCTCGGGGATGCCGTTCAACAGATTGTTGGTCGTGGTGTAGTTGAAGACCATCCCGTCGGTGCCACCGCCCGCGAAGCCGTTCGTGCTGGCCCGTATGTCGAGATCGGTCCACCCGTTTGCCCCGACCCGATCCATCGGGATGTCGAATATAGCCCAGAGATGAGTGTCGATGCCGGCCGCCTGCGCGATGTTCGTTGATTGGACCGCGGTGACGTAGCCCGATGGATTGCTCCTGGGGTAGAGGTCCGCGTATGCCTGATTGGTCGAGGACGGTCCGAGCACGCCCCCCAAGCCGGTGCCGCTGCCGAAGAACGCGCCTCCTGAGACGATGCCTGGGATGGTGAGGTTGGTGCGGTCGAGGATGCCGGCGGGGTTGACCTGGAGGTTGCGCCAGGGGCCGAGCTGGGCGGTCAGGAAGAGGGCGCCGGTGGCGGCGACGGGGATGAGCCAACGGAGGCGCGGCGGGATGGTTCTCATGCAATTCGGAGCCAGAGTTTGGCGTTGGTGCCGGCGTCGTAGTCCTGGGGCGCCACGACGTCGAGGTTGTCCGGCACGGTGACGCCGGGGTCCGGGTCGTCGATCAGCAGCCAGTCCTGAGGCTTTCCGCCGAGCACGATGCGCACCATGCACCGGCCGGTGGGCATGGATGTGGTAAGCAGGGCGTCGAGCGGGTTATCGGTGCCCGTGAGCCCATCGATCTCGCCGCGGAATTGGAGACCATAGCGCAGTCCCGACCCAATGGACGGGGCCTGGGCGTCGGCCCGCCTGACGTCGTTGTTACAGCGGATGGTGATCGTGTCCGACGAGACCGAGCCGACCTCCTCGTCCTCCTCGTTAACCTCGGATACCTCAAAATCCCCCATGAGTATGATATAGGGTTTCTCGGTGCCCTCGTTGAAGTTGATGGCGGCGTTGAGCGCCTCGCCGCGCCAGGAGATCGTGCCCCTGTAAACGGGGTCGTCCGCGTTCTCCTCGTCGATCACGAGCTCGACCTCCGCTAGGACGGTGCCGCCGTAGTCGTTGAGCAGCACCGCCGCGTAATATACGCGGCAGTCCGCCGGGAACTTGAGCCGGCGGGTGACGCCGTCGACGTCCGGTTTCATGATGCGCAGACCCACGGGCAGGAGGTCGCCGCGCTTCACCGTCCACGAGGTGATGGGGGCCCGGTTGGTGAGGGAGCTGTAGAGGTTCCCGTTGGTGATGTCCCAGTAGACCGGGATCTCGAAGAACTCCGCCACGTCGACCGTGTCGGTGATCGCGGTCTCCGCGACGCGGGCGGGGATGATGACCTCGAATGGCATGGCTAGGAACCACCCTTTCCGTCATCCGCCTGGGCCGCACCGGCGGGCGCCGAGGTCACTTTGCCGGACCGCAGCGCGGCCGCCGCGAAGCGCTCGCGGAAGGCCAGCGAGGCCTGGTCGGCGAAACCAATCGCCTCTTGCGCGCTCCGGCCGGCAGCCACGGCGGCGTCGAGGCGGCCCAGCCAGACCTGGGCATCGGTCGGATCGGTCTCCGACCTCGCCCCTTTGAATGACCTGTGCGCCGATCGGTCCATGTCAGTCCTTCGGTGGGTAGTGCTCGTCGACGGTGAGGTTGAACTCGCAGGTGAAGTTGCCGTTTGGAACCGCCGTGAGCGTGTAGGTGGATCCGGTATAGTTGACCAGGGCCCACCCTATACAGAGCGTGTCGCCACCGCGCAGGAAAAAGGAGAATGACGCGTCCAGGGCCTCGGCCCCCGCTCCGTCCCCGTCGCTGTTGAGCACCTTGGCGCAGTCGAACGAGAGCTCGCCGGCGAGGAGATTCGCGTAGGGGTCGCCGGAGGTGTTGGGCATCGTGCCGAATCGCCCGCCCCCGGTCAGTGCCACGTAGAGGCACCGCTTGGCGTACTCGAGCGCGCCGTTGCCGCCCAGCGGCACGGTGCCTTTGTAGGAGAGTGTGACGCGGAAGAGGTCCTCCGGGTTGCCGACGACCGGGATGGCCCGGCGATCGAGTTCCCTCACGGGCGCGACGTCGCCGTTGCACGCGTTGGCCACCGCGGATGAAATCCCGACCACGATCCCGGAGCAGTCCGCGGCCACCTGGTCCGCGAGGCCGGAGGCCGACTTGATAGGGCCGGTGACGGTCACCGCACACGTCTTGACAAGCGCGTCGTTGGCGAGCGCGCGCGCGGTGATCGTCGCGCGGCCGGCCCTCTGGCCGATGATTAGGACCGCCTGGTCATCGTCGGTGGTCGCCGTGGAGCCGGACAGGTTGAAGGCCCTGATGGCGGCGCCCTGGACCACCAGCGCGACCGATGGGTCATCGCAGCGCCAGTCCACGCGCCGGTCCGCCAGGCCGGTGATATTGACCGACACGAAGGCCCACGAGCCATCGGGCGGGCTGGCGCCGGCGTAGGCCGCATCCGGCGCTTGGAGGGCGAGCTGGTCGGGGCTGATGGACATCGCCCCCGAGGCGGCCCATCGAAACCCGAGGCGCGCCTCCCGGTTGCGGTACGCCACGAAATCCGTCGGCACCGCGAACTCGAAGTGGGTGCCGTCGGCCATCGCGGGCGCGGTGATCGTGGTCAGTTTGTCGTAGCCTGTGTTGTCGGCCGCGCGGACGTAGACGTCCAGGTGGGCTGGGCCGTCGAGCCCAATCCAAGGGCCGTCCTGGCGGTCGACCGCGTAGACGTGGACCACGTTGGTCCCGTCGGCCGCTAGCACGACCGCCGAGAGGTCGCGGAAAAGCGTGCCGTCGCGCATGAAATCATAGATCCGCCCCTGCTGGGAGATATCGACGACCGCGCGATGGATGGTGGAGGGCATGGGCTACTCGGCGGGGCGATTCTTCTTGGCGGTGCCCCCGGAGGCGGAGATCACGCAGTTGGACTTGCCGTGCACGATCGAGATACCGGCTCCCTGAGTGAGGTTCCGCCCGGACCTCAGCGCCTGGACCTCGCGCGCCAGGGCGCGGATTGTGGCCATGTTCAGCTTCGGCTCTGAGAGGGGATCGGCCATGGTGTCAGCTCAGGTCGCCTTGATGTCGCCGTAGGCGGTGAGGATCGTGGGCACCTGGAGCGAGCCCCATGTGGAGGTGCGGCGCCAGTACCCGCCCGACTCCTCGCTCCGTTCCGATGTCATGATCCAGCGCGTCACCAGCCGAAGGTCGATGTACTTCTTGATGTTTGCCGCCAGCCAGTAGAGCCCCGTGAAATCCCACTGGACGATCTCCACGTCCTGTGACCCGGAGCCCGACGGCGGCGCGGAGGCCGCGCGGGTGCGGTCGTTGGCATTCCGCATGCCCAGGTACTCGATGTAGGTCTTGTTGGGCGAGCGGTATACCACGGGGATCGACTCGATCTTGGGCGTGTTGCCCTCGAAGAGCATGATGTTGATCGAGCCCGACTGGAGCTGCGTCTCGGTGGAGACCAGGCCTCGCGGGTAGCGCGACGCGCGCGCCTCGTCGAAAGAGGTCTCGTCCACGTAGGTCACGCGGAATGTGGAGATCCGGCGAGGAAGGTAGGACACCGACACCTCCGAGACCCTCATGTGGTGCAGCTTGCGGTCGCGGTCCCCCTCGCGCGGGATGACGGTGAACGGGTCCAGGCGCGTGGCGAAGTTGCGCGAGCCGCGCCAGCGGTCGTTGGGCAGCCGGTCGAACTGCGCGCCGGGCATCTCGGTGACGGCCTTCGGGTGCCCGCCGACGATCTTGGGCCAGCCGTCCATGGGTCACGCCACCGCCTCCTGGATGTAGCCCGAGAGCGTGTCGAGCTTCGTCGAGATCTCGCGCAGGATGGACGCGACGCCCCCGTCGCCACCAGAGGCCGCGTCCCTGGCGCCCGACGATGGCGAGGCGCCCCCTGGCGCGCCGGAGGCCGGGGCCTCCTCGTCGCCGGTCACGCCGTAGCGCGCGCGGGCCTTGAGGATGCGGCGGTTGGTCTTCGCCTGCTCGACCGCGCCGGAAAAAAGCTCGCTGCGGCGGTCGGAGGTGAGCATCTCGCCGGAGAGCTGCGCCTGTTTGACGGCGTCGGCGAAGATCGCCTTCGGGTCGGTGGACCCGACGGCGCCGGACGCATTCTCGCCCTTGCCATCACCTTTACGACCACCGCCCATCAGCTCCCACGGAGATCCCGCGGGTGCCGCCTGCGCCTGCTGCGCGGGCGCTTTTCCCTTGTTCGGGTCGAACGGCTTCCACTCGCGGGCGTCGGAGTCCTTCCATGCCTTGGCCAACTCCTCGCGGCCCTCGTCGAAGATGGGTTTTGCATCGCCGAAGCCTTGCTTGAATCCCGCGACGATATCCTGACCTGCCGTAGTCGCGGCACCCATCGCGCCGCTCGCTGCGTCGGCGATGGCCTTCGATCCACGCTGCATCGAATCGCCCGCCTCCTTGGTGAGGCGATCGAATAATTCCGGGTTGACCCCGAGCGCGCCCTGCTCCTTCGTCTGTTTGAAGATGTTCTCGAAGGAGTCGGCCTTGAATCCATCGAGGCCGAGCCATTTCCCGATCTTCGGGATTTTGCCGAGCATCTCCATGAACTCCTGGATGGCCTTGGCGAGTCCGGCCTGGAGGACGACGACCGGAGATTGGAAAATCTTCAATAGCTCGACGCCCAGGCGGCCGAGGGCCCCGATCGCCACGTCGGCGATCCCGGTCCAGAACTTGGGGTTGGTGATGAGCCCAAAAGCCTCGCTAAGCATCGCAGGGATGTTCTTCCAGTACGCCGCGAGGCCCTCAGCGGCCCCGGTTAGCACGCGCGCGAGGAAATTCCCCGCCATCGCGAAGCCCGTCTTGAGCGAGAGGCCGATCAGTTGCCCGAGTCTCCCATCCTGGAACGCCTTCATCAGGCGGCCGACGACATCGCCGATCTGCTGGCCGATGCCCGAGAGGTCGATCTTGTTCAGGACTTCGAGGGTTTTGAGCAGCGGGCCCGCCATGCGGTCCCCGATGCCGACGAAGAGCCCCTGCATCTTCTCCTTGAAGCCGCCCATGAGATCGGAGATGCGGTCGAAGGTGGCGGCCTGGCGGCCGAGGATATTGGCCTGGTTGCCGAGCGTGGCGGCGGCGGCCTTGAGCGCGTTGGGGTCGGAGAACAGTGCGAGCATCTCGCCGCCGGAGCGGCCGAAGATCTTCATGGCGACCGCGGAGCGCTGGGCGGGGTCACCGATGGCGGCGATCGCGAGGCCGATGGTCTGGATCTGGTCCGCGGCGGACATCTTGCGCAGGTCGGCCATCGAGAGGCCCAGGGCGCCGAAGGTCTCCGCGGTCGATTCGCCGGATTCACCGAGGCCCGCGATGGATTTCTGCATGATGTTGACGATGGGGCCCACGGATTCGGCGCCGATGCCGGCGTCGGCGAACGCCTTGCGGAGCACGGCGAGGTCGCGGACCGCGATGCCTGTGCGCGCCGACATGTCCGAGAGCTTGCCGCCCAGGTCGAAGGCGTTGCGCACCCCGGCGAAGCCTGCGGCCACGCCCTGGAACGCGGAGCGCACCCCGGCGAACACGGCCTGGCCGGTGGCGAAGGCGCCCACCATGCCCGTCCACGAGGACTTGAAGGCGCTCATGGCGCCGAGGCCCTGGGCCACGTCGCCGGTGATCTGGTACTTGATGCCCGCGGTCTCGGCCATAGGTCAGGTTCTGGGTTCCGGGTTCGGGGTGCTGGGTGCTGGGCGCTGGGCGCCGGGCTCGCCGGCTGCGCGGCGCAGTCGCGATGCGAGCGCGACGATGTCGCGGGTGCGGTATCCCATGCCCGAGAGGCTGCCGCCCAGGGCCAACGAGCGCGCGGCGCGCAGGGCGAACAGCGTGGCCAGCGGCATCCCCATGACCTCTTCTCGCGATCGGGAGTACGCTGCCATGGTGGCGTCCATGAGTATCAGGGCCCAGCCGAGCTCGTCGCAGGGCTCGGCCCCGGCGCTTTTGGGTCCGCGGCATCCGGGTCGGCCTCGGCGTCGCCGACCGAGAGCGCGGTGGCGAAGGCCTCGCGCATCATCTCGCGGATCGCGAGCGCGAGCTCCTGGGCGGCGCGCGGGGTGAGCGACTCGGCCCAGAGGATGACCTTGCGGTCGTGGTGGCCGTCCTCCAGCGCGGTCAGCACCTCGGTGGTCGGGTGCGACATCGCCCATGCGGCCGTCATGACGTCCAGCGTCGTGGGCTCGCGGCCGCCGACGGCAAGCGGGTTGCCTGCCTTTTCCAGCAGCAGGTGGACGGCCATGGTGACGGGCCGCAGGCGAATGCCGGCGACCTCGCGGGAACCGGGGGCGAGGCCTGCGATGGCGGCCGCCGGGTTGAGGTCGGCGCGATTTAGCGCGACGGCGCGCGCGAGGGTGTCGTTGCCCTTCATGGCGGGATCAGGCCTCGGGCTCCACCATCTCCGGGAACCAGATCACCGGGATGGAGAAGGACTTCGCCTCCTTGTTGGCGAACTTCGTCTGGACTCCCGGCTGCACGACCACGATGCCGGTGGTCCAGCCCAGCGGGCTGTCCGCGGCGACGAGGCCGTCGAGCAGGTCGCCGGGCTCCGGCTTGACGGTGGTCGCCTCGCAGACCACCTCGATCGTCAGCGAGGAGGTGCGTCCGGAGAAGACCTGGCTCACGGGATCGCCGACCTCGTTCGGGATCTTGGACTCGTCGGCGTTGTCGGTGACCGGCGCGCCGGTGATGATGCCGGAGTTGCCGGCCTCCGACAGGTTGCCCTTGATCGCGTCGCGGATGGCGTCCGGGATGCCCCAGACCACGCGCTTGCCTCGAATCGTCGCCGCCATGATGTGCTCCTTATTCTTCGGGTTCCGTGGCTCGTATCTCCAACTCGATCGCCCATGCCAGCCGGCCGCGGGCGCTCGGGTCGTCAAAGCGCAAGCTAATGGGATCGGCGGAGCGGATCAGCACCAGCAGTCCGTCGATGCCCAAGTTGTCGAATAAAAGCTCGCGCATGAGCCGGTCCTTGGCGGCCACCGCGCCGGCCTCGCCGGCATCGCGCAGGGCGGCCGCGCCGCGCCCGGGGGTGCCCAGGTCGCGGTCGGAGACCAGGAGCGAGAACTCCTGCCGCAGCGAGGAGAAGACCGGCTCGTCGCCCTCCAGCTCGTGGGTCCAGTCCTCGCCGCCCGGGACCACCAGGCAGACGGAGCGCTCCAGGATGCGGAACTCCTCCAGGGAGGCGGCCAGGTCCGGCTCCCAGGAGAGCTGCACGCGGTCGAAGAGGGCGAGCTCGCGGACGCGTGTCTCCAGCGCGGCGATGAGCTGTGCGGTGGCGATCATTGGCGCGTCGCGATCTTATCCTCGCCGCCATAGAGGCCGGCGTCGCCATCGCCGCCGTCGGCCTCGGGCAGCGCCCACTGCGGGTACTCGCCGCGGCGGATGGCCTTGAGCATGCCATCGGCCCAGTCGTAGGCCTTCTTCATGCCATCGGTGGCGCGGCCGAGCCGCTCGGCCAGCGGGAGGACCGAGAGGCCCGCGACGATCGCCTCGGCGATCTTCTGCGGCACCTGGTATCCGGCGCCGTTCTCGACGAGGCTCGCCTCGGAGCGGTCCATGATCTCCTGCACCGGATCGGGGTCGCCGGCATCGACGCCGTAGGCGCGGATCTGGGCGATCTGCTCGCGGGTGAGGGCCGGGACCAGGATGGTGTCTGGATAGGGCATGGCGTTGGGCTAAAAGGCGGCGGCCCCGGAGCCCCGCGAAAGGCAAAGACGGGGACATCCGGGGCCGCGTTCCATGGCCGAGGAGAGGGTTAAGGCAGCGGCACGCTGCCGCGCATGATGTCGAGCATCATGTTCGTGGACGCGGTGGCCACGCCCAGGATGACCGGGTAGTGCGTGCTGGCCAGGTCCGAGGACGGGGCGATGGCGCCCGGGTTCTTGGACAGGACCAGGATCGCGCCGGCGGTGAGGTTGGTGATGCCCGGCACGAAGCGCGACGCGGTCGATACGATCGAGATCGGCTGGCCGGTGTAGGCCTTGTTGATCGCGATGCCGGCGACGGCCGCCTTGGTGGCGTTGGTGCACGTCGCCAGGCCCGCCGTGGTGGAGGTCGGCTTATAGACCGCCTCGCCGGGATCGATCTCCTCGGCGGCGGTGAGCGCGGAGACCGTGCCGTTGCCGGCGCGGACCACGCTGGGGTCGATCGCGAAGTCGGCGGCCATCGCGGCGCACGCCAGCGCCGCGAGCAGGGAGGCGAGTAGGGCTCTCATGGGTGGCTCCCTTAGCCGAGCAGCGCGAGGGTGGAGGAGACCGCCGTGTTGTCCCCGCCGTCGGCCGGGATCGCGGCGTTGACCGCGATGTAGCGGCGCGCGGTGGACGGCAGCCGGAAGCGGACCGTCTTGGCCGCGCCGCCGGCGGCGGCCGCCTGGCCGGTGACCGTGGTGGAGATCAGGGGGTCGATGTCCGCGAAGGTGACGTTGTCGGCGGAGTCCTGGACCTTGAAGGTGATGACCTTGGCCTCGACGAGGCTGGGCGTGGCGGGCACGGCGAGCTCGAACTCGACGCCCTCCTGGCGGCCGCCGGTGACGGCCTCCATGTCGATGGCGGCGCAGTTGACGTTGGCGCCCGCGGCGGGCAGCGCCTTCGTGGATTCGAGCGCGTAGTCGCGGATGTTTCTGACGTGGGGTGTGGTGGCCATTGTGGTGCTCCGGGAGGTTCTGGGTTCGGGGTGCTGGGTTCTTGGTTCGGATCGTCTACGGGGTGATGGCGATGAAGCGCGCCGACGCGGCCGCGACGTTCGATGAGACGGGCGTGATGACCAGCGCGTTGGAGGAAACGGCGCAGAGCAGCGGGTTGGTGCCGCCGCCGTTGGCCCAGTCTGCCAGCGCGACGGACGTGGCGCGGAAGCTCGCGTTGGAGACGATCGCCTGGCCGTTGGTGATCGCAGCGGTGCCGAAGACCACCGAGCCGACGGCGGAGCCCGCCGAACCGAAGGTCTGCGCGGCGGTGAAGGTGTTGGCGCGGGAGGTGGTGGCGATCTCGTTGGTGCGCACGAAGGCCGAGATCTCCGGGCGCACGATGGCGCCGGTGCCGGTCTCGACCTTCACGTTCTCCCGCGTGCCGATGCCCACGGCCGTCGCCGCGGGCGGCGCGGCCAGCGCGACAGCCGCCGCGAGGGCGGCCCCGAAAAACATCCTCGTCTTCATCGTCGACTTCTCCTTCCGGTTACGACAGCGCCTCGGTGTCGACCAGCGAGTCGGTGACCACGATGGGCACGCCGTTGCTCTCGGTGGGCATGGGCGCGACGGTCTGCGCCGAGCCGTCGACCTTCTTGCCGTCGGAGCTGGTGAAGATCGTCACCCCCCGGGAAGTCTGGAGCTGGTAGGCCGAGCGCCGGCTCATGAAGAGCAGGTTGGGCTTCATGCCCACGGGGAACTTGGAGAGCAGCTCGGCGACCTTCGCGTCGGTGACGCCCTTGCCGGAGTCCGCCGTGCAGTCCCGGAGGCGGCCGACCGCGTTCTTGTTGACGCACTGGAGGCCGACCCAGCCCATGAGGTCGGCGACGAAGCCGGGGAGGCCCTTGTCGTCGTCGTCGTAGATCGTCTCCTCGCGCCAGTCGCCGAGCTCCAGGACCTTGCCGCCGCCGAAGACCAGGCGCACGCCGTCGGGCGCGGTGTAGACCGCGTAGACGGAGCTGCCGGTGGCGGCCGTGGTGCCGCCCGCGTCCACGGTGAGCGCGGCGTCGACCAGCGCCTGGAGGCCGGGGAACCCGGAGCCGTCCTGGGCCGTGCCGTAGTAGAGCTGGGAGCCGATATTGATGAGCGAGGCCTTCGCGACGCCGGCGGCCTCCATGGCCTTGAACGCGGCCTCGCCGTCCTCGTGGGCGACGGCGACGGCCCGGTCCACCTCGACGCGGCCGCCGAAGATGTAGCACTCGACGAGCTTGTTCTCGATGCGGCTCTTGCCGGCGGCGATGCCCTGGTTCGCCTTGCGGAAGCCGACGGAGGGCAGGCCGGCGCGGATGAGCGTCTTGTAGTTGGTGCCGCGGATCGTGCGGGAATCCAGCGCCATCACGTCGGGCGCGTGGGTCTGCACTTCCTCGATCAGGCCGACCTCGGCGTCGCTGCCGTTGATCTTGGCGATGTCAAGCATGGTCATGCGGGGCATATTGTTCTCCGGTTCTGGGTGCTGGGTTCGGGGTGCTGGGTTCTTGGTTCTGGGTTGGGATCGCTATTTGGTTTTGGCCTTGAAGGCGGCCTCGACCTTGGCCAGGCCGATGGGCTTCTTGGCCACGGCGTCGGGCGCCTCGGCCGGGGGCGGCGCGCCGGTCGCGATGACCTGCTGGGTGACCGGGTGCTTCGGCAGCGCGTCAAGCAGCTCGGAGTTCTTCGGGTCCGCGGCGATCGCCTGCACCCAGCGCTCCTTGGCGGCCGGGGCGATGCGGCCATCGGCGGCGGCTGCCTCGACGGCGGCCTTGGCGGACTCGGCGAGCTTGGCCTGGCGCTCGGCCTCCAGCGCCTGGATCTTGGCCTGGGCGGAATCGAGCTGGGCGCGCATGTACTCGCAGTCGCGCTTCGCGGCGATGAGCTCCTCGCGGAGGGCCTTGGCCTCGTCGGCGGAAAGGGGCTTGTTCTCGGCCTCGGGCGCGGGCTGCGCGTCCTGTGCGGGCGCGGCCGGCGCCTCGGGCGCGGCCGGGGCGGCTGGCGCCTCTGCGGCCTGGACGGTGCGGGTCTTCTTGGGATCGGGCATGGGGGTCTCCGTGTTCTGGGTTCGGGGTTCGGGGTGCTGGGTGCTGGGTTGATCTGCGGCTTCGGCGCTGATGGGCGCGATCGATCGGAATGCGGCGCGGTTGACCAGGCCGCCCATGTTGACCGGGCAGCTCAGGATCTCTCCGGATTCGGTATCGACGTCGAACTGCGCGGAGAAGCGCGTGAAGTCCTTGCCCTCGACGGCGCGCCGGCCGGAGCCGGTCCATGCCAGCTCGGCGCGGACGCCACCATGGACCGGATCGTCGCCGGCCCAGAAGATGCGGGTCGGGTGGCCCGATGCGGCCTTGCCCTCGTGGGCGAAATCGAAGAACGGGGGGTCGCCCTCGCCGCGGGCGGCGGCCTCGGCGTGGGCGAGGCGGCAGGCCTCGATGCGGGCGGCGACCTGCGGGCCGATGGCGACGTCCAGCGGGAGCGGCTCTTTGGTGGACGCGTCGCGCGGCACGATGTGGTGGCGGCCGGGCGGGAAGATCTGGATGGAATCCGTCGCCCCGCTCAACTCGACCGACTGCTGGCACTGGACGCGCCTGACGCTCACGCGTCCACGTTTGCCCGATCCGGGGCACCCCCGCACCCCCGCGCGTCCACAGATGCCTATCTGTCCGCCTCGTTTCGGAGGTAGATGGCCCCGGCGCGCTCCAGCGCGGCCGCGACGGTGGAGCGCTCGGGGAGCGCGCGCGGGTCCTCTGGGATGTCGGCGGATTCCACCAGCACGTAGATCGCCTTGAACTGTCCCTCGGAGGCCATGCGGCCCAGGAGCAGCGTGAGGCGGCCGCCCTTGCGGCGGAAGGCCAGGGTGAGGTCCGAGAACGTGCGCGGGCTGCGGCCGTGTCCCTCGGCGTCGACGGGGATGGCCAGGCGCTTGCGCTTGCGCGGGACGGCCGTCCACTTGCGGAGCTTCGCGGCGATGTGCGGGTGGGAGACGTGCACGGAGATCGAGCGGCCCTCGACGCGCGGGCTCTGCACGGCCTCGGCGACGCGGCTCCAGAAGTTGGTGCGCTTGCCCCCGAGGGCGTTGGCGGTGCGGTTGCGCGAGCGGAAGTGCGCGCGCAGCGCGTTGGCCCCGGCGCGGCCCAGCACCGTCGGCAGCCCCGACGGCGAGGTGATGCTCTTGAGCGCGCGCTGGAGGCGCGGGCTCAGGGTGTCTCGGGAGAGCGCGACCTTGACCATGATCACTCCCCCTGCGCGCCGTTGGCGAGCGCGGCGCCCATCGCGCGCTCCAGGGCGTCGGCCATGTGGGATGAGTCGATCTTGTCCCAGAGCTCCGGCACGCGATCGTGGAGGTCCTTGACCGCGGCGAGAAATGCGGCGTCGCCCACGTCCGGGTCCTCGGCCATGGCGATGAGTCTATCTATCTCCGCCCACGCCGGGCCGAATGTCTTTCGCGCGATCTCCGGCAGCTCGTCGCGCGTGTTGGCCGCCAGCTCCTCGCTCGCGCGCATCATGGTCACTCCCCCAGTCGGCGCACCTGCTCCAGGATATAGGCCCGGGTCTCTGCCGGCATCCGGGTGATCGCGCGCCAGAGCAGGCCATCGCGGGAGTTGGGCGGCGCGGATGCGGAGGTGGCCTGCAAGAGCGCGAGCGGGCTCGGCGCGGGCGGTGGCGCGGCGATGGGCCCGATGACCTCGTCGCCCGGCTCCGGGGCCGGGATATCGTGGCGCTCGTAGAGCCAGTCCTTTTTCACGGGCGCGGCGCCGAGGAAGGCGACGTCGCGCTCGATCATCGCCTTCGCGTCGCGGACCTCCTTGCGCGAGGGCTCGAAGTACGGCAGCCGGGCGAAGTCGTGCGGGCCGCCCGGGATGTTGAGCGCGGCGAGGGATGGGACCAGCTGCTCGTTGTAGATAGCCGCGAGCCACGCCGCGGCGGAATCGACGCGGTCGCCGCGGACCCGGGAGTGCTCCTGGCCGAGGGCCAGCGAGCCGCTATCGCCCACGTCGCTGGTGAGCGTCTGGCCCAGCAACAGCAGGTCGCAGACGCGGTCCCCCGCGTCGATGACGGCCTTCTGCGGGTTGTCCTGGCCGGACTTGGCCGCCTCGCGGAACTCCAGCGTCGTGCCCTCCGGGAAGACCCCGAAACCGGCGGCGCCCATGGCCTCCAGCAGCGCGGCCAGCTGCTCCTTGATATTGGGCTGACCGAGCTTGTACGTCGCCCAGCGGAAAGGCTGGCCGAAGATCTGCGCGAAGGAGAGCAGCCATCCCGCGGAGAACGATTGCGCGGCCCACCACCAGGCCAGCGAGCGCAGCAGCGCGCCGCCGGAGGGGTGGCCCGCGCACACCTTGCGGACCGCGACGAGAAATTTGTCCGGCGGGAACTCGGTACCCTGGCGGCTCCACGCGTCGCGGTAGAGCACCAGTCGGCCGTCCTCTGGCTGGGGCGGCACCGAGGATTGCGCGGCGATCGAGGAGCCCGGCCCGCCGCGGCGCCATCCGTAGTGCCACGTCGGCACCGCGCGGGTCTGGCGCGGCATGAGGCCGCCGGCGCGGTATTCCCAATCGATCTCGTGCACGGCGATCCCGCGGAAGAACCCCTGGAGCAGGCCGCGCGAGGTGCCCTCCCAGCCCTGGCCGTCGGCCAGCGGGTCGGGGCGCATGCCCAGCCTCGCCTTGCGCGCGAGCTCGGCGGCGCCCGGGATGGGATCGATCTCCTCGGGCTCCATGACACTCCAGTCCAGGCCGATCGCGGCGTCGGCCAGGTCGGTGGTGTTCTTCACCAGGCGCGGCCAGGTCTCGAACATGACGTCATAGAGCTCCTGCTCGCGGCGGGGCGAGGTGCTGGTGAGCGCCTCGGCCATGATGTCGCCGATCGCGTCGGGCGTCATGCCGGCGGCGCGCGGCAGCGCCCAGCGGTTGCGGGCGTGGGGCAGCAGAATCTTGTCCAGGGGGGCCCGGCCGTTGGGCCCGGCGGCCTCGGCCAGGCCCTGCGCCAAAACGCGTTTAAAACGGCCCGGGGCGTTTTGAGGGGTCGCGGGCCGATTTTTCTCGGATCGTCGCTTCGCGCGGCACCGCGCGGCCCTAGAATCGATTTTACGCATGGGGTGTGCTCCTCATCTGAAGGCCCCGGCCGGGATCAGGTGGCGGGGGATGGTTTTGCCGCGCGGCGAGCCGACCAGGCAGCCGCGGATCAGCTCCTCGGTGAAGGCCCCGCCGAGGCCCGCGTCGGCGGCGCGGACCGCCAGCGCAAGCGCCGTGCATCGGTCCGAGTGGCCCTTGCGGGTGCGGGGGCTCCAATAGTTGTAGTCGCCGTTGGCGATGACCTGCTGGACCTCGTGGAGATCTTCGCGGATCGCGGTGGAGATCGGGATGCGCAGGCGGGTGGGCGGCTCGAAGGCCTTGCGCAGGCGCGGGAAGATCAGCCTCTTGAAGGCGGCGGTGAAGGTGCAGAGCTCGACCCTGCCGAACTCGTGGCCCTCGGGGTGCCAGCGCCCGTGCTCCTTGACCAGGTAGTCGCCCAGGCCGATGCCGGGGCCGGTGTAGTCGTAGCAGACGCGGGAGGCGGCGCGGATGCGGTCGCGCAGGATCTGCTCCTGGTCGGGCGAGGAGACGTTGTCGAGCACCAGCACCTCGCGGGTCCAGAGGGCATCGCCCTCGGCCTGGAGCGTCCAGCAGACCGTGGGGTCGCCGGAGCGACCGAAGTCGATGCCGGCGAACACCGGGTGCGAGAGGCCTGCCTCGGAGAGCGCCCAGGCCTCCGTGGCGGCGGCGCTCTCGGCCAGCGCGATCAGGTCGTAGGGAAGCAGCACGCTGGCCTGGTCCAGGAACTGGCAGCAGAACTCCTGGAGCCAGCCCTCGGGATCGTCGAAGGCCTCCCTGAGCTCGGCCACGTCCACGGGCAGCCCCATGAGGACCGCGTGGTAGATGGTGACCAGGCGCCGGCTCCATCGCATCCTAGCGCCGTCGGGCTTCGTCCAGAGCTTGTGCGTCGCGCCGGCCTTGCCGTTTGGCGTGGTGATGAGGCGGACCTTCTTCTGTCCGCCGCGCAGCGGGTTGGCGATCGATGGGAGCAGCGCGCGCCAGGTGGCCGCGGGGTTCTCGAAGAAATCGAACTCTGTGAGCAGCAGGTTGCAGCCGCGGCCTCGCACCGTGTCGGGCTTGCCCGGCACCGCGCGCAGCTTGCTCTTGTTGGATAGCGTGATCTCGGCGCTCTTGAGCAGGGTGTTCGAGCTGGCCCCCTCGCGCGCCTCGCGATAGTCGTGGATCTTGAGCGAGAAGGCCTCGACCCAGTCCTTGGCGATGTCCAGCGAGTCGAGGGCCTGGCGCTCCGAGGGCGCGGCGATCATCCACTCGTTGCGGGTGATCTTGTAGCAATCCTCGACCGCGACGCCCTCGCTGGTGAAGTCCTTTCCGGCGCGGCGGCTCCAGAGCTCAAGGATGAATCGCGCGGGATCGTGCCAGCTCGCGAACTGGTATTGGAAAAGCAGGTTCCGCGGGTCGTCCGGCGGGTACGGGTTGGACCAGCCGAACGCGTTGGTGCCGAGCTTGTGCGCGACCGCGCGGCGCTCCAGGTCCTCCAGGTCCAGCTCGCCGGAGCCGGGCAGGTCGCGCGCGGCGGCGGCGGCCGCCGCCTCCACGCGGGCGCGGAGTCTCTCCATCGCCCCGGTCGCTGTCCTGCTCTTGGCCACGGGGAGGTGCTGGGTCCTAGGTGCTGGGTTCTTGGTGCGGGTCACTGGAGCCCGAAGACCTGCTTCATGCGCTGGGTCTTCTGCTCGTCGGTGAGGTTATCGTCGTCCAGGACGTCCTTCGCCTTCTGCTCGCGGGACTCCATGAGCGCGATGCGGCGCTCGTCCACGGCGACGCGGCGCTCCTGGACGGCGACCAGGCGCTCGCGCAGGGCGTTGAGCTCGAAGCGCGCGACATCGGCGGGCGTTAGGTCGCGGCGCATGCGCGTGGCGAAGACGTAGCCGCCGAAGGCCTTCTTCTGGGTTGGCGTGGCGTCCTCGCCGAGGCTCTCGGCGGCGGCCTCGGCGACCTCCTTGGCGCGGTCGATGCGCCAGGCCAGGCCCCAGCGGTGGGCCCAGCGGCTCACCGCCTGCGCGGAGACATTGCGGCCCTCGCGCGCGAGGCGCTCGGCGGCCTCGTCGTTGCCGAGGGCGCCGGAGTTCAGGCCGGCGAGCAGCTCCTCGCGGAGCTCCGGCCGGCGCGAGAACCATGCCTCCAGCGAATCCTTGCGCGGTTTGCGGGCCATGGGTTCAGCCCTCCCCTCGCCCCCTCGGGGTGAGTTTCCAGAATCGGTCGCGCGTGCGCTTGCGCTCGATGCAGACGATGAGCCCATCGCTCTCCAGCGCCTTGAGTGCCGATTGAAATTCCCCCAGCCCGCCGCGGCCGTAGGCCTCGCGGACCTCCTCCAGCAGCACCGACTCCTCGATCTCATAGGGGTCGGCGCGGCGCAGCATCTTGATCACCCACTCGCTATTCATGGTCCGGATCTCCGTTGCCGTTCTTCTCGAACTTTCCGCGGACGTAGCCCTCCAGGTCGCGGACGCGGCCGACCACGTCCCCGATGCGATCGCTCAGGCGGCGCTCGCGGTCGCCGCCGGCCTCCAGGATCTTGGAGACCGCGGACGAGAAACCGCGCTCCAGCTTGGCGAAGCGCTTCTCGCCCCACTCCAGCCGGCGCGTGATCCGCGCGATCTCCTCGGCGGTGACCTGGTGGCGCTCGCGGCAGTGCGCCTCCGTCACCGGCGGGTCGATGGACTCGACCTGGAGGGTCTTGTTGGTGAGCTCGCGCGGCTCGCCCCGGCCCGCCATCTCCCTGGACATGCGCGAGAGCTTCCAGAAAAAGCAGAGCGCCGCGCCCAGCACGACGAAGAGGTTCGCGATCTCGCCGGCGTCCATGGTCAGGTACCCGTCACGTCCATGCCGCGGGATGCGGCGAGTTTGAGGATCGCTGCGGCGCCCACCTGCTGCGACACCGCCGAGGGCGACCATTGCCCGTCGGCGATGTACTTGCCCCGGGTGTAGTGGAACGTCCCGCTCCAGAGGTAGGGCGAGAGGATTCCCGGATGGAATCGCCTGTAGCCCCAGCCATTGTAGCGCTCGGCCTGGAAGAGCATGCCGCAGATCGACCAGTCCTCCCACACGTCGAGGGACTTGAGCGTGAGCGCATCGGTGGCCGACGCCTCCCATGTGAATGGCGGTTTGCCCGCCGGCGGCCTGCCGGCCGGCACCTGCCGGGTGCGGCGCGTCAGAGGGTCGCCGTTGTGGAGGTGGGTCGTGAAGTCCGCGTCCGATTCCAGCGAATGGATCGCAGCGATCCAGAGCCAGGGCACGCGCATCGGCGCGCCGACGGAGCGGTACCTGGCCCTGCCGCGCAGCGCGCGATCAAGCGCCATCGAGACGCGGTCCTTCCACGCGTCGCGGATCGCGGCCGCGGAGAACAGCTTCGCGTACTCCGACCGCAGGGCCTCGGTTAGTTCGATGGGTCGCGCCATGCCTCAGCCCTCCAGTATCCCCATGTCCCTCGCGGCGGCCTCGAAGGTGTGGGCGCGCGCGGTCGAGTCGCGGAAGTATCCGTTGTGGCCGCCGGCGAACCAGCGGGTCTCCAGCGCGCCGGGCTGCGAGTAGACCGCGCCGCGCAGCCTCCACCCGAAAAACCCCAGTCGCCCGTAGGGCCAGATGAGCCGCGAGTAGGTGACCCAGTCGTCTGTGGAACAGTAGGCCACCAGTCGGCGCGCGGCGCCGGAGCCCAGCAGGTCCAGCGCGCCGGAGCGGTCGGCGTCCTCGCTGCACGCCGCGCCGGCCAGGACCAGCGCGCCCATCTCAGCGCCGGCGTCGGAGAGCATGCGCGCGGCGCGCAGCGCGATGCACGCGCCATTGGAGTGCGCCAGCATGTGGACGATCGCGCCGGGGTGATCGGAGAGCAGCGCCATCACATCGGCGCAGAGCGCGCGGGCGAGGATGCGGTTCTTGATCCAGACGTTCCACATCGGCACCGGCGCGGCGACGTACTCCCGCTTGACCACGCGCACGCGGGGATCGCGGGACCACATCCAGGAGTCGAACGCGTCGCACCAGCTCGGCGCGGTGACGCGCGTCAAGATGCCGTGGATCGCGCAGACGATCCGCGGCCGGCCTGCGTCGAGGTCCGTCATGGCGCGGGGGCGGCGAATGGCGCCGCGTTGGTGCGGCCGCGCGCCTCGCGCAGCCGGGCCTCGACCCGCATCAGCGCCTCGTTGGCCGCGCGGACCTCCTCGGTCGGATGCCCGGTGACGTAGCCGATCGCCGACCGCGCGGCGCCGACCTTGTCCCCGGAGAGATAGCCGATGCCGGCGGCGGCGCCCAGGCCCGCCGCGTAGAGTAGGATGCGGGCGCCCTTTTTCGCGATCGACTCGATCCTGCCGAGTGCCTCGGATTCGGGTTCGTCTTTGGTGCGGGAGATGCGCGGGCGGTCCATGCGCGCAGCCTGCCCGCGCGGGGCCCGCGGCGCGACCGCGCCAGTCCCATCATGCCGGAAATGTCCGACGGCGACGCGGAATCAAGGGCGCGGCGCTGGCGCACGGGCGCGGGGCGCGTAGGCTGTGAGCCATGGCGACCATGGTGTACTGGGAGAACGGAGCCCGCGTCACGCGCGAGTTATCCGATGAAGAGTTCGATTCACTCCTCCGCAACGAAGCCGCCGAGGGCGATCTGCTCCTCGGCCAGCGCATCAAGCGCGAGGAGCCTGGCCAGACGCCGGCATGGTTCCGGCGCCGCTATGGCCTTGACCAGCGCGAGGAACTTGCCGCCGGAGGGCGTAAGCCTGACGGCGGCTCCGCCGCCGTCCTGCCAACGGAACGATCTGACGAGCCCGATCTCTGCCATCTTCTCAAGCAGGCGGCGCTGCTCCTCCGGCACCTGCTCCACCGCGCGATCAAAATCACTAGCCATAGGCTCCTCGCCAGATGATCCCTCAAGATATTTCAGACCCGCATGGTCAATCGGCGATCTCTTCGGGGTGCGACTGGCGGATGTGCCGGAGGACCCGCTCTCGCGCCGCGGCGCGGGCGCCGGCATCGCTGGGTCGCACCGTCACATCCACCTCCCAACCGCAGATGGGACACGATGCCGTGACCCACTCGTCCCGCCCACGCCGCTGCGCCGAAGCGGGTATCTGAGACATCCATTCCCTGGCTGATTTTTTCATATGAACGATCCCCTCAACCTCAACGGCAGGACCATCCGCGAGGTCTTCTTGATAGCGCGGCCCGACCGGGAACTCGCCGACATCGAGATCGCTTTCACCGACGGGGCCATCCTGCGGCTCGGCGCCGTCCAGGCCGGGGTGCTCTCCTGCGTCATCGTGCTGCCAGACAATAACGCCTTCGGCCTTGATCGCCTCAACCTCATCCCGATCCCGCTTGATTGATCCGTTGACCCGGCCTATCCTGCGCCACGAAACGCCTGCGGCGCCCAGCCCGCCCGCCTACGACGGGATGAACTCCGTCGCGCCCACGCGCTCGCGCTTGCGTGCTGCGCGGTAGTGTGAGCGGATCGATTCCTTGATACTGCTTGGGGCTGGGATCTTTTGGAGAATGAGCTGTGGCGTGGTGTCATCGGTAGAGACGACGGTGACCGAGCCGATCCCAAACAGGCGCTCCAGTAGTCCCTGGGTGACTGTGGCGTCCTTGATCCTGAAGAGTTCGATCTCATCGATCCGCCTTGCGATGAGCCCGCGGCGAACGAAGAGCCGCTGATCGGTGAGCCTGTACCGGACCGTCGCGGTGGCGATCCAAATACTTGCCAACAACCAGAGGCCGATGGCGAGTAGCGCGGCCCCGGCAGCCGGAATCGCAAAAACGAACAGCCCGCCCAAAACGCACGCGGATAATCCCGCGATCGCCCGGCCGAGGTAGCCGAGCGCCGATGGGCCGCACGACAGGATCTCCCTCTCGGCATCGGGATCTAGTGGCGCCGAGACCACGGCAGCCGGCGTCGCAGGCGGTGGGTCGATGCGTGGTGGTATCCCCGGAACCACCACCGGCCCGCCGCATCCGGGACACGTCGCCGTCAACCCGACACCCGACGCGTCCACGCTCATCGACTGTCCGCACGCACCGCATTGGAACTCGATTTCCATATCCCCTATTCTCCTCGTTGCCGGTCCTTGCGTTCAGTCCGCCCCGCGCTTCCGGCGGCGCGCTTGGGCGGAAAGCATTTCTATTTCTTTGGGGCCTTCTCGGAATGGGGCCGCCTGGGCACACGTTTGGCATCGCGGGCAGAGGTAAAAACGTTGTGCTGCTTGCCGATCTGACTGCCGTAATTAACGACCGATTCACCGAGGGCGACTGGATAGCTTAAAGTGCCAGTCGATTCTATCTGGCGAAGCAAATCCTCGGTGGCCTTCCTTATAAGTTCACTCTTCGAGAGACCCGTGGCCGCCGAAATGGCATTCAATCGGTCATCGATGTCCTTGGTCAAACGGACTGGGATCGCCGCGGTGAGCCCCATGTAGGGCAATGTATAGCAAGGGTTTTTCCGGGTCAAAAAAAATCTCTTGCTCTGTGTAGGCGGTTGTTATACAGTGCAGTCGTGAAGAATACGGAAGACTCCCAAAAGGGACGCCTCCTGACTCCATTCCCTGTACGAGTTCCCAAGGGAATGAAGACGCGGCTGCGGGATGCATCGCGACGATTCGGTCTGAATACATCAGAGATCATCCGCCGCGCCATCGAACTCCAACTGCCCAAATGGGAACAGACCGGGGAGATCGTCATCACCGGGAGGGATAGATAGTTCATGAAAAACGCCCAACAATTCAACACCACGCCTTCCTACGCGGCATCGATTCAACCCGCGGCGCCCGGCAATTGGACCACCGCGCGGCGCCACGCCGATGAGGCCGTGAGCCTCGGGCGCCGCGCGGCCCATCACGCGATCCTCTGCGGGATCGAGCTGCTTAGGCTGCGCGCCGGATACCCCGAGACCAGGGGCAATCCCGCCCTCCAGCCAAAAACGGCAAACATTGCCGTTATTGGATCGTGGGCCTCCGCGGTCGAAGAAGAGCTCGGCATCCCGGAGCGCACCGCGCGACTCTGGATGTCCGCCGCGAAGCGCCAGCTACCGCTGGTGGCAGACGCGATGGCCGAGCCCGGCGAGGAGGGGGTGATCGACGCGGAGGTCGTGCTGCTGGCGGACGCCGAAGTATTGGAGCCGGCGGTGGAGAAGGTCACCGAGGGGCGGACGCTGGAGCAGCTCCTGCTGCCATTGGACGCGGACGGGAAGCTGGACCCGGATTCCCTGACCCCGAAGAAGCGGAAGCGCTACGACCGATTGAAGGCGGCGGCCGAGGGCGGCGACGCGCGGGCGGCGGCGCTGCTGGCGCGGGTGGATGACGGGAAGATCGACGTGGGGCGCGCCTACGCCGGGTGGCGCGGGGAGGGCGTGAGGGAGAAGCTGGGGCACGACGAGCGCGGGGGGCCGACCTCCGAGGAGATGCGGGACGAGAAGGACCGGATCTTCACGGACCGGATGCGTCAGCTCTGGAAGGGGATCATGTGCGAGGAACAGTGGCGGAAGATCCCGCCGGCGATGCGGCTGGCGATCGTGACGCACGCGACCTCGCAGATCGTGCGGTGGCCCGAGGAGATCCGCACGGAGCTGGCGATGGCGCTGCTGGACGCCGGGGCCGAGGGCGGCAGGAAGCGGAGGGGGCGGGCGTGAGGGCCCCCGCGACGAGCGCGCCGAGCGCGGCACAGACGCGCGAGTTCGCGTCGCGCTTTTCCGCGGAGGAATGGGACGCGCTGTGCTCCGACCGGCGCTTCATGGATCGCTTCGCGGATGCGGATCTGGAGGGGAAGTTCCGTCTGGACGCGGAGCGCATCCTGCGCGACCACGGCATCTGCGCGAAGGGGGGCGCATGATCGAGCCCCCGCCGCTGTACCGCTACATGGGCGACGGCCCCGGAAAGGGCGGGGCGCACATCATTCTCTCTTCCGGCACCCGCGAGATAGTGACCACCAGTATTTTCCACTGCGGGCAGGATCGCGACGGCCACTCGTGGCTCGGCGCGCCGGAGGATTTCAGTCGGGAGTTCAAGCGGATCAAATAGGAGATCGGACCATGGGCATCGAGAGAATCTACAACCAGGTGCTCGAAGAGCGGCGGCGCCAGGCCGCGGAGCTCGGCTACGGGGCGGCGCACGACGACGGCCTGATCATCGAGACCTTCTGCGACGTGATCCAGGAGTACGCCGCCTGGGCGCGCTCGAAGGCCCGGCTCAAGGACGCGGCCGCCACGCGCGAGCGGCTGATCCAGGTGGCGGCCCTGGCGATCGCGGCGGCCGAGAGCCTGGACCGGAGGGTGTCCGAGGAGATGTGGGACGCGGAGGGGGACCGATGACCTACGACGAGGCGGTCGCGCAACTGGAGGACCTGGCCGCGATCATCGGCCGAAGCAGCGATGGGATCGCGATCCGGGTGGTGCTCGATGGGGCGAAGAGACGCGACGTCATGATCGACAAGATCAGGGACTTCGTGCCCGCCACGATCGGGGCCGCGGAGTCCGACATCGCCAGCGAGGTGCTCGCCAGAAACGCTGTCAAAGAAGCGTGGGCCAAGGGGGAGCGGACCGCGGCCAGCCTGATCCTTTCGTTCATCGATGCGGTGGTGCGCCATGACTAGCTTCCTCGACGGACCGGCCAAGGGTCAGCACCTGATGTTGTCGCGGGCACCGTACTTCCTGCGCGTCGTGCGCGACGGGGAGAAGTGGGACGCGCTGGACCAGCCAGGAGACACGCCGCGACCGGGCGAAGCGATCTTCGCCTACCGCATGGATGGGAAGCCGGGCGCGTGCTTCATGGATTTTTCAGGCCGGGGGGGCGGGCGGCGCGGCGCCGCGTTCACCGTGGCGACTTACCGGGCCGTCGCCGACGGGCCAACGGACGCGGAGATGCGGGATGGCGCGAGATGGCGCGAGTGGTGCCTGGCGCACGCGCCGGAGGCTTTCCGGAAGGAGTGACCATGCCCCCGACCCCCATAGAGAAGTCCCGCGCGGTCATCGAATCCGGAAAATACCGCTCGCTCGCGGAGGCGGGGCGAGCGCTGGGCGTGGGGAGCGCGGCGCTGGCGCGCTGGGCCGAGGAACACGGGGAGCGCGGCGCGGGGCACGGGCCGGCGGGAGAGAGGCGGGGGCGGCCGTCGCGCTTCGCGCTGTCGGCCGAGGAGGCCGACGCGCTGCGGGCGCACGTGCTGCGCCGGGACTCGCTGGTGGTGGCACTGGAGGATTTCCTGTCGGACCCGGCGTGCGGGCCGGGGACGCGGGCGCTGGTGGTCGCGGAGTTCGAGGCGGCGGCGCGGGAGCGGCGCAAGACGCGGTGGCCGGCGTCGCTGCGTCGCGCGGCGCACGTGAGCGACGAGCTGCGCGCGCGATTCCGAGGCCCGAGGGCGGCGGCCGAGGCGGGCATCGGCGACCGGCGCGGTCTGACATGGATCGATGAGTCGGGCGTCGAGCGGGCGCTGCTGCCGCAGGTCCTGTGGGAGAGCGACGACATGTCGGTCAACGAGCCGTACAGCTTCGCCGACCCGGACACCGGCGCGCCTCGGGTGGCGCGCCAGATGCTGGCGACCATGGACGTCTATTCGGCGGCGTGGCTCGGGGCGACGCCGGTGGGCCGCGGCCGCGACGCGTACCGGGCCGAGGACATCCTGGACCACATGCTCGCCTGCGTCGACGCGCACGGGCTGCCGGTGGCCTGGCGCCTGGAGCGCGGGCGCTGGGAGAATAACGCGATCGACGGCGTCCTGCTGCCCGACGGCACGCGGTGGGGCGGGCTCGGGGAGATCGTCCATATCATCCGCGCCTGGACGTCCGGGCAGAAGGGCGGGATCGAGAGCGGCTTCCACCTCCTGCAGCGGCTCACGGCGCACGACTCGCTCTCGGTGGGCCGGGAGCGCGGCGAGTTCGAGGCGGCCAACCCGGTCTGGCGGCTGGCGTCCAAGGGCGACGAGAGCGCGGCGGCGAGATTCTGGAACATCGCGCGCTGCGCCGACGGCGTGGCGGCGGCGATGGCGCGCTTCAACGCGCGGGCCAAGGAGCGCCGCGCCTTCGGGCGCGAGACGGTGGTGCCCGACGACCTGTACCGCGGCTTCTCGCGGGTGGACCTGCCCGCCGATGAGCGCTGGAGATTCCTGCCCGCCAAGCTCGCGGCGACGGTGCGCGCCGGACACGTCGAGACATCGATCAAGTCTTACCCGCTGGCCTTCCGGTTCCGCGCCAACGGCGAGATCGAGGGCGTCCATCTGGACAACGGGTATCCGGTGCTGATCGCCTTCCACCCCGGGAGGCCCGAGGAGGGTTGCCACCTATTCAACGGGGCCGCGACGACGGACTCGCGCAACCGCGAGGCGTGGCCGGTGGGCCACCGCATCGGGCTGATCCCGCTGGCGCCCAACGCGCCGCAGTTCGCCATCGCTCCGATGCCCAGGGAGGCCACCGCGCACCGTCGGCGGGCCAACGCCGCGGTGCGCACGGAGTTCCGCGCGATCGTGGCGGGCGGGCGCGACGCGCGCCGCCACTCGGTGTCGCGGGACTCGTGGGGCACCCGGGCCGAGAGCGACACCGCGCCGGCGCCGGGGGGACAGGCCGATATCACGCCGATCCGGGGGCGCGCCGCGCGCGCGGTGCTGATCGGGGCGGACGAGGATTTCCTGGAGCGCGAGGCGTCGCTCGGCGAGGACGAGGACGCGCGGCGCGGCCAGATGCTCATGGCGGAGTCGAACAACGAAAGGCAATAGACGATGAAAGGCGATGCGAATGACCCGGCCTCGGAGCTGGTGGCGATCGCGGGCAAGATCCGCGACGCGCAGCAGGAGCGCGGGGTATCCGACGCCGGCTGGTGCCGGCAGTATCCGGGGCTGGGGACCACGAAGACCTACGCCCTGGTCCGCGCCGGCGAGCTGGGCGAGCTCGACGTCGCCCGGTGGCTGATGGACTACCGCGCCGTCTGGAACCTGCTCCAGGAGGTGGACCAGGCCGCGCAGGATGACGAGGAGTTCTACGAGGACCTGGAGCTCTACCGCCGTGCGACCGTCGCGCTGCGCGAGGCGATGAAGGAGACCGGGCTCACGCGCTTCGTCGTGATCCAGGCCGAGCCGGGCCAGGGCAAGAGCACCTGGGCGAAGATGATGCGGGGCCGCTACGGCGGGAGCCGCGTGACGATCGCCGAGGCCGACGAGACATGGCGCGAGTCGGTGCCCGCGATGGTGGGCGGGGTGCTTGAGGCCATCGGCATCCGCAAGCTGCCGCCCTCCGGGGCCGCGCGCATGCGCCTACTGCGGGAGACGCTCTGCGCCAACCGCACCGCGCTGATCGTGGACGAGGCGCACCACCTCGGCCTGCGCACGTTGAACATCCTCAAGACGCTGGTGAACCAGACGCCGGGCGAGGTGGTGGCGATGTGGCTGCCGGTGCTCGGCGACCGCCTGCTGCGCGACGCCTACGACGAGGCGCGACAGCTCATCGACAACCGGCTCCTGGAGCGGGTCAGCATCGGGAGGCTATCGGACGAGGACATTAAACTCTTCGTCGGGCGGCGCCTCGGCATGGAGGGCGAGGCGCTCGACCAGGTGCCGGCGATCGTGCGCTCGGGCCTGCCGCCCGGCCGCAGGTCGGCGAACCTCACGTTCCTCAAGCTCGTGTGCCGCAAGGCGCGCCGCTCCGCCGCGGGCGGCAAGGTGACCGCGGAGATCTTCGCGCGCTCGGTCGCGCAGGTGAGCAAGGGGAGATGATCATGGCCGAGCGCATCCAGATATCGGCGGGAGCCCCGGTGGCGGTGATGCGCCGCGATGGCCCCAACAGGCGGTGGCGCGTCCTGTTCCGGACGGCGTCCAAAAAGAGGAAGTCGCGGTCCTGCCTCACCAGCGACTTGCAGTGGGCCAAGTGGGCGGCGGGCGCGATCATCCGCGCGAGCGAGCGCGGCGGGCCCGGGGCCGGCGCGGGCGCCCCAGATAAATCCTTGAGGGGGGGGGGGAGGAATCGCTCGTCTGAAGGCATCCACCTCACGCCGCTTGGCCGATCCCTCCTACTGCCGCCCAGGGTGCGGCGCGACTGCGTCCGCCGCGCCGCGGCGCAGCTCGCGCGGGCCAGGCTATCCATCGGGCTGGGCCTCGCGCTCGCCGCCGATGGACACCAGGCCGGGGCGAGAGAGTGTCTGCGGATGGCGCTGGGCCACATGCGGGCCGCGCGCGGGGGGCTGGATGTCCTGTTTGGCGAGGACCGGAGGCACCCGTGATGCTCCGGGTGTGCGCCTGGTGCCGATGGCCGATCGGCCTGAAACGGGGCCGGCCCGGCGTGACCCACGGCATATGCGGCCCGTGCGGGCGACGCGCGCAGCGGCGACGCCCGGCGTCGCCGCTGGCCGCGGTGTCGCGCGCGGCGCCCAAGATCATCGATGCGGCGTGCTGGCTATGGATGATCTCGCTCTACCTGATCCTGGTCTCCTGCCTCTACAGGATACTGGTGGCCGAGGCCGGCGGCGCGGAGGCGGTGCGGGTCACGGCCACGGCCTACTGCTGGCGCGAGCCCGCTCACCGCAGGTGGGGCGACCGCAACGCGCTCGGCACCAGCCTGCGATCCAGGGTCGAGGGCCTCGATCAGATAGCCGTGGACCCGCGGCGCATCCCGCTGGGCAGCATCGTGGAGATCGAGGGCCTAGGGTGCCGGATCGCCACCGACACCGGCGGCCTCATACGGGGGTGGCGCATCGATGTCCACTGCCAGACGCTCTCGGGCATGCGGGCCTGGGGCATGCGGGCCGTCGCCATCAAGGTGATCCGCCGCGGCTGGGGCGGGCACAGAGGAACTAGAGAAAGGAGACCATGGGCAAGATAGGAAAACGCAACACGCGGCTCGTCGCCGTTGAGGTGGCGAGCAAGGAGGCCATGATCGGCGTCGTCGCCGAGATCGTGCGCCTCAGGCTGCGCATGGCCGAGGTCACTGCGCAGATGGAGCAAGACGTGGCCGAGGTCCAGGCGCGCTACGCCCCAGAGATCGAGGAGCTGGGCCGCGCGGTGGCCGCCAACGAGGTGGGCGTCCACGCCTGGGCCCTGCGCAACCCCAAGGAGTTCCAGGTGCGCCGGAGCATCGACCTGCCCAGCGCGGAGGTGGGCTTCCGCACCTCGCCGCCGAAGGTCGAGAAGATCCGCAGCAAACAGACCTGGGAGCAGATCGCCCTGGTGATGACCGAGTACGAGTACGAGGCCGACGAGGCGCCGGAGCGCTTCAGCGGGGCGGACTACATCCGCCAGCCGGCGCCCGAGATCGACAAGGAGAAGCTCATCGCCGACCGCGCGAAGATACCCCCGCAGGCGCTGGAGCAGATCGGCGTCCGGATCGTCCAGGAGGACGTGTTCTCGATACGGCCCAAGAGCGACCTGATCGGGGCCGGCCCATCGGTCGCAGCCGGGCGGGAGGCCGCGTGAACCAGGAGGTCGCCATGGCCTACGGCTACTGCGGGATGATGATAGGCGTCGGCCTGTGTGGCCTGATCGGCGGCGGCGTGTTCCGCGAGCCGTTCCCGTTCGTGCTGGGGGCCGCCTCCTATGCCGTCGGGCTGCTCGCGATCGTCGGCCTCAACCACGGGTGGATCGTCTTCCCATGAGGGCGGCGGCGCCAAGGATGTCCGGTGGCCTGCTAACGCGCAGGCAGAAGACGCTGCTCGTCATGCTCGCCCGCGAGGCCTGGGAGAGCATGCCGGGGCCGAGGCCGGATTTCGAGTCGTGGCGCGTGGAGCAGGCCTACCGGGCGTGCGGTGCCAGGATCTCGACCGCGTTCCAGCGACACTTCCTGCGGCTGCGGGCGCATTTCCGCGATCTCGCCGGCAACGTCCGCGGGGCCTTCGCGGACCACCTGCGCTCAGGCACCGAGCCGGCCAGGCTCGCCCTGTACCACCTGCGCAAGTCGTGCGATGAGGCCGGCGTCGAGTTCCCGGAATATCCGCGCGCAATCGCGCGGGTGCAGTTTCGCGCCTGGTCGCTCGAAGATCTCTCGGAGCATCAGCTCTGGTGCCTGGTCTACACGCTGCGCGCCAGGGGGCGCCGGCGAAAGAAGGCCTTCCAAACAGCTTCCCGTCCACCCCGCACGGCGGTCGGGCATCACGAAATCACTGCCCGGTGCGGCGGGCAAATGGAGAGATGACATGACCGACGAGAAACCCGTTGCCATTGGGCAACACATCGTGGTCCTGGATCGAGGCTTCGTCTACGTGGGCGATGTCATCGAATACACGGACCGCATCGAGATCCAGAACGCGAAGAATATTCGCCGGTGGGGCACCGAAAAAGGCCTCGGCCAGTTGGTGGATGGGCCCAGGCCTAACACGAAACTCGACCCGTGCGGCACGGTGAAGGCATATCGCTCCGCCGTGATGCACATGCTGCCATGCCGGGGCTTCTAGAGACGCCGGTGATTCACGCCGGCTACGGCTACGGCTACGGCTACGGCGACGGCGACGGCGACGGCGACGGCTACGGCTACGGCTACGGCTACGGCTACGGCGACGGCGACGGCTACGGCTACGGCTACGGCTACGGCTACGGCTACGGCTACGGCTACGGCTACGGCGACGGCGACGGCGACGGCGACGGCTAAACCCAACGCGGCGGCGGGGCCAAGGACCCCGCCGCCGCTCAGCCTTCAAAGGCTTCTGAATATCATGAGCCAGTCAGACGTGGTGAATCAGGAGATCCAGCCGGATCTGTTCCCGCAGTCGGACTGCGAGATGGGCCCGACCCGGAATCCAATGATATGGCTCTACGGGGCGGACGCATTCGAGAGGCGCTGCTCCGGTTGTGATTCGTTGTGTTTCGATCGGGGCCGGTGCTTTTGCACCCGAAGACCGAGGTTCACCAGACACCACGGATCGATTCCCGCGTGCGCCTTGTTCCGCGCGCGCAACATCCAAGCGCTAGCGCGAGGAGGGGCCACGAGATGACGCCCGCCGATATTAGAAACATGTCATGGGAGGAGATCCGATCGCGTGTCCACGGTGATCGGGAGCAGGTGTGGATATCCCTTCACCGATTTCCTGGCACCACCACCAGAGGGCTGGCCGCGCATATGGGATGGGACATCCTCCGTGTCAGGCCGCGGGTCACGGAGCTTGTGCAGTTGGGCTTGGCCAGGCTCGACGGCTCTATCTTTCGCGAGGGAACCTACAGGGCGCTGAATTGGAATGAGGCCAGGATCGCGTGGGAGGCCGGCCGACGCGCGGTGCAGACGGAGATGGCGCTATGAATTTCATTAAAGGAATCCTGTTCAAAGAGGCGATCGAAAAATTTTCGGAGCGTTCTGCCGTCGGTAGCAGGATGAGGACGGCCGCATGGTCGAAGATGCCCGTGGCGATCCGCGAGCGGTCGCTGTTCTCCGCGGGCGTCGAAAAGGTCAGATTCATGCAACGGATGCGCGGGTACCTGGGCGACTACATGGCCAAGGCCATCGACCCGGAACACGGCGGACTTCGCGCCCAGGGACGCGCGGAGTTCGTGGCGGAGTTCCGGGAGCTCGCGATACGTGAGGGTTTGGGCAAGAAGGGCGACATCAGGGAGGGCGACCTGACCGATCTGAGGAGTCTGGCCCGGCTCCAGTTGATCTTTGATACTCAGGTCGAGGCCGCCAACGAGTTCGGTTGGTGGAAGCAGGGACAGGATGAGGACGTGCTGGACGTGTTCCCGGCCCAGCGATTCGTTCGCGTGAGGCCGGTCAGCGCGCCGCGCGACTATCACGCTGCGCACGAGGGGGAGGTCCGTCGCAAGGACGACCTGCAATTTTGGCTTTCGATGAACCCTGATTTCGGTGTCCCGTGGGGCCCGTGGGGCTTCAATTCGGGCATGGGCGTGGAGGACGTCGACCGCATCGAGGCCGAGCAGCTCGGCGTCATCACTCCGGAGGAAAAGGTCCTTCCCGTTGAGCGAGAGCTCAACGACCACATGAAGGCCAGCATGGAAGGCGTGGATAAAGACTTGAGGGCGCGCATAGAGCGCGAGCTTGGCGACGCGGTGAGCGTCGACGGTGACGACATTGTCTTGACTGCCAGCAGGAGGAAAAATGCCAACTGAACCAAATGCGCCGCAGGCGCCGCTGTTCTTCATTCCCTACAAGCTCATGGCCGTCGGCGACGGGACTTTTCTGTTGGTGCCGGCCAAGCCGGTGGCAAAGCTCACCATAGCGGAAGTTGCTCGCGCGACTCGCATTCATCCGAAGAACCTGCACAGGTTGATCGAGGCTGGCATCATCAGCGCCGAACAGCCATCGCCAAAAGTCTGGCTTGTTCTGTGGGATGAAATTGCGAGCTTCCTCGAAGCCACTAAACAGCCAGGCTACTGGGACGAGGTTAAGCGCCGGGCCTTTATAACCGGCGCGCCACCATCCACCTCGCTCCTCGCGACCCCCGCGAAGGTAGCGCGGTCATCCCGCGGACCATCACGCGACCGACGATCCTGACCCTTTTGGTTTGCGGTTTTTGACCCATTCCGAATTTCGCGATCCGCTCAACGCTCGCTCACTTCTAAAGCCCTTTCTTCCAATGTGTTGAGCCCAACCTCAACGATTCTCAACCCTTCTCATTAATTTCGGAAGCCGAGCTCGACGGCATCGACGGCCAGGTCCTCACCCTGGACCGTGACGCCGTGCCCTTTGCCGGTTCGATCGCCGAAAACCCGGGGCGCCAGTGCGAC
>JADLBR010000551.1 GCA_020847615.1 Verrucomicrobiia bacterium
CTGAAAAATTCCACGAATTTTTCCAACCAGAACCGCCGGCAGCCGCGTCCATCCCCCGGCCGAGCGCAGGCCCGAGGCGATTGAAAAGAGCTCCCACGCCAACAATTTCCCGTAATCCCCCGCCCGCCGCATCCCGCGGACCTCGGTCATGATGAAGTGCCGGTTGACCAGCTCCATCGCGGCCCCGCGGGCCACACCCAGGCGACGGCGGCCCTCGCCTGTGTCGTGAAACACGCGGGCCTTGCGCGCGCTCGCCAACTTCCATGCTTTCGCCACGGTCAGCGAGAGGGCGAGGTCCTCACTCAGGGAATAGCCCACGAAATGCGCTTGAAATGGCGGGCTGGGAAGCGCTTCGCGGCGATACAGGGTCGCCCCAAGGTTCACCCAGTCTACGGGGATCGCATCCGGCAGGCCCGCTCGATCCTCCGGCAGGAAGTTCAATCCTGGCCCGATGCATCGGCCCGCATAATTCGCCAAAGGGGAACCGTTCAACCAGGCGTAAAACGCCCGGCTAACGCGCCCGGGGACATGGTACTGCTGGTTAGTGACGATCGCATTAACGCCGCCGAGGGCATCATCGCTTTGCAGGGCCTCCCAGAGGGCCCGCAGACAGCCGCCCTCCAGAACCACGTCGTCATCCGCGAAGAGAACCTGGGGCTGCGTCGTCGCCGCCACGCCCTCGTTGCGCTGGCAGGCAGCGCCCGCGTTGGTTGCCTGCATCCACCGCGTGCTCTGCGGGGCCTCCGGCCCATCGCACAGGGCCTTCGTCCGCCCATCGGCCGATGCGTCCACCACCACGACCTCGGCCAGGGACACGTCCTGTGCCCGAATCGAGCGAAAGAGGTTGGCCAACTTCTCGGGCCGGTCCTTCGTCGCAATGACCGCGGAAACGGGAATGCTCATGTTCTCGCACCAAGCCGCAGAGTCGCCAAGTCTTCCGGGCCTTCGTGCACTCCGTGTCCTTCGTGGTTAGCCTGCGGGAATTGCACCACGAAGATCACGCGGGACGCGAAGATGGGTCAAGTGCGCGCCTATGAACCGAAGGCAACGCTCGGCACCCCTTGCTGTCTTGGCCTGCCCAAGCCGAGTAGGCTTGCTTGGCGCGCCGCGATCCGTTCACACTTGCCTCCCGAAATACGCCGCGAGGGGATCTGGGGTCGTCAGCGCCCGCAAGAGGGAATTCAGCCGCCATTTCAGGAACCTTCCGGTGGCCACCCCCGGCAAGCGCACGCCAATATAGCCGAGGTGTTCCTCCATCCGTCCCTCGCGCTGAGACATGCGGGCGATCTCTCGCAACTCGGGCAGGAGGGCCTCCCCATAGCGCAGCCACAGATGCCGATGCAGGCTCTGTCGGCCACGCGAGAGCCTGCGCCGCGGGCCTGGGGCGATCTCTCTCCCGCCACCCTGCGGGGCCGACCACGCGGACAGCGGCTCCGCCGAAAACCACAAGGGTTCCTCGATCTGGAGCGTGCGGCAATGCTCCTGCAACACCGTATTCGTCACCGTGGGCCCCACCTGGAGCCGACTCCTCGCATCGGTGCGCCAGAAGAGCGCGCCATTGGCCGCGCCCAGCCCAAAGAACAACCGCGCGTGCAGGGCCATTGGCTCGATCCGTCCCTCGCGGTACAGCGCGCCCAGCGTCGTCCGATCCGCAAATCCCCCGCCCTCCCACACCCGCTGGTCGCGCATGAGGACCGGGCAACCCGAACGCCCGAGCGCAGCGACGTTCTCCGCAATGCATGTGCGCTCGATCCAATTGTCATCCTCCAGAACGCACGCGAACGCCCCGCCGCCCAGCGGCCCGCTCACGAACGCCTGATCGAGGTTCCCGGCGGCCCCGAGTCGTCGCTCGTTGCGACGGTACTCGATCCGCGCATCGCCCAGCTCCCTGACCACCGGCTCACCCTCGCCATCGCGCGAATCGTCCATGACGACCGCCATCCAGCCCCGGTGGGTCTGATCGATCAGGCTCCGCAGCGCCCGCCGGAGCAACTCCGGGCGGCGATACGTCGGCACGCGAATCTCGCATAGATCGAGGGTCACGGCTCCCAGAACCCCAAAGCACTAAGCCCACTCAAATCAACCACGAATCGACACGAATGCACACCGATGCATGCGCGCCAAAGAGGACCCCATACGATTGGTGTTCATTCGTCCGCCGGAGGCGGACAGGTCGTTCATTCGTGGTTTCAATAGCACCCCGCGCGCCAGGCGGTCTGGATGACCCGCGGGATCGCCTGGAGCTTCCCGACCAGCGAGGGCAGGAACTGTCTTCGGCCCAGGGGCGTTCGCAGCAGGGATATCAGCATGAAGAGCTGGTGCGCCGCCAGGCGGACGTGGTCCGCCGCGGTATTCTTCCCCAGGATCTGCACCATCATGTAGTGCCGACCCATCAGCTCGATAATGGCAAATCGGCGGGCGCCGGACTTGATCTCGCCCTTGACGCGGTCGTGATACACGCGCGCGCCCCGGACGTTGGCCAACTTCCATCGCCGCGCCACCACCAGTGACATCGCCATGTCCTCGACCA
>JADLBR010000552.1 GCA_020847615.1 Verrucomicrobiia bacterium
CGTGGGAGACCCCGCGGGCCACAGCATCGAGGGTACAGTCGCCGGTCCGGCGGTAGATCCAGCGCCAGAGAGGCCGACTTCGGTGTCAAGCGCACACTACCTCTGAGTTTGGCGAACATTAGAATTGGGCACGGCGAACACTATTGGTGCACGGAGGGATGGGAGGGATTTGGGCCTTTGGATCGGTGAAGACCTGCGGCGCGTAGCGGAGCCTGAGGCCGGCGGGAGCCGGCGTCAGGCGCAGCGGAGCGCCGCAGGCGGGGCGGGGCTGGGTCCGGGGGAAGGGCTCAGTCCTTTGGTTTTGTGTCGCTGGTATCCTTGGCCTTTCGGGCGCGATGGCTCTCGCCGCCAAACTCCAGGATGGTGGAGTGGTGCACCAGCCGGTCGATGGCGGCCATGGTGGTCATGGGGTCCTTGAAGATCTGGTCCCACTGGGAGAAGACCAGGTTGGAGCTGATCATGACGCTGCGGCGCTCGTAGCACTCGGCCAGGAAGGTGAAGAGCACCTCCATCTCCTCGCGGGCCTGCTGGACGTAGCCGATGTCGTCGAGGATGACCGCGTCGAAGATCTCCAGCCGCCGCAGGGCCGACTCCAGCCGCCCGTCGCGCTTGGCGGCCAGCAGCCGGCCCACCAGCTTGAAGGTCGGCACGAAGAGCACCCGCCTGTGGTGGCGCAGGATCAGCTCCCTGCCCAGCGCGGCCAGGAAGTGCGTCTTGCCCCTGCCCGGCAACCCGAAGCACAGGAGATTCTCGGCGCGCCCGACGAAGTCCCCGTCCAGGAGGGTGGGCAGCCGCCGCCGGATCCTCTCCGGCAGGAGTTTCTCATCGAGGGTGGCGAGCGTCTTGCCCGGCGGCAGGCAGGATTCCTTCAGGTAGCGGCCGATGCGGCTCTGGAGCCTGTGCGCCGCCTCGAGCTCGCAGAGTTCCAGCAGGAAGCGGCGGTAGCCCCAGTTGCCGGCCTCGGCCCTGGCGATGTATTCGGCGCAGGCCCCGGCCATCGTGGAGAGGAAGAACTGGCGCAGCAGCATCGCGAGCGGATCGTGTTTGGCCTCAGAACGCATCGTCGGCCTCCGCGGTGGCGGCGGCCAGCAGGCCGTCGTATTCGCCCAGGTCCGGCTCCAGCGGCCGCTGGCCCTGCCGGGCCGCCTCGGCCATCTCCCGGTGCCAGCCGAGATGCTCCTGCACCTCGGCGAGCCCGAAGCCATTGGCGGGATATCGCCACGGCGGTGCGCCGAGCAGTTCCTCCAGCACCGTCTCGACGGGCTCCGCGCCGCGCTCGGCGGCGAACTTCAGCACCCGGAGGTACTCGCGGTCCGCGGCCCCGGGGCCGCGGCGCGCCTCCAGCGCGTCGTAGCAGGCCCGGAACACCGGGGAGGGAAACATCGCCTCCCGGTGGCGCCAGCGGGCGAAGGCCCCGGGCTTGCGCGCCAGGTGGCCGATCATGTGGCGCCACTCGATGCGCGCGGCCCCGGCGGCGCGCAGCCGCTCGGTCTCGAAGAGCCTGGCGCCGCCGTGATGGACCGAGACGGTCCTCTCCCCGACCCGCACCCTGACCCGCGCCCCGACCAGCCGCGCCGGCACCGAGTAGACGGCGTTCTTGACCCGGATGGTGCTCTCCCGGCTCACGGTGCACTCCAGCTCCTGGTAGTCGGGCAGCATCGCCGGGGGCAGCGCCCGCATGGCGGCCATCTCCTCGGCCAGCCTCGCGGCCACCGCCGGACGCGCGTTGGCCGCCCCGAAGACCCCCGCCAGGAACGCGTCCAATTCGGCCCCGTCGCGGAAGTCGCGATGGCCGCGCAAGAGCAGGTGCTGGTTGATCCGGCGCCGCAGGTGGCCGTGGATCGACTCGCAGTCCCCGTTCTCGTGGGGCGAGTCGGGGTTGATGGCGCGCGACGCCAGCCCGTAGTGCCCGCACATCGCCAGGAACGCCTCGGTGAATCCGCGCCCCGCCCCCTGGCCCCGCAGCCGGCGGGTCGCCGCCGAGCTGTGGTCGATCTGCAGGCCCCCCGGCACCGCCCCCAGCCGCCAGAGCGCCGCGCCCAGCGCGCTCTGCAGCGAGAGGAGCGACTCGCCCTCCCCGCCCCGGGTCGCCCACTGCCAGTTGGAGTACGGCAGCACGCAGTGGCAGAGCGATCCGCCCACCGGGGCCCCCTCGATCGTGATGCCCAGCGTCGCCAGCCGCATCCAGTCGGCCTGGATCCATTCCCCGGGCCGGTGCACCTGCGCGAAAAAGACCTCCTTCTCCGGGCCGTGCTCCAGCCTCCAGGCATGCACCCTCTTCTGGAAACAGCGCAGCCCGCCGGACCACTCCTGCCCGTGGGCGCCCCTGAGGTATTCGTAGAGGGACTTGGCCTCCAACTCCGGCGCGTCCTCCAGCATCGCCCTGACCTCCGGCCAGATCGCGGCGAATGGATCGGGCCGGGTGCGCCACCGCCTCGGGGCGGGCGGATGCGGTTCGGGGCTCTTGAGGTACTTGCGGGCGCTGTTGCGGGACATCCCCGCCTTGGCGGCACTGGTCATGATGCTGGCTCCTTTGTTGTGCTCGCGGACGAGCAGGTTCACTTGATGACGGGTGATCACCCCCAAGCGCTGCACCCGGCCGACCCCTCGGGTCAAACCCGTTGCATCACCAGACCAGCAACCGCGCAGCTCACCGCTGCGCAATTCTAGTGTTCATCGGAGCCCAGTTATAATGTGCGTCCGACAATCAGCCGCGCTCACCTCCAGCGCATGATGTCCCGGGGCGTGGTCCGCTACCACCGGATCGGCGCAGCCCTGCGGTTCCGTCGGCATGATCTGCTCGA
>JADLBR010000553.1 GCA_020847615.1 Verrucomicrobiia bacterium
GTGGTATTGTCGACCGCGTTCAACGCGGCTCGGCGACGAGGACTGATCGACCGCAACCCATGTGAGGCGGTGGAGCATCCTCCCGCGCAGAAGGCTGAGCGTCAAAGTTTCACCCGCGAACAGGTCGTCGCCCTTGTCGCTGCGGCCGAAGGGGATTGGCGGGGTGCGATCCTGACGGGATTCTATACGGGTGCGAGGCTTGGAGACATCGCCGCCCTGCGATGGGAGAACGTTGACTTGGAAAAGCGCGTGATAACATTCACGCCGAAGAAGACCGCGGCAAAGGGCAAAACCCTCGTGGTGCCGTTACACGATGACCTGGAGCGTGAGCTGTTGCGGAGGCCTGGGGTTGGTAAGGCACCGCTTTTCCCCAGCCTGATTGGAAAGAAGACCGGCGGTGCCCACGGCCTCTCGCGTTCGTTCGCGATGATCATGGACAGGGCCGGGATCCGGCCGGAGATCATCCGCCACACTGATCGGGGGCGGCGCAACACTTCGCTGAGTTTCCACAGCCTCCGGCACGCTTTCGTGTCCTGTCTCGCCAACGCCGGCGTCGGGGTTGAGATGCGGCAGGCCCTCGCCGGTCACGCGAGCGCCGCGATGAATCTCGCCTACACGCACCGGGAGTTGGCCCCGTTGAGGGCGGCGGTGTCGGTTCTGCCATCCGTGACCGATGGTAGCGTGCAGGATGTGGGTCGGATGAGGAAGAAGGGGAAGAGATGAAACGACGTGTGAAAGCGCTGAGGCGAAAAGTCGAGAAAACTCAGCCATCTTCCCAAGTGAGATGGGCGAGGGGTTATTGCATCCCAAGGCTCGAATTCGCTGACGAGAGCCTGTGCGCGACACTGCGCCAGGGCGTCAAGATGGAGGAGGCCAAGCCGGAGGACTACACCATCACGCGGCGAAAACTCACGCCAGATGAGGCCGCCGAGCGGGAGGCCGATCGGGCTGACGATGCCGCGATGGCCCGCGAGGCGCTGTGTGCGCACGCGGCGCTTTTTGAGGGCAACGCGCGGGGCGACAACCATTCCCTTGGCCTGTTGCTGTTGGCCCTGCGGGATGAGGCCAAGGCAGGAAACCGGTCTGCCCCTTCGGCATTGTGTTTCCTCGCCCGAGAGGTCACGAGGATTCTCAAACACTTAGGGATGGCCGGGGACTTGGTAGAATTGGCGCGGGATTCGGCGGAGTGGCTGAGGGGGTGGGCGGAGGCCGCTGAGAACGCGAGTGCCCTGCGCGAGATCGCACAGTGGAAGCTATCATGGCCGATCAACATGCCGAGGCCCAGGAACGTAAAGAAACTTTCAGGCGAGGTGGCGGAGGCGATCGCCTTCGTTGCCGGACTAAACCTCGGCAGTGGATTGCACCCGGTCGTCCGGGGCGCGAGGCCGCACGGAAAGCCAAAGGGGAGCGCCCGATGGAAGGGGCCGTTCACGAGGGACTGCCGGGACATTCTGAATCAGATCACGCAGCTTCGCGAGATCTCCGGCACACGATTCGAGGGTTGCCCCGTTCTCGAGGACCGAAACACATCGATCGATTTTTACACCAAGGAGCTGGTGAGGCATCTCTCGCGACATCCCTTGTATCGCGACGAGGGGCCGAAGAAGTTGGAGGATAACGCGCGGAGTTTCATCCTGAACCTATTTGACAAGCGACCAGAGTAAAATCGCTGGTTTCACGCAGGCGGCTCTGGGGGCGCAGCGGCCATCTCGCTAGAAAACGGGCCAACTTTCTCGACTTTCTGGAACGTCAGAGGGAGACGTGAGATCTGTACCGCATGCGAAAGTTACAGATCAACCAGAACACCAGCGACGCGGTGAAGGCCGCGTCATTAAACGAGATCGATCCCGAATTCGTGGATTTCGGCGGACTGTATCGGATGTTCGGCATCCGGAGGAGCCACGCCTACGTCCTCGCCGATAGGGGTCACATCAAGAGCGTCAGTCTGAGGAGGCCGGGGTCGCTCAAAGGGCGAAGGCTCTTTGACGTCCAGAGCGTGCGGGACTTCCTCGCCAGGCAGATGAAGGAGGGCGCGCGGTGAGCGCTGTCGCCGCCCGCGGAATCCCGGGCGCCACGCTGCGGAAGCTGCAATCGCCACCGCCGGTCGGGTCGAGGCACTCGCACGCCAGAGATGTTTCATTCGCGCTGATCGGGGGGGGCTGGGACGAGGCATCGGTGTTCGCCCTGCTGCGTCCCCTTTACGACAGCCGCAGCTTCCGGGATGGCGAACTGCGGTCGATCATCCGGGGCGCGGTGCGCCGACGGCCAAGCCTGGCGAAGGCAAGCGCGCCGCAACAGAAACCGCCCGCGCCCCGACAAGCGCCCGAGCTGCGGCGTCCCGCGGATGCCGATCTCAGGCGCATCTCCGGAGTGAGGGGAATCGGGATCGAGGGCGTCCGGCTGTGCGCCGAGCGGGGATTGCTGTGGTGCGCCGATGTCTGCGGGCACGCATCGTGGGCCGTGGCCGACGCCAGCCGGCGGGGCATGCAGGCTAGGCGGCTGGACGGCAGACCCTATCCGGCGACAGGCAGCCTGCCGGAGCGGAAGACGCACAACGTTGCGGGAACGACGACCCGACATCCCATCGGGTTGCCGGAGTCCAGGGACAAGTGCTCGATCCTGCTGGTCGAGGGATCCGCCGACCTGGTCGCCGGTCACCATTTCATCTGGTGCGAGGAACGCGAGCGCGATGCCGCGGTCGTCTCAATGCTGGGCTCGGGGCTGAGCATCCCAGTTCCAGACCTCCTGACCATAGCGGGAAAGCGGGTCCGGATCGTGCCCCACCTAGATACGTCGGGCAATGAGGCATGCCTCCGGTGGTTCGTGCAATTGACCCAGGTCGGTTGCGAGGTGGACGTCTTCTCTCTGGTGGGTCTGGTTAAGATGGACGACGCGCCGGTCTTGGACCTCAACGACCTGTTGGCGATCCATCCGGACAGTTTTGAGGAGCACCGGAGCACCTGGAGCGTGATCCCATGAGTTCCGAAACCGCGTTGGCAAACGCATTTGCGGAAGGCCTTGGGCGTGGAAATGGGCCGGGCCCCTTTGTGCCGCCCGTCCGGGCTGGAGAATCCGATGTTCCCGAACCGGGGCCATTCCCGGTCGAGCATCTCGCGCCGGCGCAGCGGGCGATCGTCGAGGCGACGGCCGAGGTCTACGGCATCGATCCGGCCCTGCCGGGGATGGCTTCCCTGGCCGCCATCGCGGCCGTACCAGGAAAATGCCTCCGGGTGACGGGCGCAGTGTCCGGGAGGGACACGCCCTGCAACTTGTTCGTCATCGCCGGAGCGCCCAAGAGCTACGGCAAGAATGGTGCGGCGACTGTCGTCAAACCACTGCTGGACGCATCCGACCGCCGCGCCGACGAGTTCAGCCGGACCGTCCGCCCACAGCTGCGGGGGGAACGATCCGTTGGCGAGCGCAGGAGCAAGCTGCTGGTCGATTGGCTGGCCAAGGGGAAAGATGACAAGGGCAAGGCCTGGATGGATTCCGAGCGGGAGGGATTGCAGGACGAACTGGCGCAACTCGAGATGCGCCTAGACCAGATCGCGCCCCAGCTGGAATCCGCGCCCACCCTCTGGGTCGGTTCCTACACCGGCGCGGCCCTGGCCAAGGCCCTGGCTAGGAACGAGGAGACGCTTTTGTCGTTTTCCCCGGAGGCCGGAGACGCCATCCGCATCGCGCTTGGCAGGTTCACCGGTGACGACAAGGGCGACTTCGACCTTTTCCTGTCCTCCTACACGGTCGAGACCTGGAACGAGGGCCGGATCACGCGGGGAAACATCAGCATGACCCCGAGTTTGACCGTCCTCTGGTTGTGCCAGCCGTCGCTGCTGCGGGAGATTCTGGGCAACGAGGAGGCGCTAGAGCGGGGCATGACCGCCCGGTGTCTGATGTTCTCCGTGGGCCACGAGACCATCCCCCATGACGATGGGATCGATCGCTATGTTCGGGGGGAGGTCGCCGACGGATGGGCCCGAACCCTGGAGACCGGTTTGCAGATCCGCGACCGATCAGATCCTCTGCTTTTGGTCTGCTCGCGGGATGCGAGGGAGGAATTCAGGCGCTGGCACAACGAGTCCGTCGACCTGCGCAACGGCCAGTTCCGCGACATCGAGGGCGAGCTGGGCCGGTGGCGGGAGAACGCGATTCGGATCGCCGGCTGTCTGGCGCTGGCCGATGCGGCGGCCCACGGTCTAGCGCCGGAGACCGTGTCGGCGGATTGCGCCCGACGGGCCGTGGGCCTGTGCCGCTGGGCGGTGCTCTCCGGACTCAGGCTCATGCAGGCCGGGCGGGTGGACCGGCTCGGCGCGATGGCCGAGAAACTGGCCAAGGCATTGGCCGACTGCGGGGGCATCCGGACCCTCCGCGACCTGGACCACCATAACTGCATCCCGGCCGCCGAGACGCGGATGCTCGCCAGCGCGTTCCCCAACCGCTTCTCGGTCAGCCGCCAGAAGGGCGCGGGCGCGGGTCGCCCCGCCGAGATCTGCATCCTGGTCGCCGCACCCGGTGAATCCTGAGACCTCCCGCGAA
>JADLBR010000554.1 GCA_020847615.1 Verrucomicrobiia bacterium
CCAGTCGTCTTCGATCAGCAGGCGAACAGCCTGTGGTGAAACTCGGTCCCCCCGCGGCTGCAGGGCGCGCGGGATCAGAACCGCGCCGACGGCCGCGACAACCCCGACAAGCCCGCCGGCCACCCACCCGGCCCGGCATTTTCGCGCCCGCGACCAGCCGGCACCGAGGATTCGCAATAGGCTTGTCTTCATGACGATTTCGCTTTCACGGGACCGCCCAAACGGGCGGAGATTTCGTCAGCATGTTGCCGGACCATTCGGCCTAGGCCGGATAACTTTGCCCGCGGCATTCGCCCGGCTGGAGCCGTGACGGTCAGCGATGCCGCGGCGCTGCCCCGCCGATCGAAGATCGGGGCGGCCACGCACATCGCGCCATCAATGTGCTCGCACCGATCCAGGGCATAGCCGCATTCCCGCACGCGCCGAAGCTCCAGCCGCAGTTGCGCCTTCCTCGTGATCGTGTTCGATGTCAGGCGGACCAGCCGCAGTGGTTGCAGGAGGGCATCCAACTCCCCCGGCGGCAGGTGGGCGATGATCGCCTTCCCTGAGGCCGATGCATGCACCGGCTGCCGCATTCCCGGATCAACCGCGCACCGGAATAAGTGTTTCCCCGGCACGCTCTCAAGCACAAAACCTTCCCGATCCGCCAACACACTCAGGCAAACCGTCTCCCCGGTCGCCTCGCGCAACGCCCGCATCTGTTCCGACGCTTGCTCGACAAGGCTCCGCCCGTCGCCCAGGGCGCCGTATCCCAGCATCAGCGTCTTGTGGCCCAGCCGGAACCGCTTGCTGGCGTTGTCGCGCTCCAGATAGCCGCGACGCACCAGCGTCAGTGTGATGCGAAACACCGCGTTCTTGGACAGGCCCAAGTCCCTCGCGGTTTCAATCATCGTGCGGCCCGCCGGATGTTGATCCAGATATTCCAAGACGGCCATCCCGCGTTCCAGCGCCGGAACCTGGTAGTTCGCAGGAGCGCGCTGCCTCCGCCGTGAGGTGATTTCCATATGGGTATCATATATCCAACCACGTTTTACTAATGCAACTCATTTTGTCGCGCGCCTCCAGTCCGGCATCAGCGGTTTGATCGGGGATCTCAGCAAGGCCACGTTGGCATGATGAAGCGCCGGCCGTCATCGCAGTGCCCGTCACGGCTTGGCCTGGAGGTCGCGCAGGTCCTTGCCTGCCGGTCGCGCGTAGACGGGGATGCGGGCTTGCAGACAGTCGAAGCCGAGGAAGTAGCCCTTTGAGGCGGCATTGCGGCCCACGCACTCGAAGCGCAAGGCATGATCGCCCGCCTTCAGCGTGTGGCGGCCAAGCGCATCTCCGGCCATCTTCAGATTCGGGCTGAAGAGATCGAGCGTGCCGGCCGCCTTGCCATCCAGCAGCACGCGATACTTGCCGTAATCCCCCGCGCGCAGCATCCGCAGCGTCAGGTCGGCGGTGACCTCCTTCTCGACATGAAACGGCATTTCCAGCCATCCCTTCTCATCCTCCGGACGGAAGAACATCTGTTTGCCGTCGGTCGCGCCGGCGATGTTCTGCGTGGTCAGCGGATGCTCCGAGCGTCTGGCCTGCTCCAACGATTTCCAGCCGACGGCCAGCACGGTGTCGTGGAACGGCAGCCGGTCCGGCCCTGAGGGCAACGCGGGCCACGGCTTGTGCGGCTCAACCTGATACCAGAAGGCCACGCTCGACATCAGGTCGTCGCGCTCGATGAAGCCGTTCTTCGTTCCGTCGGGGAATGTCTGCGAGCCTTTGTGCTCGATCTCCGCGCGGAGAGACTTCTTAAAGACGACGGGATCAGGGAGGTGGAGGCGATAGGCGGTGCTGCGGTCGCCGGCCTTGGCAATATCGCTCGCAGACTCCCACAGCGGCGTGCCGTAGAACGGCCCGTCCTGTTCGCGGAATCCCCACGCATCGCAGAAGTAATCCTCCGTGCCCGTGCCTCGCAAGCGTGGCTCTTTCTCGCCATCAATGAAGAAGAAATCATCGCCCTCGCCATACCAGCCATCGGATATGTGATAGACGCTCTGAATGGTGCCAACGTAGTGCCCGCACCCCACAATCTCCGCCAGCAGATAGTTGCGGCCCATGACGCACGGATGCTCCTGACGATACGTCGCGTGGAAGTACGCCGCGTCCGCCGGCAGCGACTCGTGTTTCTGCCAGTCAACGTAGTAGAAAAGCGCCCGGCAGGGTTTGTCGCTGTCGTTGGAGACGGTGATGCGCGCCGACTTCCCAAACGGCATCCGCCAGTAGCAGTTGCGCGCCCGGCCGTTCGACGTGACGCGGATCGGCAGCGACATGAACGACTTGTCCACGCCGTGCCCGATGCCGAAGAAATCGCCGATGGGACATTCGACGCTCGGATGTTCCTCGCCGTCCCAATAGATCCGCAGCGTCATGAGGCGCGAATAGAACTTCGCCTCATGCGCGATCGTGAACCAGAAGTGCGTGATGACGCCTGGCCCTTCCAGTTCCGCAATCGTCAGCGTGTCGCCCGGTTTGATCGGGCGCGCGTCGCCGTTGGCCGAGAGGTTGGTATTGCACGACGATGCGCGGCGCGTCTCGAAGTTCTTTAGCCGCTCCAGTCCGTCGATCGGGTTGCCTTGGGCTTTGGCGTTGCCGGTGGCTGCACAAGCGATGAGTGCAGTCACGATGATTGACAACATGTTTCCTATTATCTTGGTGCTCATGGTTTCCTCTATTGTTGGCTCAGGTGAATAAAGATGCCTTTCTTGTTCGCAACGATGACGTCGGGGTGACCGTCGCCGTTGAGATCGGTGGCGGCGACCTGGGTGCCGACACCGCTATCGTCGTCAATCAGGTGCGGCAAGAAGGTGGCGCCGCCTTTGCCGTCCCGGCGCAGTTCGAACCATAACACGACGGCGGGCGCGTCCGGTTCTTTGTCGCCGGTCGGGCCGTGCGCCCAGAAGCGTTTGCCGGTGAGGATGTCTTTCAGCCCGTCGCCGTTCATGTCCACCAGTTCGAGCGCGTGCATCTGGCTGACGCGAAAAGCGGAGGAGTTTAGGTCGGGCGCGGGCGGAAGGATGACGTGTTGCTGCCAGGCGATCGCGCCATCGGTGCCGCGACGCTGCTTCCACCAGACCATGCCGTAGAGATGGCAGTGCCAGGCGGTGACGATGTCGGCGAGGCCATCGCCGTCCACGTCGCTAACGAGCATCTGCGCACCGGCCTGCGCGAACTGTTGCGGATGAAACGTCCACGGTTGGCCCGGCGCCGGTTTCACCGGCTGTTCCCACCAGCCGATGCCCTCGACCGCGTCGGCCCGTCCGTCGCCGTTGATGTCGCCGAAACCGGCGCCGTGCGTAAACCTCTGGTATCGCTTGTCCTGCGCCGAGATGGCGTGAAACACCCAAGCGTCATCGGGCTTCGACGGACCCGGCCCCGCATAACCGAGATGACCATCATTGCAGAAGATCAACTCGGGACGACCGTCGCCATTGATGTCGCCCCATACCGGCGACTCGTTGCCGACGTTGGGATACGCGAGGTGTTGTATCCAAGGCGCGTCTTTGGCGGCCGGATTCTCGAACCAGTAACACTCCTTGCCGGGAAAGGGTGCGCACAGGATATCGGTCCAGCCATCGCCGTTGAAGTCACCGGCGAACGTCAGGAAGTTGTCCGAGTAGCCTTTCGGGTCGAACGTCTTCGCCGGCCGATACTCGTGCCGCTTTTGAAAGTCAGGTCCCTCGAACCAGAACGGCCCCGCCACGACGTCCATCTTCCCGTCGCGGTTGAAGTCTCCGTAGTAAGCTCCCTCGGCGTAGAACTGGTCGGAGAGCCGGAGCTTCTTGAACGCGTCGCGTTTTGGCAGCACGCACGGTTTCGGCGGAGGCCCGGCGGGTGGCATTGCGCGGGCCGCTGCCGCTGCGCGTTGTGGCGCGCCGGCCAGAGACGTTCCGCCGGCGGGCACCACTCTGGCGCAGGCGCTCCAGCCACCGCCGCCCTGCGTGATCTTCAGCATCAGCACGTTCTTGCCCTTCTTCAGTTTGATCGGCGCTGAGTCCTGGTCGCGCACGGCGTTGCGGTCTGTGTTCTTGCTGTGCGCGACGGCACCGTTCAACCACGCCTTCACGCCGTCGTCGCTGCCGAGCAACAACGTCGCATCGCAGTCCTGCGGCGAGACGATTTCCGTCCTCAAGTAGGCCGCGCAATCCGTCTTGCCTGGGAACAACGCCGCGAGATTCACCCGATCGGCCTTCGGCGCGGGTTTCCAATCCACGGCCTCACCGGACTTTTCGGGACCAAACGCGATCTCGAACACCTTGAGCGCGCCCGTCACACCCGGCTGGCTGTAGGGACCGCAGACCTGCCAATCCTGGATGAACGGGCCGCCAGCCGTCGGCTTGGCACCGGCGGGTTCGATCTGCTGGCGGATCTTCGCGGCTGCCATCGCGGCCTCCTCGCCGAGCACCGGATCGCCCGCAAGAGCCTGCGCCGCTTGCAGCGCCTCGCGCGTGGGGATCTTTCCGATTTCGCCAAGCGCCTGCCGCCTCTCCTCCGGCCGTTTGGCGGCCGCCAACGCCTGTCGCAGGATGGCCAGGCGCTTCCCGTTGTCCGCCTCCAACTGCGCGAGGCCGATGCAGCCGCGCAGGGCCAGCGCATGCTGCCGCTCGTCCGCCCGCGCGCGAGAGAGATCGAGCAGCGGCGCCGCCGCATCCGCGGTCGGCCACTGCGACAACACGCGAATGGCCTCGGTCGCGATGTCCGCGCTGGCGTCCTCGGTCGCGGCGCAGGCGGCGGCCAGCGCCTCGCTCGTGCCGAGCCGGCTGAGCGCGGGGATGAGCGCAAGTTTTTGGGCCGCGTCGCCGCGGTTCAAGGCGGCGATGACAATGCTTCCGCATTTTCTCTTGTCGCGGCTGTTCGCGCAGATCGCGACGACGGTCTGCGCGATGGCCGCTCGGTCGGCTATCTCCTTCGCGCGAGATGCCACGTCCAGAAGCGGGGCCAACGTGTCGGCGTCGGCGAGTTTCGCCAGCGCGCGCAACGCGGCCGAGCGCACCGGTCCTTGTTCCTCGCCGGCGATCTGCATCACGGCGGTGGCCGCCTCCGGTTCGCCCCGCTCGCCCAGCGCGCGCAGCAGCGCGGCTTTCGCCTCCGGCTCCGCCTTGAGCAGGTGGGCGAGCAACGCCTCGCGCGCGCCCGGCCCATGCAGCCGGATCAACGCATCCACGGCCGCGTCGCGTTCGACTTCGTCGCCGCGCGCGGCGGCCCCGGCCAGCAGCGGCACCGCCGAGATGTCGTTCATTTGCGCCATCGCCTGAAACGCCGCGATCTGCACCGCGGACCGCCGGCATTCCATCGCCGCGCTGAACGCGGACAACGCCGGGCGGCCGCGCTTCGCGAGCGCGTCCATGACGGCAATCTGTCCCTCGGGCGACAGCGACGCCATCATGCTGGCGCAAGCGTCCAGCGTTTTAACATCGTCGAGTTCGCGAAGGACATGCAGCGCGGCCCGCGTTGCAGCGCGGTCCTTGCCCGCCAGCGCCTTGCGCATCAGGTCGGTGCGGTCGCGTTCGTCGGACAGCAGCAGCCCGAGATACGCCGCCGTCCGCACGTGCTCCGGCGCCTTCGATTCATACAAGCTGCGGCAGACCGCAGCGGCCGATGGCTCGCGCTCGGCGCATCTCAGCAGGCTCTCGAGCACGGCTGGGTGGACCGCAGGCGGCACGGTGTCGCGCGCAGCGGAAAGAGCGGCGAGCGCATCCTGTCCGCCGATCTTTCCCAAGGCGGTGGCCGCCGTGGCGGCGATGTTGGCGTCGGCGTCGGCGAGCAGCGGCACGAGCAACGGGATTGACTCCGGTTCGCGGCGCCAGCCAAGTGAATCTATCAGGCCGGCTTTGACCAAGCCGGACGCCTTGCCCAGCGCATCGCGCAACGCCGCTCCCGCTTCCGGGCAGGACATGGGTTCCAGCGCGTAACGCCCGGCGTGCGAGACCCGCTCGTCGCACAGCAGCGCGCCGAGCGCCGGCACCGACCGCGGGGTACCGATGAGGCGCAGTTGCTGGCAGGCGGCGCATTTCCCCGGCGCGCCGGCGGCCGACTGCAGCACGGCGATGAGCTCCTGCTCGTCGACCGCGCGAGCATCCGTCGCGGCGATCACGAGAAGGCAGGCGAGAAACAGTCGGGTGCGATGTTTCGTTGTCATCATGGCTCCTTGTTGTTTACAGCGCCCATGGCGGGCGGGGTGTGTAGGAAAGCAGGCGATTCGCCTGTTCGTCGCCGGGGAACTCTTCTTTCGCAGGATCCCATTTGACGCTGCGTTGCAAGGCGATGGCGATGCCGCCCACGAGAATGCTGTTCATGCTGCGCACGGCAGTCTCCGGCTCACTGATGGTTGGTCGCCGCGTGCGCATGCATTCGAGGAAGTTGTCGGAGTGACCGGTCGTGCGATAGACGCGCTCGTCGCCCGGGCGCAGCGGCTCCTTAAGGATGCTCGCGGGAGACGAGACGATATTGTCGCGGTCAACGGCGATCCGCCCCTCGCTGCCGACAAAACACGCGCCGCCGACGCTACCGACGCGTTCGCCAGGATAAGGAGTCGAGTGTACCACGACGCCGCTCGAGTAGCGATAATGCACCTGGCCTTCGTGCGCGCTTCCGGCAGCGCCCGCCGGATGCTGGCCGGGTCCGGGCGGGGACTGGGTGCCCTTCTCGAAGCCCACCTCGACGGGAGCCTTGGGGTCGGGATTCACCACCCACTGGACGATGTCGTAATGATGCGGCGACCAATTAACATCGCCGACGAAGTTGCCCGGCAGCGCATGACCCGCGTGGCCGCCGTAGGGACGCCACGGCAACGGTCCGAGCCACATGTCCCAGTCGAGACATTCCGGAAGCGGTTTCGATTCGTCCGAAGTCCACTCCCTGGGAAGGAACGCGCCCGGTTGCCGGTACGCATACACCTCTTTGAGTTGGCCGATGCGCCCGTTGCGCACCAGTTCGCAGGCGATCCGGAACTTGCCGCTGTATTCCGAACGCTGCTGTGTGCCCGCCTGGTAGATTCGGCCAAACCGTTTGCATGTCTCGGCCATCAGCCGCGCCTCGCGCACGGTAATGGCGGTGGGCTTCTCGCAATAGACGTCCTTGCCCGCCCGCATCGCCATGATCGACATCGGCGCGTGCCAGTGATACGGCAGCGCCAGCAACACCGCGTCGATGTCCGGGCGCGCGAGGATTTCCCGGAAATCATTGTATGCGCGGACGTCGCTGTAACCTGCCTGGCCGAGCTTCTCGGCGTAAACCGCGTTGCATCGTTCATGGGCGCGGTCGCGGCGCTCCTTGCGCACGTCGCACACCGCGAGCACCTGCACATCGTCGCGCGCGATGTAACCGCCCGGCACGTAGGTCCACGCGCCGCCGAGCAGATGCCCTGAGCCCTGCCCCCCCAGTCCGATAAACCCCATGCCGATCCGCTGGCTTGGCGGCGCCACGCCACCGCGCCCGAGCGCCGACGCCGGGACGATCATCGGCGCGACCAGCGCGCCCGCGCCGCCTGCGAGGCGCCGGATAAACTGGCGACGGTTGCTGCATTTTGGCTGGTTGTCTTTCATATCGATGCTCTCCCGATGTTGCGCTGGATGGTTCAATTTGACGCCGCCCTAACAGAGTTTCCGAACCGAACGCCTAATGATGAAATTCGTCGGCAGCAGGGCCCCGCCCTTCAGCGCGCGCCCGGGCGGTTGGACTTGGTCGAACAACAATGTCACCGCCAGCTGACCCATTTCGGCGTACGGTTGATCCACCGTGGTCATCGGTGCGGCGAGATGAGCCAGATAGGGCTGGTTGTCGAAAGAGATGATGGAAATGTCCTCCGGAATCCGCAGCTTCTCCTCGGCCAGCGCGCGCAAGGCCCCGAGCGCGATCAGGTTGCCAAAGGCGAGCAGCGCGGTGACGTCCTTCCTCGCCTGGAGCAGAAACTTCGTCTCGATATAGCCGCTCGCCTCGCCGTAGCTGTCGCCCCCCACGATCAGGGAGCGATCTAGGGGGAGGTGATGCTCCGCCAGCGCTTCGATGTAACCGCGGAGGCGGGATTCGTTTGGCGATGTGCCGCGCAATCCCTGCAAACAGGAGATATGTCGGTGGCCATTCTCTATCAGGTGCCGGGTTGCGTCCTTCGCGCCGGTCAGGTTATCGACGCCCACATAGGGAAGGGGAAGATCCGAAAAGCATCGGTCCACCAAGACAATGGGCAGCCCATTCTCCGTGAACTCCCGCAGGTGATCGGAAGCCAGCCCGACGGGGCACAGCACGATGCCATCCACGCGGCGGCTCCTGAGCAGCGCGATGGACTGGGCCTCGAGTCCAGTGTCATCCTGGCTGTCGCAGAGAATGACCGAGTAGCCCCGCTTGCGCGCGCCGAGCGCCACCTCGCGGGCGATGCCCGCAAAAAATGGGTTCGAGATGTCGGGGATGACCAGCCCGACAGACAGCGTCTTCTTCAGACGCAACCCCCGGGCGAGAGGATTCGGAACGAAATTGTGTGCCCTGGCGAGCTGGCTGACGGCGTGCTCTGTCTTCTTGCTGATGCGGTAACGCGCGGCCTGCCCGCTGAGGATACGGGAAACGGTTGTCTCCGAGACATGCAATTGCTCGGCGATCCGTTTCAGCGTCGTGAGAGGTGTCGTTGGCATAGACTTCAGAGGCACAATCGTTTGCGCTACTGGCCGCAGATCATTCCAAAATACCCGCGATAATTAGTGCGCAATCCTTTGCGCATCTTGTCGGACTCCCGAGATCCGTCAAGTGGGTTCTCGGGATCTTCGATTGCGGAAGGCTGAGGATGGCCCAGGCGGCCGGCCTGGGTTTGGAAAGCAAAACCGCCTCATTCCAAAATAGTTATAATGGGCATGGCCCAGATGTGGCGCCGTGCCTGAGCGAGGGTGCCGAATCGCGGTCCCGCTGCATAACTCCCTTGCACACAAATAGAAGGAGGTTTTACTTTGAGCCTGATTCGAGAACGCGCCGCGTCATTCATGTGGAAACTTCTGGGCGGTGGCGGAGTGCCTAAAGGCACCACTACGAACATTCCCGCGGCTTTGGGCTCGTAGTGCCGCCTTCAGTCGGTATCCGATCAACCTGCCCTACCCGAGCGTTACGCGGCGTGGCGCGGTTTCTCTCGAACTCTGAAGTTTCTGGCTAGCCCCGCCGCCGGCGCGCGGCGGGGCTGACCTGATTCGAGAGCGCGCCGCATCATTCGTGTGGAAACTTCTGGTGGGTGGAGGAGTGCCTAAAGGCACCACTACGGA
>JADLBR010000555.1 GCA_020847615.1 Verrucomicrobiia bacterium
AAACGCCATTTTTCGAAATCACAAACTGTTGGCCGCGTTTCCAGTGCCGAAAACCGATCGGGGACCCGAATTTCAGAGCGCGGTTTTCCTTTGAGCCTGCATATTTCGCGCATGCGCGTGAAATATGCAGGCTAGCAGCCCGTTGAATAACCCATCCCTGACCAAGACCGACCCGGCCCGCGAGGCCGCGGGCCCTCCCGATGCAACCAGGGAGGGACGCCGGCCTCGGCGTCCGATGGCGTTCTTCAACAGGCCGCTAGGCCCTGAGCCCCTTCAGGTTGACCTCGAGGCGCCGATTCTCGCGGATCAACGCGTCGATCGTCATGGGCGTGCCGCGCCGCGCGACCTCGCGGACCAGAATCGAGGCGAGCGTGCAATCGACGGATCGCTGGGCCGTCCCGTTGCCAAAGTCTCCGGCGACCACCTTGTCGTAGAACTCCGCGAGGTTCCGCCGGATGCCGCTGTCGTACAGGCCCACGATCTCTCCGCCCGGAAAGTGCATCGCTCCTCCGCGGACGTAGGCCTTTCCCCAGTAACTGATGCGCGCGGCGGCCTCCTCTCCAAGAAACTCGGCGGCGAGCGAATCCTCGGGGCCCCAGTCGTTGAGGCGGTGCGTGATGCTGGTGTGATTCCAGAGCACGCCATCGTCGAAACGGAGCGTCACGAACGACGTGTCCAGAGAATCCCCGTGGGCGCCCTGCCGAAAACGTCCGCCGCACCCCTCGGCGGCGACGGGCCGTTTCCCGAGGGCCCAGATGACGCCGTCGATGGCGTGGATGTCGTAGTTGACGGTGTAGCCTCCTCCCATGGCATCGTCGTTGACCCAGACCAGATCGGTCAGGCGGTCCTCGATCGTCTCGCCAACGGGCTTGTCTTTGAACCCCGGATTTCCCTTCTTGAAGCCGCTGGAGAGCACCATTTGCATTTTCCCAAGGGCCCCATCCCGGATGCGGCGCGCGACCTCGATATTATGCGGATCGGTCGGGATCTGATAATCGACAAAGAAGACGCGGCTCTTCGAGGAGGACGCCCTGCCCAGCTCGCCGATGCGTATCGCGCCCGGGACGTCGACGGCGACGGGCTTGGCCATGTAGACATGCAGTCCGGCCTCGACGGCGGCGGCGGCGTGCTCGGGGAAGAAATATGGCGGCGTCTCAAGCACGACGGCCTCGGCGCCGGATTCCATGACGCGCCGAAAACCGGAGAGACCCGAGAAGCGCTTGCCGTCGGGAACGCCGTGCGCGTCGCCGGTCGTGTCCGCACGCCCCTGGAAGTAGTCGGCCACCGCCACCAGCTCGTAGCCGCCGAACTCCATCATGAGCTTGGCGATCTTGCTGCCACGGCCCCCGCAACCGACGAGACCCACCTTCACCTTTCGATCGAAGGCGCGCGGCGGCGCGTCCGGCGCGCCCGTGGCCTGGGCGCCTTGGGGCACGGACGCCCGGGCAGCGCCGGATGCGGCAACCAGCCCACCTGCGGCCGAGGTCAGAAAACGGCGGCGGGTCACATCAGGCGGCACAGCGTTGGCACGTGGCATCATTTCAGATCCTCCAGGGCGCGCGCATGGCGCGGCCGATATGTCGGTTGGCTTCGGGGTCGTCGGGGAAACATTCCGCAACGGGATCCCACTTCAGGGGGCGCCCCAGCAGGGCGGCGATATTGCCGATGTGGCAGACCGTGGCCACGCGGTGGCCGATCTCGGCCGGGAAGTAGGGCTCCCTCCGCGATTTGACACAATCGATGAAGTTGCGGTGCTCGCCGGCGGGGCAGGTAAAGAGGTGCGTCTCCCCCGGGCCGATGACAGAGCGCAGGATCTCGCCAGAGGATGCCTCCAGCGGCTTTCTCCACCCCGCGTTGCCGACCCAGCCCTCGGTGCCCTCGAAGCGAAGGCCCGTGCCGCCGGATTCCGCGATCAGGGTCACGCCATTCGCGTACGAGTACTCGATCCGGAATTCACAGAGCGTGTCGTACAGCGGGTCATCGTAGAACTTGCCGGAGGCGTCGACGCGGATGGGCCCACCCCGGTCCGTGTCGTTGGCCCACTGGGCGGTGTCGAACATGTGCATGCCCCAGTCCGCAAGGATCCCGCCCGAATAATCCCGGATCCACCGGAAATTATGGTGCACGCGATCCTTGGCATACGGCGCCCAGGGCGCCGGGCCCAACCAGAGGTCGTAGTCCAACTCGGGCGGCACGGGCATGGGCCCGGGATTGCCGCGCCGATCGGGAGGGACACCCGGCAGGCTGACCCGGATGGTCTGCAGTTTTCCGATCCGGCCATTGCGGACCAGTTCCGCCATCCTGTGATAGACCCCGACAGAACGATCCTCGGTGGCCGTTTGAAAGACTCGTCCCGTGCGCCGGACCACATCCACGAGCGCGCGTCCCTGCGCGATGGTGAGCGTCGGTTTCTCGCAAAAGACATCCATCCCCGCACGCATGGCCATGACCGAGATCGGCACGTGCCAGTGGTCCGGCGTCGAGATCGCGACCGCATCGATGTCGGGGCGGGCAAGAATCTCCCGAAAGTCTTGGCAGCACCCGCATCCCCCATCCCCGTAATGCTGGTCGGTCAACCGCCGCGCCGCCTCCGCCCGGGCGCGGTCCACATCGCAGACGGCGACCACGCGGACATCCCCTTGGGCGAGCATGCCCTTGAGGTTCACCGACGTCCCGTGTTCGCCGACACCGATCAT
>JADLBR010000556.1 GCA_020847615.1 Verrucomicrobiia bacterium
AACCGCGCACCCCGCAGGTGCACCAGCGGCCGCTGCTCATCGTTCCACCGTGGATCAACAAGTTCTACATCCTCGATCTGAAGCCGAAGAACTCCTTCATCAAGTGGGCCGTCGAGCAGGGGCACACCGTGTTCGTGATCTCCTGGGTGAACCCCGACAGCTCGCTCGCGCAGAAGGACTTCGCGGATTACGTGCTCGAGGGACCGGTGGCGGCGCTCGACGCGATCGAGCAGGCGACGGGCGAGCGTACCGTCAACGCCATCGGCTACTGCATCGGCGGCACCCTGCTCGCGTGCACGCTGGCCTACCTGGCCGCCCGGCACGAGCAGCGCATGGAGAGCGCGACCTTCTTCACCTCGCTGCTCGACTTCACCGATGTGGGCGAGCTGTCGGTGTTCATCGACGAGGAGCAGATCCGGCTCATGGAGGAGCACATGCAGCGGAAGGGTTTCTTCGAAGGCACGCACATGGCGAATGCCTTCAACCTGCTGCGGGAGAACGATCTCATCTGGTCGTTCGTGATCAACAACTATCTGCTCGGCCAGGAGCCGCTGCCCTTCGATCTGCTCTACTGGAACTCCGACTCCACGCGCATGCCGGCGCGCATGCACAGCGTCTATCTGCGCAACATGTACCAGCACAACCTGCTGAAGGAACCCGGCGGCATCAGGCTGGCGGGCGTGCCCATCGACCTGCGCAGCATCGAGGTGCCGGCATATTTCGTGTCGACGGCCGAGGACCACATCGCGCCCTGGAAGTCGACCTACCGGGGCGCACGGTATCTCTCCGGACCGGTGCGCTTCGTGCTCGGCGGCTCCGGTCACATCGCCGGCGTCATCAACCCGCCCGTCGCGAACAAATACTGCTACTGGACGAATCCGGACCTGGCGGGCGACCCCGAGGCCTGGCTGGCCGGGGCAATGCGCCAGGCAGGGTCCTGGTGGAATGACTGGGCGCAGTGGGTTGCCGCCCGGGCCGGCCCGCCCGTGCCGGCACGTCACCCGGGCGACGGCGCGTTGCGTCCCCTGGAGAGCGCGCCCGGAAGTTACGTCAGAGTCCGCCTGAACTGAGCGCCGGGGGAACCGAAAGAGGTAACGCGAAAAAGGTGACGGACACCTTCCCGCGCTCTCCCTCGAGGGGAGAGGGAACCTCATGGTCGGGATCATGCCGAGCGGATGCTTTGCTGTTCTCCCTCTCCCTCGAGGGGAGAGGGCCGGGGTGAGGGTGAAGCCGCGCCCCCGCACTTCCAGGCGTCACCCCAGCGAACGCTGGGGGCTATTTTTCAGCCGCGGCAGGAAAGAAAATGGACGCCAGCGTTCGCTGGCATGACGGCGGGCATACAAGCCGTTCGAGGACGAAGCAAAATCTGTCGGTCAGTCCTGGCGGCATGGAAAAAGTTGTCCGTTTCCCCAGTCCATTCACTCCCGGTGACTGGTCCCTGCGGATTTCACCTGCTCAATCCGTCACCTATTCTCCAAACCGCGCACATGGTGGGGCTGCAGATTCAACCGGCTCCGACCGATCCGATGGCACGCGAATCAGGCAGACGGCAGGCGGGCGGCTATACTTTTCAATAGGGCGGGGTATCGAGGTACGAGCAGACCTGAAGAACGGGGCGATGCATGAACCCTCAATCCGCCTTGCCACGCCTCCCGCGCAGCCCGCGGCACGCCGCGCCCTCAGAAAAGGTGCCTGTCACCTTTTTTGGCACGAGGCGAAAAGGTGCCCGTCATCTTTTCTCGTCGCTGGCCGCGATCCTCACCCTCGCCCATGCGCCCGCGGCGCTCGCGCTCTACGTGCGCACCGGCACGGACGTGAGCCTGTTCAACGCGCTGGCGCTCGACTCCGCGTTCGAAGCGGCCGGTTTCTTCACCGGCGGTTGCTCCGGCGTGCTGGTGGCGGCGGACAAGGTCCTCACCGCGGGGCACTGCGCGGGTGCGGCCGACTCGGCCTTCGGCTTCGCCGCCGAGAAGGCCGGCGCGACCACCTACGACGTGAGCAGCGTGGTCACCAGCCCCACCTATCTCGCCAACATCGCGGGCGTGCCGTACGAGTTCGATCTCGCCATCGCCACCCTCAGTGCGCCCGTGCCCGGCAGCCTCGTCACGCCGGCGGTGATATCGAGCGCCAACATCATCGGCCAGACGATCACGATGGTGGGCTACGGCGGGCAGGCCCGCGGCGACGGCACCGCGCTCACCGGCGCCAACGATCGGCTCGGCGCACAGAACGTCATCGATCTCGGCCAGCTCGACGTCGCCACCGGCGGCGGCGTGGCCACCATCGATATCTGGGCCGCGGACTTCGATTCGCCGGACGATCCGGGCATGAGCCTGTTCGGCAGCAGCACGCCGCTGGCGCTCGAGGGCAACCTCGCCGGCGGCGACAGCGGCAGCGCGCTCTTCTGGAACAACCAACTGGTGGGCATAGGCGCCTACGTCTTCTGCACCTCGGGCTCGGGGTGCATCCCGACATCGACGTACGGCGACGGCAGCCTGTGGGTGCGGATGGACCTGCCCGAGAACGCGAGCTTCCTGCAGGCCAACGGCATCGCCGTCGTCCCGCTGCCCGCGGCATTCGCGCCACTGCTCTGCGGCCTGGCAGTGCTGCTGACCATGCTCCGCCGCGCCGCGTGAGCACGAAGGGGAGTGTCAGCAGCCTCCCCTGCGCAACAGCAGGTGTCGCCTTGGCTCAATGGCGGGGTGTCGCCCCACAATTGTTCGGAAATGTGATCGATTTCATGCACGCCTTGGACACGCCTGCGCACCGCTTTCCGCATGGTTCACAGGCAAAATCCGCGCGTTCCGCGACTCGGCGCCAATACTCTGGCGCGGCCCACCGCAGAGCGCGCAGGGCGCGGGAACGGAATCTGCCGGAATTGCAGGGGTAGACCGTCCCGATGCGCAGGGAAGGGTGTGCGGCGACAACGCGATCGGAGGCGGCTCCGCCAGAAATCCGGCGCTACGGGGACACGTTGCCGGCATCAAGGAATTTGTCTAAGTTACGAAATGAAGCTCACACGATTTCGATGGCACGGAAATCGATACCGATCCCGGCCATGCCCAGGGAGATTGCACGATGAACACACGACGTGAGATGAATACGGTCAAGGCATTACTCACGGGCGCGGCGCTGGCCGTGTCCTCGACCGCCGCCAGCGCGGCGATCGTCTTCCAGGACAACTTCGACACCGAGGCGCTCGAGCTCAACGCCAGCCTGGACAACTGGGACGTGACGGCCGGTGCGGTGGACGTGATCGGCGATGGCTTCTTCGACTTCCTGCCGGGCAACGGCCGCTACCTCGACATGGATGGCACCTCATCCGCCGCCGGTACCATCTTCACGAAGACGGCGTTCAGTTTCCTCGCCGGCATCACCTACACCCTGAGCTTCGACCTCGCCGGCAACAACCGCGGCGCCGGCGTGGCGGACATCGCTCCCGGCTTCGACAAGATCGTGGCGACCATCAACGGGAACATCCTCACTGCGAACGCCTGGTGGCAGCAGCCCTTTGCCACCTATACGCTGACCTTCACGCCGGGCGCGAGCTTCTCGTCGAAGATAAGCTTCCAGGGCTTCGGTGCCGACTTCCAGGGCCCGCTGCTCGACAACGTCGTGCTGTCGGCCGTGCCGGTCCCGGCGGCGGTGTGGCTGCTGGGCTCCGCGCTGCTCGGACTCGTCGGCGTCAGCCGACGCCGCGCCTGAGGGTGGGAGCGGCTCAAGCCGCGAACTCGACGTTACAGACCAGACAAAGGCCGCCGGCTCTCCAGAGCCCGCGGCCTTTTCCTTTTCCCCTCTCCCTCGATGGGAGAGGGAACCTCGAAGTCGGGATCGTGCAGAGTCGATGCGCTGTTCCCCCTCTCCCTCGATGGGAGAGGGCCGGGGTGAGGGTGATGGATCTTCCCCTCTCCCTCGTGGGAGAGGGCCGGGGTGAGGGTGATGGATCTTCCCCTCTCCCTCGATGAGTGTATGGACCGGGGACATGGGTAACAGGTGTTCGGAGACATAGGTAACACATTTACGCTGGCTGGGTTCCCCTCTGGAGGAGACGCCCATGCCGTGGAAAGAGGTGTCGACCATGTCTTTGCGGGA
>JADLBR010000557.1 GCA_020847615.1 Verrucomicrobiia bacterium
CGTCCAGTCCTGCCGCCCGCAGCGTCGCCTCCATCCTCCCCGCCACGCCCATCTGCACCATGCCCTGATCGGTGACGATCAGCACCCGCGTCGCCCCCCATCGCTTGGCGATCATCCCCACATGCTCGCTCACCCCGCCTCCAACGAGGATCGTCGAGGGCACGTTGAACTGTGACACCGTCATGGAGGAACCTCCCACGGACTTTTTGCCTCACCACCCCTGCGTCCGCTGGTACGCACTGTCCCACCGCGACAACACCACCTTCTGCCGCGTGTAGAACATCACCCCCTCGTTCCCCTGCACGTGCAGGTCGCCGAAGAAGCTCCTCCCCCAGCCCGAGAACGAGAACAGCGCCATCGGCGCCGGCACGCCCACGTTCACTCCGATCATCCCACACCGGATCCCCAGCGAGAACTCCCTCGCATGCTTGCCGCTGGTCGTAAAGATTGACGCCCCATTGCCGTACGGGCTGCGATTCGCCCACTCGAGCGCCTCTTCGAGTGTCTTGGGCCTCATCATCGATAGTACAGGCCCAAAGATCTCGTCCTGCGCGAGCTTCATCCCCGGCTGCACGTCGTCAAAGAGTGTCGGTCCGACAAAGTACCCCGCCCCCGCAAGCGACGCCGGCAACTTCCGGCCGTCGCGCACGAGCTGGGCGCCTTCTTTCTGCCCCGCTTCCAGGTACGACAGGATCCGCTCTTTCGCCCCCGCGTCGATCACCGGCCCCATCTGCGCCCCGGGGTCCGCCGACGTGTCCGCCACCTTGAGTCCGTCGATCGCCTCCGCCACCCGCTTCCGCACCCCGGAGGCCGATTCACCCACGCCCATCAGGATCGACCCCGCCATGCAGCGCTGCCCCGCGCACCCATACGCCGCTCCCATCACCGCCCGCAGCGTCGAGTCAGGCTCAGCGTCCGGCATCACCACCAGCACGTTCTTCGCCCCGCCCGCCGCCTGCACGCGCTTGCCATGCTGCGTCCCGAGCACATAGACGTGCTCCGCCACCCTCGTCGACCCCACGAAGCTCACCGCCGCGATCCCCGGGTGCGTGCACAGCGCATCGACCACGGCTCTCCCGCCGTGCACGACATTGATCACCCCCTCGGGCAATCCCGCTTCGAGAAACAGCTCCGCCAGCCGGTTGGCTGTCAGCGGCACCTTCTCGCTGGGCTTGAGGATGAACGTGTTCCCGCACGCGATGGCGATCGGGTACATCCACATCCCCACCATGGCCGGGAAGTTGAACGGCGTGATCCCCGCGCAGACCCCGATCGGCTCGCGCATCGTCACCCCGTCGATCTGCTCCGCCACGCGCGGCAGGCTCTGCCCCTTGGCCAGCTCGCCGATCCCGCACGCCAGCTCCACGACTTCTAACCCACGCCGCACGTCCCCGCGCGCCTCGTCGAGCGTCTTGCCGTTCTCGAGCGTGACGATCTTCGCCAGCTCCTCGAAGTGCTCCTCCAGGAGCGACCGGTACTTGAACAGCACCCCCGCACGCTTGGTGGGGGGGGTGTTGGACCACGTGACAAAGGCCTTTTGCGCTGCTTGAGCCGCCGCATCCACTTCCGAGGGTCCGCCCATGGGCGTGCGGGCGATCAGCTCGCCGCGCGAGGGGTTGTGGACCGGCCCGTACTCCGCCGTCGCCGGCCGCAGCCATTGCCCGCCGATGAGCATGGGGACAATCGGGATTTCCGTTGTCGGCATCGATGCCCTCCTGGATGAAAGCCCCCGCCGTGAAATCGATCCTATCAGATCCTCCCCCCAGCGGGCACGCCCACCTTGGCGTATGCTCCGGCGATGGTTCTGCTGGACCTTCTGCCCCTGTTCCTGCTGGCGGCGGCGATCTGGAGCGTGCTCTGGACGCTGGCGATCTACCGCGGCCTGAGCCGCCCGCACCGCCGCGCCGCCGGCTGGGCGTTGGCCCACGACCTGCCCGCCGACCCCGCCGGCTTCGGCCTGGAATTCCAGGAGCTCGCCATCCCGCTCTCCGACGGCAAGCACGCCCCCGCCTGGCTTGTGAAGGGCCGCGCCACGGCCGCCCCCGTCCTGGTTGTCTGCCACGGCTGGTCCGAGAGCCGCTACGTCATGCTCAAGCGTCTGCCGCTCTGGAGCGAGCTCTTCTCGGCTGTGCTCCTCTACGACCTGCGCGCTCACGGCGACTCCCCCCATCGCACTTGTGGCGGTGGCTCCCCGGAGGCGGACGACCTGCGAGCGATCCTCGAACAACTGCCCGCTCACCTCACTGACACACGCCCCATCGTCCTGCTGGGCCTGTCGATGGGCGCCTCGATCGCCATGCAGGCTGTTGCTCGCGACGACCTCTCGCCGAAGCCCATCGCCCTGATCGCGGAGGGTGCCTATCGCCATCGTCTCACGCCCGTCGCCGGCTACCTGCGTCAGCGTCGCTGGCCGACGTGGCCCTTCGTCAACCTCGTCGGCCTCTACATGAGTCTCTTCCCCACAAGATTCGGCCCCCTCGACAACCTGCCCCGGATGGAAAAAGTCACACTGCCCATCCTCTTCATCCACGGCCAGCTCGACGCCATGTGCCCCCTGGCCGATGTCCAGGCCCTGGTCCAGCATGCGCCCTCAGCCCGTTGCGTCATCTTCCGGGGGGCCGATCACCTGAACATGGCCGAGATCGACCCCCGGATCTACCAATCCGCGATCCAGGACTTCCTCCAAAGCCTCAAACAGCCCCAATCCCCAACCCCCAACCCCTAACCCCCCACGCCTAACCCCTCTCCTTGTCCCCACACGATCACCCGGTATAACACCCCTCCATGTCCACATGGAAAGTTGCCGTTCTCGGCGCGGGCAGTTTCGTCTTCGGTCCCACCGCCATCGCCGGCGTCATCCGCGACCACGACTTGGGCGCGGGCGAGCTGGCCCTGATGGACGTCGACGCCGACGCGCTCGCCCGCATGGCCGCCGTGGCCCAGCGTCTCGCGGCCGACCTGCATCGCCCCATCCGCGTCACCGCCCACACGGACCGCGCCGCCGCCCTCGACGGCGCCGACTTCGTCATCTGCGCCGCCGCCCCGCAG
>JADLBR010000558.1 GCA_020847615.1 Verrucomicrobiia bacterium
CTAGAGGCCGCGGATAGGCCCAACGTCCTGTTCATCGCCTCCGACGACCTGAACCACTGGGTCCACCATCTCGGGCGCAACCCCCAGTCCAAGACACCGAACCTCGACCGCCTCGCGGCGCGCGGCGTCACCTTCACCCACGCCTACTGCGCCGTGCCCGCGTGCAACCCGTCGCGGGCGGCCCTCATGAGCGGACGCCGCCCCTGGAATTCGTCGTGCTACACGAACAACGACTTCTGGACGAATCACATCGAGGAAGGCCTCGGCCTGAGCGCACAGTTCCTCAAGGCGGGATACCACGTCGCGGGCGCCGGGAAGATCTACCACAGCGACTCCTACTACCCTTCCGAGTGGACCGAGTACATGAGCGAGAAGGGGTTCCTCGGGCACGGCGAGGGCGTGAGGAAGGACGAGGGATTTCACGAACCCCTGGCTCACGACCTCAAAGACGATGACCTCGGCGATTGGCAGACGGCGAACTGGTGCATCGAGAGGCTCAAGAAGCAGTGGGACAAACCCTTCTTCATCGCATGCGGTTTTCACAAACCGCACCTCCCCTTCGCCGTGCCCCGGAAATACTACGATCTGTTCCCCCTCGAAACGATACAGCTGCCGCCCTACCGCGAGGACGATCTCGAGGACATCCCCCCAGCCGGGGTCAAGATGGCCAAACCGGAGGGAGATCACGCGAGATTTTTGAAATCTGGCCGCTGGAAGGCCGCGATCCAGTCATACCTCGCCACCGTCGCCTATCTCGACATGAACCTCGGGCGCGTGCTGGACGCCCTGGACGCCAGCCCGCACCGCGACAACACGATCATCGTGCTCTGGGGCGATCACGGCTGGCACTTCGGGGAGAAGCACCACTGGAGGAAGTTCGCACTCTGGGAGGAAGCCACGCGCGCTCCGCTCATCTGGGTCGCCCCCGGCGTGACGAGAGCGGGCGGGGCCTGCGCGCGCACCGTCGATTTCATGTCGATCTATCCCACGCTTTGCGAGCTCGCCGGGCTCCCGATTCCAACGCATGTCGAGGGCCGCAGCATCAAGAGCCTTCTCCACGACCCGAAGGCGCCGTGGGATCACCCCGCCATCACGACGCACGGCTACAAGAACCACGCCGTCCGCACCGCGCAGTGGAGATATATCCAATACGAGGATGGCGCAGAAGAGCTGTACGACGAAACGAAAGACCCTTACGAGTGGACGAACCTCGCCACGAAACCGGAGTTCGCCGAGATCAAGACCCAGTTGGCCACCCACCTCCCCGACCACAACGCGCCAAAGCCCGAGGTCAAGAGCAAGAAGGAAGGACGCGAGGGGAAGGGCAAGCGCAAGGCCAAGGCCGACCCCGACGACGAGTGAGGCCACCGGGCGAAAGGTAGCTGCCTACGTAAGGAGGCGGATACCGCGTCGGATTGGGAACGCTAATCGGCGCTGATCTTCAGAGCCACCGGATAGGAATCAGCGAAGATGAGCGCAGATCAGCGTTCCAATCCTTCTCGGGACGATTGTTCGCGGGCGGGCGGAGACGCGGAGATAGGTGTGCGGGCCGAGCGCTTCCCAAGGACCCGATGGCCCGAAGGGTGGCGTTTGGCGGATTATGGGCCAGAATCGAATCGGGGTCGAGGCGTCGTGTTTTATTTTGTCTGCGATGACGCTGACCGAATCTATCATGAGTTGACCGAGCGCGGTCTCAGTCTCGCACCGCCGGAAACGTCCTATTACGGCATGAGACAAGTCCATGTCCAAGATCCGGACGGGTATCGCCTCTGTTTCGAAAGCGAGGCCTAGCCTGCATATTTCACGCGCATGCGCGAAATATGCAGGCTCAAAGGAAAGCCGCGCTCTGAAATACGGGTCCCCGATCGGTTTTCGGCACTGGAAGCGCGGCCAACAGTTTGTGATTTCGAAAAATGGTGTTTGGGAGCGCGCGTCTCCATCCCAACCTGTTTCTATCGCGCGGTTTTGCCAGAGGAGGCTGCCGGACAAAGTCCGACAGCCTCCTAGCCGTCGCTCGTTGGTTCCCGGCCCATAGTCGTTCCGCACGCATTCGTGACCGGGATCGGACCACAGGATTCGGGATTTCTCCCGCAGGGGCGCAAGGGCGCGGGGCATGTGGGGGCTGATTTCCGTTGATTGGTTTCGAGAATCTCTGTGGGCTCTGTGTCCTCTGTGGTGACGATCGATCGCGGGCGGATGAGGCGGGGTTCGACCACGGAGGATACGGAGGGGAGTTGGGAACGCGGATCTTCGCTAATCGGCGCTGATGTTTGGGGTCACCGGATACGGATCAGCGGAGATCAGCGCACCGAATCTTTTTCCGTCCCGTAATCGTTCCGCACCGGCTCCCCGCGGGTGATGGGGGCGAGGATAGTCGCGCGGAAGTCGGCGGCGGCGGGTGAATCGGGGGGAAGGAGGGCGATGGCGCTCTCGGCGGCGCGTCGCGCCTCATCGAAGTTCCCGACCTCGGCGTGGGCGGCGGCGAGGGCGAGGAGGCTCTGAAGATTCTTGCTCTGCGTCAGGTCGCAGGCCTTCTGCGCGCACCGGAGGGCCTCGGCGCCGTTGCGGACGCCGGGCTCCCTGTGCGTCGCGAGGAGGAGCGCGATGTTGCAGTGTGCCGCGGCGTGGTTCGGGTCGAGTCCGATGGCCGTGCGGTAGGAGCGGATGGCCTCATCGATGCGCCCGCTCTTCGCCAAGGCGACGCCGAGGTTCGCGTGACCGGAGGCGTAATTGGGGCGGCAGCGGACGGCCTCCCCATAATGGTGCAAGGCCTCGTCCAGCCGTCCGGCGTACATCAACAACTGGGCGAGATTATTGTGGGCGAAGGCGTTCTCCCCATTGAGTTCCAGTGCCTTGCGATAGGCCTTCTCCGCCTCGGCGGCATTGCCGCCGAGCATGAGGGCATCGCCGAAATGCCGGCACGCGTCGTCGTCCAGAGGATCGATGCGGAGGGCGATCTGGAGGTGCCGGATCGCCTCGGGAAACTGTCGCAGCCTGATGAGGGTCTGGGCGAAATAGCGGTGGGCGTTGCCGTTGAGCGGGTCCAGCGCGAGGGCGCGGCGATACTGTTCGATCGCGTCGTCCGGACGGCTCAGGGAGTCGAGGACATAGCCGTAGGCGACGTGCGTCGGCGAGTAGTCATCCCGCAGCGCGAGCGACTCCTTGAGGTACGTCTCGGCGCGCTCGAGTTTGCCGGCCTCGGCAAGCGCGTGCCCCTCCTTCATCAAGCGCCGATAATCGACGGCGGGCGCGTCGATCGCCGCGATGCCATCGGCGGGAATATTCGCGAACTCCGGCAGGTTGACGGCACGATTGGCGGCGGTGCAATCGGGCAGCAGGACGGCGGGCGCGTCCATCCCATCCCCGTCCACGTGGGCGAGGAATATGCGCGTGAACGGCCCGAAGGCCTTCGACGAAAACGCGAGCCATCGGCCGTTGGGCGACCACGAATGCCATGAGTTCATCGGTTCCATGTTGCAGTTCATGACGCGCGGCGGACCCCCCGATGCCGGGATGATGCACAGTTTCGAGTCGGGGCGCATGAGGAGGCCGTTCCTGGCCTGGACGAAGACGATCCACTTGCCGTCCGGGGAGAACTTCGGGAACGAGTTGCTCTTGCCGTTGTGGGATGCGCCTATGACGGGTTCGGCGGTCCCGCCCGCGCCGCCGTTGAAGGGGATGCGGTAGAGGTCGTATTGGATCTGCGTCTCGTTCGGGTCATTGGCGCGGGCGGCCCTCGGCCCTTTCCCGTAACTGTCGCGGGCGGGCGCCCGGATGAAGAGGATCTCTCGTCCGTCCGGACTCCACTCGGGGTTGGACTGGACGAACCTCGGGTCGTCCGCGCCCGGGAGCGTCGCGAACTTGCCGGCGGCGGTATCGTAGGACGCGAGGATGCCCCGCGTGGGGTAGAAGGTCTGCAGGAATCGGAAGTCCATGTAATTCTGGACGTAGACCTGCTCGCGGACCGTGGCCGCGACGTGGCGCCCGTCGGGCGAGATGCGCGGGAAGAGCCCGTAGGAGATGGGGGCATCCGGGTTTTGGCGGCGCGGCGCATTCCATGAAAACACATCCTCCCGATCGACCGACATCCGCGGCGCCACGGGCACGACGGCATGCGCTCCCTTGTCGCCATCTGGCCCATCCACGTCCAGGGAGAGCCGTCCGCCGTCTGCGCTGAAGGAATGGCAGTTGGCACAGGTCGGCATGTCTCGCATGACGACCGGGGCACTTGGCTTGGAGACATCGCGCAACCTCCACTTGATCAGGGGTATCGCATCCTCGGAGAGTGGCTTCACGACGCCCTCTCGGGTGCGGGTGGGCATGAGGGGGACATCCCGGTAGAAGATGGGCGCGCCCACCGGGTCGCGGGCCGTGCCGAACGAGACGGAGCCTTTCGACAGGACGCGGGGCGATTGCCCGGCCTCTTGCGGGACCGCGTCAAGGCCGTAGACCGTCAGCGCCAGGGGTTGGGTCACCGACAGTCGCTTGATCTTGGCCCAGGTGGCTTCCGGAGGGCGCCATCCCCGCGTGCCGGCGATCAGCGGCGACTCCTCGTAGACGTTATCATCCCGCAGGCAGTCCGGGTCGATCTCGGGCTGCGCGCGCCGCCCATCGCAAAGGACGTGGATGGCCCCATCGTCCGGTCCAAAGCGCAGCGCCAGCAGCCACGCACGCGCGCCCGAGCCATCGTGCCACAGGATCTCCGGGGCGACGATGTCCGGCGGGAACCGGGATCCCTCGAACGGATAGCGGACCTCTAGCTGGGCTTCGGGCCTCACCGCTGGGAGCATCGGCAAGAGGGGGCCGATCACCTCGCCCGCCTGCCGTCCCCCGACGTCGATCCCGTGGAGAAGGAACGCGTCGGCCCCCGGCGCGGCCCCCGCCAGTGCGCACCCGAGCGCGAATGCCACGCAAAAACCCAGATGGGGCCTCCTCGTTCGGGATGCTCGGACCTGGGTTCGCATGGTGGTCGTGGCAAGGGTACCGCCAACGGGCAAAAACTCACGCGCCGAAAGCGGGGCCCCGAGGCTGTCGGACTTTGTCCGGCAACCGCCTCAGGCGCATTCCCCCTCGACCTGCGGTGGCCCCTCTGCTACCCCATGCCCTGATGCGTATATCCCCGCTGGCCGCGGCAGCAGTGCACCTCGCCTTGGCCGCGCCTGTATCTCACGCAAACCCCGAGCCCGATCATCGCTGGGCGGATCTGGGTCGCGTCCTTGAACCGACGGATTTCGGGCGGCCTGCCGGCTCCATCATCGGCGATCCCACGGGGGCGCTTATGCCGGACGGACGCATCGCGCTCTTCGTGTTCGTGGATCGCCACGGCGTCTGGCGCGCGGTGTCGCGCGACGCCACAGGAACGTCCTTCAAAGTTGAGGGACCCTGCAAACTCATTCCGCATGCGCCGACCAACAAGCGGGGCACGCCTTGGGGCATGCCAAGGGTCCTGCCGATTCGCGGAGGATATCGGATGTTCTACATGCAGGATGGTGGCATCGCGTCGGCCACCAGCACGGACACCGTCGTCTGGAAGCAGGAGCCCGGACTCCGGATCACGGCCGAACAGGCCGGCGTTTCCGCGACCACGACCTGCAGCGTCGTGCCGATGCGGCAGGGAGGCTACCGGATGTACTTCAGCAGCTTGCGACACTCCCCGTCGGATCCGGCCACGGTCATGAAGAGCGCCACGAGCCGGGACATGCTCCGCTGGCTCATGGACGCGGGCGTGCGGATCGGCCCCGGGGCGCCTCATCTGGATCAGAACGCCACTGATCCATTCGTGATGGCGGCGCCCGACGGAAGCGTGACCGCCTGGTACTTCGTGCAGCCCGCCTCCGGAAGCGCTTTCCGGGGTCCGTCCGGACTTTACGTGGCCAGGTCCAAAGACGGGCTGACCTTTGAGGCTTCGGCTCACACGGGCATGCCCGGCGGCAACCCCAATGTCATCGTGCGGTCCGACGGCGTGCGGCTGATGTTTCTGAGCGCGATGGACCGCGAACGCGGACCCGGCATCCGCCTTGTCCGACTGGATTAGTCCCGGTATGGACCCTGAAGTGCCCCGCAGCATCCCCGCGAGCGAGCCCGGGCTTTTCCACAACCGATGGAGAACGAACCAGGAGGAGCCTGCGCCATGACCCGAACCCTCGCATGCCTGATGTGCCTCGTGGCGCTCGCCTCGGGCGAGCGCTCCCTTGCGGAGCCACCCAACCTGATCTTCATCCTCTCCGACGACATCGGCATGGGGGACCTGGGCTGCTACGGGCAGAGGTTGATCCGGACGCCGAATCTGGACCGCATGGCGGCGGAGGGAACGCGCTACCTACAGGCCTATTCCGGAACCACGGTGTGCGCGCCGTCGAGGGCCTCGCTGAACACGGGCCTGCACACGGGCCATTGCCCGATCCGCGCTAACCGCGAGATCCAGCCGGAGGGCCAGATGCCGCTGCCGGCGGGCACCGTCACCGTCGCGCGAGTCCTCAAGGGCGCGGGCTATGCCACCGCCTGCATCGGCAAGTGGGGCATGGGCATGTTCGACACCACGGGCAGCCCCCTGAGGGTGGGCTACGACCACTTCTTTGGCTATAACTGCCAGCGCCACGCGCATTCTTATTTTCCCGCCTACCTGTATGATGACGACCGGCGATTCGATCTGCCTGGCAACGACGGGAAGGGAGTCGGCAGGACCTACGCGCAGAACCTCATCGCCGGAGAGACGCTTAAATGGGTCCGGGCGAACGCCGGCCGACCCTTCTTCCTCTTCTATGCGGTCACCCTGCCACACGGGAGGTTCGAGATCGATGACCAGGGCCAATACGCCGACAGGCCATGGACCGAGCAGCAGAAGAACTACGCCGCGATGGTGACCCGCCTCGATTCTGACGTCGGGCGGCTGCTTGCGTTGCTCAAGGAGCTGAAACTGGACGAGAGGACGCTGGTCATTTTCTCGGGCGACAACGGCTCCTCGTTCGATCCCAAGTCGGAAATTGGGGCACTCTTTGATCAGGCGATGGGCGGCAGGCTGCGGGGATTCAAGCGCTCCATGTACGAGGGCGGCCTGCGGCAGGCGGCACTGGCCCGATGGCCCGGCCAGATCCCCGCCGGGCGCGTCAGCGACGAGCCTTGGGCGTTCTGGGATTTCCTGCCCACTGCGGCAGCGCTTGCCGGCGCGCGGCTCCCGGATGGATTCAAGGCCGATGGCCTATCGCTAGTCGAGTACCTCAAGGGCGGGCCGGCGCCCCGGCGCCAGTGCTTCTATTGGGAACTGCACGAGTCCTCGTCCATGCAGGCCGTACGCTTCGGCGACTGGAAGGCCGTGCGCAACAGTCCCTCCTCACCCATCGAGCTGTATGACCTGAGAACCGACTCCGGCGAAACACGGAACGTCGCGGCCGAGAGGGCCGACCTCGTCACCACGGCGGAATCTCTCATGCGGACAGAACGCACGGGGCACCCCGACTGGCCCATGCTGGAACGAAGGCGTCCTCCCGCGAAGAAGGGCAAGACGAAATGATGCCCGAGGCCGCGGCGCCCTTCAGAATTTCTTCTCGCGGATGACCCGCACATCGGACTCGTAGGCCACCATCGCGAATCTCGGGAAAAACTCGACCTGGAGCCGATCCAGCAGGGCCTCCGCGGCGTCCGGGCGAATGATGACCTCGAACTGGACGTTGGTGAATTCGGCCATGTCCCCCGTGCGCGCGCCGTGGGTGCCGGCGCCCTCGACGGGAAAGACCGTGTACCCGGCGGCTCCGCTCTCTTTGAGCAGGGCCTGCACGGGCTCGCGGGCGAGGGCCTCGCAGATGATCGGGACGAGTCGCGTCGGGTGTGTCTTCATGGTTCAGTGCGCCAGCCGCCGTGCCAACTCGTAGTAGATCGGGATCCCGAGCGACACGTTAAATGGGAATGTGATCGCGA
>JADLBR010000559.1 GCA_020847615.1 Verrucomicrobiia bacterium
GCAATAGCAGCGTTGCGACGAGTCTCATCATGGGCGGACCTTGGGACCCTCGCCGCCCGCTGGCAAGCAGGATCGCGGGTCCCAGAAATCCCGGGGCGCTTGTCGGACGAAGTCCGACAGGCTGCTAGTAGCTCATCGCGTCCAGTTTCACCTTCCCGCGGAATATCCAGTAGATGCTCGCCGAGTAGGCGAGCACGATCGGGACCCCGATGGCCGCGATCGCCAGCATGATTCCGAGCGTCTTCTGCGACGACGCTGCGCCATAGATATCCAGGCTGTTGGCGGGATGCGGTGCGCTCCTGACCAGGTTCGGGAACATCCCCAGCCCGAAAAGCCCCATCAGGGCCACCATCGCCGCGCAGGAGGACAGAAATGCCCGAAAATCCTCCCCGCGATGGATCTCTCTCGGGATGTTGGCGATCGCGAGCATGTTGGCCAGGGCGACCAGAAAGAAGAGCGGTTGCTCCCGGACCCGCTCCGTCATGTGGGGCACGTAGATGAGCGTGGCCATCGTCGTCGTGGCGTAGCAGATGATAAAGAAGATGATGCAGGGATTCACCCAGCCCCGGGCCCTGTCGTGCAGCGCGCCCTCGGTCTTCATGAGCACATAGATGGCACCGTGCATCATGAAGAGCGCGACGGTCGTGACCCCGAGCACCAGCGCATAGGGATGCAGGAGGTCCAGGAAAGACCCGGAGAACTCCCCGCGCCCGTCGAGCGGGATCCCCCACACGATGTTGCCCATGGCCACTCCGATCAGCAGGGCCGAGCACGTGCTTCCCGCGAAAAAACTCCAGTCCCACATCGATCGCCACCAGCGCATCGGCTGCTTGCTGCGGAACTCGATCGCCACGGCCCGGAAAATGAGCGCCACCAGCAGCAGCACGAAGGGGAGATAGAACCCGGAAAAAACCGTGGCATAGGCTTCCGGGAAGGCCGCGAACAGGGCGCCTCCCCCCGTCACCAGCCACACCTCGTTGCCGTCCCAGACCGGCCCGATCGCGTTGAGCATGATGCGCCGCTCCTGATCGCCCCGCGCCAGGAGGTGCAATTGGCCGACGCCGAGATCAAATCCGTCGAGCATCGCGTAGCCCGTCAACAGGACTCCCACGAGCACGAACCAGATCGTGTTCAGATCGGGCAATGCCTCACTCACGACCCCCCCTCCCAGGCAACGCGAGCTTCCCGGCGGGCACGAGATCCTCCGCGTGCGGCCCCTTCTGTATCTTGTCATTCAGCAGGTACACGAAAACCGCAAAGAGCAGCGCGTACACCGCCGTGAACAGGACCAGCGACGCCACCACCGCCTCCGCCCGCACCGACCGCGACAGCCCCTCCGAGGTGCGCAGCAACCCGTACACGATCCACGGTTGCCGCCCCACCTCCGCGGCCCACCATCCCGCCTGATTCGCGACCTGCGGCCCCAGCACGGCCACGACCATCACCCACAACACCGGCCGATTCCGGAACAGCCGATCGCCCGGCAGCAGCGCCACGCCCCCCACCGCCACCCCAAGCAGCAGCACCCCGATGCCCACCATCGCATGAAAGGCCTGAAAGGGCAGGTTGACGGGAGGGCGATCCGTTGGGGCAAAATCGCGCAGGCCCTTGACCTCGGCATCCCGGCGCCCGTGCGCAAGCCAGCTCAAGGCGCCCTCCAGGCGCGGACCCCAGACCACCCGCTCCGCCGACTCATCGACCCAGCCGAATAGGTAGACCGGCGCATCCGCGGAGGTCTCATAATGGCCCTCGAACGCCGCCAGTTTCGCCGGCTGGTTCTTGGCCACGCCCACCGCGCTCGAGTGGCCCGTGGCGACCTGCAGCACGGATGCCCCCAGCGCCACCACCAGCGCGACCCGCATCGAGGCGCGCGCGAACGCCTCGTGCCGCCCCCGCAGCAGATACCACGCGCTCACGCTGATCGCCAGGAACGCCCCGGCCTGCCAGGCCCCGCACAGGACGTGCGACAGCCGGTCCATCGACGATGGGTTGAACACCATCGCCCAGAAATCCGTGATCTCGGCCCTGGACCGCCCCGCCTGCTCCACGATGTGAAACCCCGCCGGCGTCTGCTGCCACGAGTTGGCCACGACGATCCAGATCGCGCTGAAATGCGCCCCGAGACACACCATGCACGTCGAGAAGAAATGCCACCGCGGCGTCACCTTCTCCCAGCCGAAAAGCAGCACGGCCAGAAACCCCGACTCCAGAAAAAACGCGAAGATGCCCTCCGCCGCCAACGCGCTCCCAAACACGTCCCCCACGAACCGCGAGTAGGTCGCCCAGTTGGTGCCAAACTCGAACTCCATCACGATCCCGGTCGCCACCCCCATCGCGAAAGTCAGCGCGAAGATGCGCGTCCAATACCGGGCCATCTGGTGGTACACGGGATCGCGGGTCCGAAGCCACGCGCCCTCGATAATGACCAGCAGCACCCCCAGCCCGATGCTCAGCGGCGGGTACAGGTAGTGGAACGATGCCGTGAACGCAAACTGGGCCCGGGATAGCAGCTCGACGTTCATGGGGCGAAACCGATGGCGGAAAATAGTGGAATCGTGCGGGTCCTGTCAAACCACCATCCCGCCGGCGCCCGGAGGCGCACCATCA
>JADLBR010000560.1 GCA_020847615.1 Verrucomicrobiia bacterium
ACCGCGAGGATCTGGCCCTTCTGGATGCGGTCGCCCTTGCGGACATTGATGGACTTGACGGTGCCGACGAATCGGGGGGAGAGCTCGATGCGCTCGCGGTTGATGATGTAGCCGCTGACGGTGAGGACCACGCCGTCGTCGGGGGTGGCGGGGCCCGTCGCGGGTGGGGCGTCTGGGGTTGCGGCCGCGGCGGGTGTCCGCGCGGGGGATTTGCCGAGGACGCGGACCGAGTCGCTCTTGCGGGGCCACGCGAGGAAGACGGCGGCGAGCGTGGCCACGGCGACGGTGGCGAAGATGAGCCACATGGTGCCGCCGGAGCGCCGGCGGTCGGCGGGATCGATTTTGAGGCGCTGGAGTCGGTCGTCGTTCATGGGGGGATCAGACGGCTTTCACGGCGGTGATGACGGGCAAGCGGGCCACGCGGAGCGCGGGCAGGAAGCTGCCCGCGACGCCGATGGCGAAGGAAAATGCGAGGGCCTGGGCGATGAGCCATGGGGTGATCTGGAATTCAAACACGATTTCGCTGAACGTGTCGAAGGAGATCGTGCTGGTGGTGACCCAGTTGAACGGGATGGCGATGGCGCAGCCGAGGGTGCCGCCGACGAGGGCCAGGAGACCGCCCTCGACGAGGAATCCGAGCATGATGACGCGGCGGGGATATCCGAGGATGCGGAGCGTGCCGACCTCGCGGGTGCGCCTGCCGATGATGGCGTACATGGCATTCATGGCGGCGAACACCGCGCCCACGGAGAGGGTCGCGGCGAGGAAATAGCCGAGGAAGCGGATGGGGCCGGCCGAGGTGGTGAGTTTGGCGTAGTATTCGGGCTCTGGGAGAGCGAGGAGGCGCAGCTGCTTGTCGGACTCGAGCGCCGCCTTGAGGGCGAGTTGATCGGAGGGGTCGGGGACCCGCAGCACGACGCTGGAGAACTGGTCCCGGTCGAAGAGGGAGCGGGCCTCGTCGGCGTCGAGCCAGATCTCCGATTCGAATGCGGTGCCCCTGGCCTCGAAGACGCCGGTGACGGTCAGGCTGTGCGGGCCGCTTTTGAATTGGCCTCCCAGGCCGAGTCCCTCGAAGCGGGGGGCTAGGCGCGCGGAGACCACGACCTCGCGCCGGCCGGGGGTGAACCAGCGGCCCTGGACGAGCCGGACCTGGGGGCGCAGGGAGCGCCCCGCGGGGGAGATCCCGCGCAGGGAGACGTTCGCCTCGCCGCCGCCGATGCGCCGGAGGTTGGAGAGCACGACGACCTCGCTGGAGGCGATGGGTTCGCGTCGCGCGTCCCGTTGTATCTGGGGTAAGAACCGGACGCGCTGGGCCTGGGCGCGCGTCACGATGCTGCTGGACTCGGCGGTGGAGCCCTTGCGGACGACGATGACGTTGCCGGGGTCGCCGGTGGCCGAGGTGGAGCTGACGATGCCCTGGGCCATCGCCTGGAGCACGAGGCAGACCGCCACGACGAGCGCGATGATCAGCACGGTCGCCGCGGATGAGCGCCAGCGGACCGCGACGCTGCGCGCGTTGTAGGAGAGGGGGAGGGCCATCGCTAGTCCAGTGTCCTGAGACCTTCGACGACGGTGAGCCGCGCGATCTGGAAGGCGGGTGCCAGGCTGGCGACGATCCCGAGCCCGGCGGCGACGGCGGCGGCCTTGGCCATGATGCGGGGACTGATCTCGAAGACGGGCAGATAGACCGCCATGGCGGAGACCACGGGGGGGCTGTTGTAAAAGGCGATGGCGGACGCGATGCCCAGGGCGGCGCCCAGCGCGGCCAGGAGGAAACTCTCCGCCAGGATGAACGCCCAGAGTTCGCGGGTGCGGAATCCCATGGCCTTGAGGATGGCGAGTTCCGGGAACCTCTCGCGGACGGCCATGCTCATCGTGCTGGCGGTGACGATCCCGAGGGTGAAGACCACGACGGTGCAAATGGATCCGATGAGCGCGGCGATGTCGCCGAGCATCGAGACGAACCCCATGCGGAAGGCGTTCTCGGTCTCCGCGCGGACCTCGGCGGAGGTGTTCGCAAAGGCCGCGTTGATGCGGGCGACGACGTCGGGCACGGAGGCGGCGCTCTGTGCCAGGACCCACCAGGCGCCCACGTATCCCGTCTTGCCGGTGGCCTCGTCCAGGTACTCGTGATTGAAGAAGAGGGTGGTGGAGTCGATCTCGTACTCATAGATGCCGCAGACCACCAGCTCGAGGTCGCATGGCCACACCGAGCCGCGGAGGGTGATGCGGCTGCCGGGGCGGAGGTTCTTTTTTGCGGCGAGGTCCCTGCCGACGATGCAGCCGGTGCGGGTCGCGATCCAAGCGGCGAGTTGATCGGCGGGCAGGCGCATGTCGGGGAACATCACGGCGAACTTGGCGGGATCGACACCGAACTGGGCGAACGGGGTGCCCTCCTCGTTGCCGAACTGGCCCCCGAACCAGGAGAAGGGCGTCACGGCGACGACGCCCGGGATGCGGGCGATGACGGGCCCCTGGCGCGCGGGCAACTGGACCGTGAGGGAGACCTTGTTGCGGACGGCGATGCGCAGGGACGCGCCGACATCCTCGGGGGGGACGGTCAGCTCGCGGAGGCAGACGAGGAGGGAGACCAGCAAGAACAGGCAGGCCGCGACGCTGAGCACGCAGAGCAGGGCGCGGCGGAGATTCCGAAGCGCGTTCTTGAGGATGAATGTGCCGAGGTTCATCGCGGGGCGCCTCCCGGAGGCTGCGGCCCTGTCGGCTCGCGGATGAGCTCGCCCTTCTCGAGGTGGATGAGGCGCGATCCAAAGGCGGCGGCCCGCGGGTCGTGGGTGACCATGACGATCGTCTTGCGGGCCGAGCGGTTCAGGGTCTGGAGCGTTTCCATGACCGCGGTCGCCGAGTGGGCATCGAGGTTTCCGGTCGGCTCGTCGGCGACGAGGATCGGCGGGTCGGTGACGATGGCGCGGGCGATGGCGACGCGCTGTTCCTGCCCGCCCGACATCTGCCGGGGCAGGTGGCGGCTGCGGTCGGCGAGGCCCACGATGTCGAGCGCGGTCTGCACCAGTTCGCGCCGGCGTTTCGAGGACAGGCCGCTGAGCAGGAGGGGCAGCTCGACGTTCTCGAAGGCGGTGAGGACCGGGATGAGGTTGAAGGTTTGAAAGATGAAGCCGATGTGGTGGTTGCGCCACTCCGCAAGCTGGGACTCGTTGAGCCGCGAGACCTCGATGCCGCCCACCCAGCACTCGCCGCGGGTGGGGCGATCGATGCCCGCAACGATGTGCAGCAGGGTGGATTTGCCCGAGCCCGAGGGTCCCATCAGGGCCACGAATTCCGCCGGGGCGATGTCCAGGTCCACGCCGTCGAGCGCCGTCACCCGGATCTCGCCCTGCTGATAGGTTTTCGTCAGATCCTTCAGTCGAATGATGGGATCCGGCGCCGGCATGAAAGAGAGCCTAGCAGCCTGTCGGACTTAGCCAAGTCCGACAAGGCTGCTAGAAAGCAAAACCGCCTTATTCCAAGGCAGTTATGATGGGCAAGACCCAGATGTGGCACCGTGCCTGAGCGAGTTTAACGAATCGT
>JADLBR010000561.1 GCA_020847615.1 Verrucomicrobiia bacterium
AGCCGAACGCGTGAGCGTTTGGCCGAGACCTTGCGCCTCTGGCCCATTTTCCATGCCCGTAGCCGAACGCGTGAGCGTTTGGCCGAGACCTTGCGCCTTTGGCCGCATTTTCACCCCCGCGGGTGCCCCGCCGCGTTCGCCCGCCGCGCCGAAACGCCATGAACTTTCTCGCCTCAGCCGACGCCGCCCTCGGCGCTCGACCTTTCGTCGCGCTGGTTGTCAGCGTCGGCCTGCTGATCGCGCTAATCGGCGGCGTGCGCCTCCACGCCTTCATCGCGCTGCTGATCGCCGCCGTCGTCGCGGGCGCCGTCGGCGGACACCTGCCCGGCGCCGAGGGCCCCGGCCTGCTGGTGACCGCGGTGGAATTGACCGCGCGCGAGTTCGGCGTGGTCTGTGGCAAGATCGCCGTCCCCATCGCCATGGCGGCGATCATCGGCATGTGCCTCTCCGAAAGCGGCGCCGCCGAAAAAGTCGTTCGCCGCTTCCTGGCCGCGTTCGGCGAGCACCGTGCCGGGCTCGCCATCCTCCTGAGCAGCTACGTGCTGTCGATCCCCATCTTCTTCGACACGTACCTGCTCCTCCTGCTGCCCCTGGTGCAGGGCCTCGCGCGCCGCACGGGCAGGGACTACGTCCTGTACCTGATGGCCGTCTGCTGCGCGGGCAGCATCACCCATTGCTCCGCCGTGCCGCATCCCGGCCCCCTCGCCATGGCCGAGCAACTCCACATGAACCCGGGCTCGACGCTCATCCCCGCACTCATCGTGGGCCTGTTCCCCCTCGCCGCCTCGTGGTCGGTCGCCGGCTGGATCAATCGCGGGCTGCGAATCCCCCCGCCGGATCTCACGGGTCACACGTCCGCCCAAGAGCGCCCCGAATCGGAACTTCCACCCCTCGGTCTCTCGCTTCTGCCCGTGCTGGGCCCCCTGTTCCTCCTGGGCGCCGCCTCCACCGTCGAGGCCATCCCCTCGTGGTCCCAGGCCGCCCCCACGACCTGCGCCATCGTTCGCCTCCTCGGCAACCGCCACGTCGCCCTGTTCCTGGGCGCCGCCCTGTCCCTCGCCATCCTCATGCGGCAACGGCGCATCGGGTTTGGCGTTGCGTCCGAACTCATGGCCAAGCCCCTCGAGGCCGCCGGCGTGATCATCCTGATCACCAGCGCCGGCGGCGCCTTCGGCCTCATGCTTGGCAACGCCGGCATCGGCCAGGCCATCCAGGACCTCGCCCGCGGCCGCCAGGTCGATCTGATCCTGCTCGGATGGGCCGTCGCGGCCGTCATACGCGCCGCCCAGGGCTCCACCACGGTCGCCGTCCTCAGCGCCTCCGCCATCGTCGCGCCGCTCCTCCAGGGGTACACCGCCTGCCACCCCGTCTATGTCTTTCTCGCCATTAGCTTCGGCGGCCTCATCCTCTCGTGGATGAACGACAGCGGTTTCTGGGTCGTCTCCCGCCTTGGCGGCCTCAGCGAGACCCAGACCCTCCGCAGCTGGACCATCGTCGTCACGGTCAATTCCATCGCGGGCCTCGTGGCCTGCCTGGTGCTATCGCGGCTGATGCCATTCGTTTAGGGAACTCCATGAAACGCTACTCGAGCCTCACCGTCATCGGGCGCGACCGATCCGGCGTCATCGCGCGCTTCACCAACCTGCTCTTCCAGATGGGCGCCAATATCGAGGCCCTCGAGGAGCAGGTCCACCACGGACGATTCAGCATGACCCTCCAGGCCTCGTGGCCCACGGCCCGCTTCGACGAGCGGGTCCTGCGCGCGCGGGTCTCCGCGCTCGCGCATGAGCTCTCCATGGACCTGACGCTGCGCGTCCTCCAGGAGCGCGCCAAGCCGCGCTGCGCCGTCATGGTCACCAGGGAACCCCACTGCCTCGAGGCCCTGTTCAAGGCGAAGCTCCCCTGCGAGATCGCCCTCGTCGCAGGCAACTACCGCGCCCTCGAACCCCTCGCCAAACGGCACGCCGCCCCCTTCCACTGCATCGCGTGGAGCGACCGCGCACGCGCCGAGGATCGCCTCCTGCCCCTGCTGGAACGACACCAGATCGACTTCATCGTCCTCGCCCGCTTCATGAAGATCCTGTCCCCCAACTTCGTCTGGCGCTGGAAAAACAAGATCATCAACATCCACCCCTCGCTGCTCCCCTCCTTTCCCGGCGCCAACGCCTATCGCCAGGCCTTCGAAAAGGGCGTCCGCGTCGCCGGGGTCACCGCCCACTTCGTCACCCCCAACCTCGACGAGGGCCCCATCATCTGGCAAGAGTCCTTCCGCGTGGCCGCCCACGACACCCTCAAGGCCGTCATGGATAAAGGCCAGCGACTCGAGAGCCGGACGCTCGTAAAGGCCGTCCGCCTCTTCCTCCAAAACCGCTTCGACATCTACTGGGGCAAAGTCCACGAGCGGCGCGCGTAGCCAAACGCCCGCAGCCGAACGCATACGCCCGTAGCCGAACGCGTACGCCCGCAGACGAACGCATACACCCGTAGCCGAACGCGTCAGCGTTTGGCCCGCGCCACTAGCCCGCGCCACCGGCCCGCTCCATCTCCCCAAACCCTCACGGGTTCGGCTACATGCCCTCTTCCTCGCCTTGCCGCACCAACGCTTCATAGATCCGCCAGAATTTCTGCCAATAGCCGGCATCCCAGATCGAAAGATCCGGATACCCCGGCACCATGCATCCCGCGTAGGGAAATTCCGCCACTTGATCCTCGGCGACGATCCCCGCCCGCAATGGATTAGCCGCAATGTAGCCCACCGTGCTCTCAAAGACATCCGGCCGCCGTTCCTCCTCCCTCAAAACGTGATCATACGCCTGCCGCTGAAATCGCGCACCGGGATTCCCGCGAAGCAATGCCGCATTGGCGTGTCGGCGAAAGAACGCGCTCGCGCGTCGCTGATCCGATCCCGAATGCCAGCCAATCCACACCATGTGGACATGGTCTGGCATCAGGCAGTACACAGCACAACAGAGACGGAACTTCGCCATGCAATGCAACAGGATCTCGCGAAACCGGCCATGGAAATCCTCCCCAAGCCATCCCGTCTTGCGATCTTCGACCGTGTGCACCCAGTGCACGCTGGCCAACCCCTGATACGCGCCGCCGGAAAGACGCGGCAGATGCCCCTGTTCCTTCCCCATGTGCCGAAACTTTGCACACCGCTCGCCCCAAGGAAGCAAAATCTTCGAACCCCTCCGAACGCGCACCCGAAACCGAGCGCCATCCGTAGCCGAACGCGTCAGCGTTTGGCCCACGCCACGCCGCCAAACCCTCACGGGTTCGGCTACTTCCCTGCGCCACGCCCCACCAGCCGCTCGCCAAACGCGCACCCGTAGCCGAACGCGTCAGCGTTTGGCCCACGCCACCGGCCCGCGCCCCCATCGCCAAACCCTCACGGGTTCGGCTACAGCCATCCACCACGCCCCTCCGCCGCGCGCTCGCCACCCGCGCCCCTCCATTGCGCCGCCGTGACGACTCTGCCAACATCTCGCCCATGCCGTGCCCCATTTCCCCACTCGTTCTCGCCGCGTTGGCCGTGACGTCCTCCCCCGCCCCCGAGATCACCTGGCGCAACATCGGCCCCGGGGGCGGCGGCTGGATACAGTCCATCTGCGCGAGCCCGCACGCGCGCGACGGCGTATTCGTCGGCTGTGACGTGGGCGGGTTCTACCGATCCGACGACGGCGGTGGCTCGTACGCGATCCACAACACCGGCCTCACCGACTACTGGGTCGAATGCATCGTCCCCCATCCGAAGGATCCCAAGATCCTGTACATCGGCTGTGAGAGCGGCGTCTACCGCTCCGACGATGGCGGCCATCGCTGGCAATGGCTCCGCAACGGCTTCCCCGAACCCCACGCGCACCGGTGGAGCGCTCCCATAGGGGCGCTCGCCATCGATCCCGCCGCGCCCGGTACCCTCTACGCCGGCATTGGGCGTCCCAGGCTATTCAAGGAGGGCGCCGGCACCGTCTACAAGACCACCGATGCCGGGGCAACGTGGTCCCGAGCCAATCATCCCGGCAGCCTGCCCCCCGACGCGCTGATCAGCGATATCCTCGTCGATCCCCGCGATGGCAAGCGCCTGCACCTCGCCTGCCAGCATGGCGTGTTTCAGAGCGACGACGCGGGCGTCACATGGCATCCCACAGTCCACGGGCTGCCCCATCCCCACGCCCGCCACCTGGCGCGCTGCCAGGCACAACCGGACACCCTGTACCTGACGATCCGTTCCGAGCCAGGCGAGAAACCCTGGCAGGGCGGCGTCTATCGGTCTGACGACAACGGCCGCACCTGGCAGCCCCGCCTCCACCAGGGCCTGTGGCAAGTCATCGGCAAACCGGGCGCCGCCGATCCCCTCACCGCCAACTACGACCGCATCGTCGCTCACCCGAGCAATCCCGACATCGCCTACGTCGGCGGCAGCGGCTGGGTGAATGCCACGGTCTTCAAGACCACCGACGGCGGAAAATCCTGGACCGACGTCGTGCGCCAGCGCGAGAACCCGAACATCGACATGGGCTGGATCAAAATGTGGGGGCCGAGCGTCAAATGCCTCGCAATGTCTCCCCTCGATCCCGACCTCCTGTACTTCGGCACCTCGGGGCATGTCTTCAAGACGACGGACGGCGGCGCCCGTTGGCAGCAGGCCTATAGCCGCACCTTCCCCGATGGCCGTTTCACCGGCACCGGCCTCGAGGTCACTTGCCTCCACGCCATCGCGGTTCACCCTAGGGATCCCAATCGCCTGTATCTTGGATACTACGACATTGGCCTCCTGATCTCCCGCGATCGCGGCAAGACCTTCTCGCGACATGTCGAGGGCATCGCGCCCCGCGAGTTGCAGAATTCGTGCCTCGCCATCGCCTTCGATCCCGATGACGCCGAGCACCTGTGGGCCGCCTTCGGCCAGTGGCACGAGAACGAGGGCGTCGTCGCGGAATCGCGCGACGGCGGTTCCACCTGGACCATGATCGGGAAATCCGATACGGGCCTCCCCAAAGCCCGCCACCGCCCCCTCCTCGTCGATGCACCCAGCCCGAAATCCGCGCGCCGCCTGTTCACCGTGGCCGAACGCCACGGCATCTTTACCACCGACGACAGCGGCCGTTCATGGCAACCGCGAAACACCGGTCTCCCGAACACCGACATCCGGGCACTCGTTCAGGATCCCGGGGATTCCCAACACCTCATCTGTGCCCTCGGCGACAACAAGGCCGGCCCAGGGGCCCTCTGCGCCAGCGGGGACGCCGGACACTCTTGGAGGGCCATAAACCCGGCCCTTCCCACCGCCGACATCAAGGCCATGGTCATCGCGCCCTCGCGACCCACCCGCCTCTATATCGCCGCCCGCGAGAAGTTCCTCGGCGGCAAAACCTACCCCGGCGGCGTCTTCCGCTCCGACGACCGGGGCGCCACATGGCAACGCGTCCTCGACGACAACTTCTCCGACGGACTCGCCGTCGATCCCCGCGACCCCGATGTCGCCTTCGTCGGGCGCACCGACCATCCCTACCACGACAACTCCACCGGCGAGGGCATCTGGATGACCCGGGACGCCGGGGCCTCCTGGCAACCCATCAATGGCACCTCCCTCACCTGCCTCAAGGTCAATACCATCACCCTCGATCCCCACGATCCCAGCCGCATCCTCCTCGGCACCGGCGGCAATGGCGCCTTCATCGCAGAACCCAGCCCGTAGCCGAACGAGCCGGGCCCTTGGGCCGCGCCGATCGCCGGAGGCGATCCGGCCACACTTCCACACCCGATGGCGCCCGCCGCGGCGCCCATGTCCGAGAAGGGGCTTGAGCCGACACCCAGAACGCTTATCGTGTCGCCATGATGATCGAAGCGCGACCTGTGTGGCCAACCGCCGCCCAAAGGCACTGCCAGATCTTGAGAATCCCGTTCCTCTGCCTGCTCACCCTGTGCATCGCCGGCTGCCAAACGACAGATCTCGAAAGCATCCAGCCCATCGGATCCTCCCTGAACGCCCCCGGCATAACTCCCATCACCTCGTCCATCAAGGCCACACCGTTGGAGCCGCCCAAGAAGGCCGTGCAGCCCTGACTCGAG
>JADLBR010000562.1 GCA_020847615.1 Verrucomicrobiia bacterium
CCGCAGCACCTCGACGGCGATCTGGGTCTTGCCGGTGCCGCGGGGGCCGATCAGCGCCAAGATCGCGCCCCGCCCGTCGCAGCGGTCCCTCGCCCGCCCGAGGGTCTCGTCCCACCGGGATCGCTCCCCGGCCCTGTTCAACTCGCCGCGGCTCACGTGCCGCCTGGGCGCCCCGCAGCGGATCAGCTCGGCGCGCACCAGCGCGGCGGAATCGTCTTGGTGGTTGTTCTCGGTGGTCATGTCAGCTCCTTGATCTGGATGTTCTCGACGAGGCGGGGCAGCGGTTGGCGATCCGGGGTCGGATCCCAACCTCGCCCGTTGGGTTTGAAGAGACCGCTCCAGCCGTTGCGGATCGACTGGTCGATGGCCACGATGGCATCCGCGCAACAGAGCGCGGCCAGGTCCTTGAACTGCGCCCGCACGGTCGAGGGCGTCAGCGGCTTGCGCAGCTCGCGCCGGTATCCCTCCCACCGTTGCCACGCCTCCGCGAATTCCGGTCCTGGATGGGGCAAGGGCGGGAGTGGATCGGGAGGCCTCCGCTTCCCCCCCTTGGGGGGTAAGGGGGGTCTATTGGCGGTTCCCTGACGGTTCATTGACGGTTCGGGGTGCGATTTCGCGCCCCCCTGTGGGGCAATTTCGCGCCCCCCCTCCCCCAATTTCGCACCGGGAGGCACCATCGCGCCGGGAGGCGATCCCGCACCGGGGGGCAATTTCGCGCCCCCTTGCGCCAGCGAGATCCGGTAGGTGTTTGTGCCGCGGGGACCGTCCTGGTCGCCCACGGAGAGCTCGCCCATGGCCCTGAGCCGCGCGATGTGCCGCTTCACGTTGCTGCGATCCATCCGGCATTCTTCGGCCAGTCTCGCGATCGACGGGAACGCCCTACCCGAGTCGTCGGCGAATTCCGCGATGCGCAGCAGCACCAGCAGATCCCCCGCCCTCGCCTTCGACCGCTCCCAGACAGACTTGCTGACGGCGATGCTCACGCTGTCCTCTCCCCTATCGCCGCGATGATCTCCTCCACCCTCTCCTCCGTGATCTGCCCCTCCGTCAGCCTCACCACGGTCCACCCGGCCAGGGCCGCCGCCGAGTACTTCTCGCAATCGGCGATGAAGCCCAGCGGCCGGTTGTGCCGGCCGCGATTCCAGACCCCGCCCTCGAGTTCGACCGCGACCCGCGATTGCGGGTGGGCGAAGTCGAAGCGCCAGCGCCGCGGGGGCGCGAAGCGGTATTCCCGCTCCAGCGGCGGGCCACCCAGCTTGGACCAGAGCCCGGCGAACTTGTCCTCCAGGGGGCTGGCGCGCGATCCCATCACTCCTACACCTCCAAGCTGGCAGCCTGAAATGCCCCACGACAGTTCCGGGGTATGGTGGGTGCGGCCACCGGTGTCCGGCGCGTCTCGGGCCAATTTGAGCGGCCAGAACCCTCATTAGCGTCTTCCCCGCGCAGCATCCGCCTGATCAACCTCACGACGAAGGGACGCGTCCGCGCGATCTCGTAGGTCCGCAGATACCCGCCCGCCACGCCGACAGCCACGCGCCGGCAGTCCTTCCGCCGCCCGAGGTACTTGGCCAGCCGGGGCGAATGGACCTGTATCCACCACGCCTGCGGCTTCGCGCACACCGGCCACGCGTGCAGCAGTTCCCCGCCGGAAATCTCGCCAAGCGCCTCGATCGGATCATGGCTCACGCGCCCCTCCGGTTCCCGTCGCCCGCCTTCCCCGGCCTGCGGTACACCGCCACCGCGTCCGGAGCGCCGTCCTCTCGGACCAGGGCGAAGTCGATGCCGCCGCGCATCATGTCGTCGATGAAGTTCTCCAGCATCCATGTCTCCGATGGGCGGCACCCGCGCGTCAGGGGCCGGTAGCCGCGGCGGCGCGCCTCCCTGGCGGTGATCGTGAGCCAGTCCTGGGTCGATTTCATTCGCCCCTCAGAACGGGATGTCGTCCCGCACCGCTTCGGCCAGGTCCATGGACTTTCGGTCGCAGAGCCAGGCCTCGACGCAGTTGTAGACCTTCGAGGGGTCCTTGAGCCCCGGCCGCGTGCCGATGCGCACCCTGCCGACCGCCCTCTCGCAGGTCCGCGCGGTCACGTCGGTGAACCCCCCCTTCTCAGGCGCGAGGCCGCAGCTCTTGAGGAAGCTATCGATCTTCCACGCGGCCGATTCGGTGAAGGTCAACGTGTCGAAGACCGTGGCCCCGTTGACGTTCAACTTTAAATCAATCTTAGGATTGCCGTTCTGGCTGGTCCCATCCTTGGCCTCCTCGACGAACGCGGTGTAGTCACCGGGTTCGAGCAGCTGGAAGCCGCCCCGGTCCATGAATTGTACCTTTGGCATGTGATGTCTGTCCTTTCTTGTTGTTGTTGATTCTCAGGCCGCCTTGCGCGTCGTGACCTTGGAGTCCTTGAAGATCCGCAGTCCCGGGCACTGGCGCAGGCCACCCTTGATGGCCCCGCGGATCGCGGCGCCGTTGGGTTCGATCAGGCAGAGGTCGGGTCGCGATTCGAAGAGCTTCCCGATGTCCTCGACCTCGAACTTCCACGAGCCGCGGTCCACGATGCCGGCGGGCCGCATCCTCGCGTTGACCTCGGCCTGCTTGCTCTCCACCAGCGCGGCGTTGGTCTGCCGCACCAGATCGCTGGCTTTCTCCTCCGCAACCCGGCGCTCCTCTTCCGTGGTGGCATTCGCGGCCTCCTGGTCGAGGCGGGCCTTCTCGCGGTTGGCGTCCTCGATGATCTGCCCCCGCCGCTCGCGCTCCTCGCGCTCTCTCCTGGCGATCTCCGCCTGGAGGGAGGTGCGGTACGCGCCGATCAGCCGGCCGATGCGGTCTGCCTCGGCCTCCAGCGGGCCGGAGAACTCCCCGGCGATCGCGTCGATCCTCCGGCCCACCTCGAGCACGGGATCCTTGACCGCCCTGCGCGCACGCTCGACCCCGCGGGCCATCTCCTGGAGCCGCGCGAGCACCTCGGCGGCCGTCTCTTGGTCGAAGTTGTTGGCGACGGAGAGGATCTCTCCGGCTTCCACCAGCAGGGCGTGGGATCGTTCTTTGACCTCCGGCTCGATGGCGATCTGGACGCCGTCGACGCCTGTGACCGCGATGAGGGCGGCGCTCACTTCGCACCGCCTCTCTTCATCTGTCGGTGAAGGAAGGCCCGGACGCTCGCCAGATCGAACAGCCTCTTGCCCTTGATCGCCCCCGGCCTGCGGATGCACACCGATCGGATGTCCCCGCGATCCGACAGGACGTAGGCGAACGAACGCCTGATGCCGAACATTCGCTCAAGGACGCGGTAGTCCCCGAACTCCGGTTCGATGTCACCCACCGGGGCGGACTTGATGTGATTGACGCCATGCGTCTCACTGCGTGTCGCGCTCACTGCGCCACCCCCGCCGCGACCGCGGCCTGCTGCACCGCCCGGAGGAATGCCGCCGGCCGCTTGAGCACCTTGCGGACGTTGGCGATGTTCAGCGCCCCGAGATCGTCGCCCTCCTTGAGCCAGCCCTCCCGCACCATCCAGGCGATGACCTGCTCGCGGTGGGGTGCGACCAGTTCGGCGAACTTCTCGCGGTCCGGGGATTCATCATCGGAGGGATTCCCCGCTTCAGGGATTCCATGGGCCGGGGATTCCCCGTCCCGGGGATTCCCAGCTTCGCGGATTCCCGGCCCTGAGGGCTTGACGGCATCTGGCGCGACCACCGCCCCGTCCAGCCATGCGCCGATCTGCTTCCCGATGTCCTCGGTGACCTGGAAGATCCGGTCGGTGAACATGCCAGTGCGGTCCTTGGAGACCTGGGCGGTGTGGTCGTGGGCCACGTCGAAGACGATGGTGAACTCGTACTCGCCCTCGTCGCGGAACACGGGCGCCAGCCCCACCTTGCGCGGGACCTGCTTGCCCTTGATGTCCTCCTCCAGGACGTACTCGACCTTCGATCGCATGCACGCGATGAGGTGGATGTCGGATTGCAGGATGGCCGAGAGGCCCGCGTCGTACTTCTTGCCCGCCTGGTTCCAGTTGGTGAACGAGTTGCCGCCGCGCGAATCCAGCGAGCCCTTGAACTCCAGCACGCCCTTCCAGAGGTGGGACGCCGAATCGATGATGAGGCAGCCGTAACCGGCGGCGGTCGCGGCCCCGATCCCCGCCACGAACTTCTCCACGTCAAAGGGCGGGTCGATGTCGCAAACGTCGAACTTGAACCGGTCCGAGTAGAGCGAGGCCGAGCGATTCTCGGTGTCGATCACCGCGATCTTACCGCCCGGCCCGACCAGCCCGGTCGCGAGCCGCAGTGCCGACATCGTCTTCCCCGAGCCCGGAGGGCCGGTCACGGCGAGCTTGAGCTTGGCGCGCCGCCGCTGCGCCTGAGTGAATTGCATGTCAGGAATCTCCTCTCGGGCGTGATTCGGAAGCGCCCCGCGCGCCCGCCCTTGCGCGCGAAACAGAAATGCCTATCCCCCTCGACCCCTCCCGTTTCCCCCATCCCCAGCGCAACACGCGCACCGTGACCCTCCGCGCGCCCCACGCGCGCATCTCGCGCAGCGAATCGAAATGGATGTCGAGGTCCCGGCCCCGGATGAGCCTCCCCGTGTCGGTGGCGATGCGGGGGCCGATCCCCGGCACATGGAGGATCGAGCCCAGTGGGATGACGTCGGGATCCACCGCGCAATGGCCGAGGCCTTCAAGCGGGTGCGCCAAAGAACCTCCGATGGCGTTCTTGGTTCCCCACTTTTTGTGCGCGGGTTCGCGCCACGAGTAGGCCGTTGCCCGAACGGTGATGGCGGCGGGAGCGGCATGCGGGCTCGCCGAGGCGGTTTCGCCGAGAAACATCATGGTGTGCAACGCGAGGAGGCAGCGGGCATTCATTTGGCCACCCCCGCACCCCGCCCGATGGCCCTCTGTCCCGCGAGCCGCTCTATGGCATCTTTGAGATCGCTAGCCTCCAGCACCTCCAGAAATCTCCGCATGGCCCGGGTGGGTCCCTCGCCCGGGACCAGGACTGCCGCCCCCTTGCGGAGTTCGTGCGCCGCGAGGCCGTAGAGAAGGCAGAATTCCGGCGCGAGCGACTCGACCGCGTAGAGCCGGTCGCCATAGCCCATGGCGATTTCTCTGGGGGCCGGCATCGGTGTGCGTCTTGGCTTCCTCCGGCGGGGACGCCTTTGGGTCAACGCCGCCGCTCCCTCCGACAGGACGCGGATATTCACGCCGCCCTCCTGAGCCGCGCCGCCGGCCCCGGCGATTCCCGGAGCTTGCGCTTCTGCGCCAGCGCCTCGATGTCCCGGGGGTCGAATCGCGGCCTGCGGTCCAGCCACACGATCGGCAGCACTCCCTCGGCGATCCACCGGTTCAGTTGCCGCAGCGAACAGTTAAGGATCTCGCGGACCTGTTTCTTGCTCAGCAGCCGGCAGCGGTCGATCTCCTCCTTGGCCCTCGACTCCAGGTCCGCGATCCGGGCCAGCGCGGCCTCGAACTCCGCCCGCAGAGCCTCGACCAAGATCTCGACCACCGCCTGGATCGCCTGGTCCAGCGCGCCGCTCATGCGCCCTCCTGCCCTGCCACCGGGAGTGGCCGGGGATGCAGGTGCGCTATGCCACGCTTGCGGTTCAGCTCGGCGATGGCCAGCCGCTCCAGCAGCTCGCTGACCCCGCCCCGGAAACCGTTTGCCCGCGCTCGCTCCGCCAGCCCCTTCCAGACGGACTGGCCCATCGACACGTTGCGCCGCACGCGCGGGTCGCTTGAAAACGTCGGTCTTGCCATGCGCTCACGGTACGCGCACGTCGTGTACACGTCAATACCACTTGCAACTCAGGCGCATTTCGTGTATCTGTTATGCCTATGAAGAGCCGACGAAATATTTCTTTCGATGAGAACCTCCGGAAGGCCGCCGCCGCGCGCGCCGCGTCCCTGAGCCCCTTCATACGCGACTTCACCCACTACCTCTCGGTGCTCATCGCCCTGGACCTGCGCCACGACGTCATCGGCAACTTCTTCCCCGTCCAGGGACCGGCTGGCCCCGCCGGGGTCGAAGGCCGCGGCCGGGTCTCGCCGCTCGCCGCCCCCTCCCCCGAGATGGCGTCGCTCAACGAGGCCCCGCCGCCGAGGCCGCTCCGCTCCCGCAAGCGGCGCTAGGCCGCGGCCCGTTCCAGATCGGCGATGATCTGCCCCGCCCTGGCATGGCCGGACCGGATCTCCGCGGCCGTCGCGGTCTCCCCATCGCCCCCGCGCCCCTCGCGCCCGGTGAGGATCTCGTGGAAGCTCCCGTCCCAGCCGAGCACCAGGTGCCCGTGGAACCTGATCCCCAGCATCTGGCAGATGCGGTGCACGCGGAGCGTGAAGCGCCGGTCCCTCGGGCTCGGCGAGGGATCGCCCAGTGGATGGTTGTGGATCAGCGCCAATCCACGGCAGTTGGTCAAGAGCACCGGCCGTACCACGTCGAGCAGCGACACCGCCAGGCCGGAGGCCCCTCCCCGCGCGATCTCGGCGTAGTGCCGCAGCCGGTTGCCGTCGTCCATGTTCACCGCCACCAGCCGCTCCTCGGCGTACATCTCCATCCAGGCGAACATCGCCGCCAGCTCCTCCACCGAGCGCACCGCATGGCCCACCAGCGGGTTCCGCACCCACGTGCGCGTCATCCTCACTTCCACCCTCGGCAGCGGTGCCGCCGGCGCCATCTCCCGTTTCTCCCCCTCTTCTCCTCCGATCCTGCTCCTCGTCATGTGACCAACCTCCTTCCGAATGTGTGTCTGTTTTGCTTGAACCAAGATGCTTCCCGCGCCACACTGATACAACCGTATTGTTGCAATACATTGCATTGCACTAAAAGTTGTTGGGGACCAGCCCGTTGCGACAGGCCGTTC
>JADLBR010000563.1 GCA_020847615.1 Verrucomicrobiia bacterium
AGTTTGTGATTTCGAAAAATGGTGTTTGGGAGCGCGCGTCTCCATCCCAACCTGTTGCTATCGCGCGGTTTTCCCAGAGCCCGGACACTTCACAGCCCGCAAGGCTGTGAAATGTCCGGGCTAGCCCCTAGCCTCGCGCCTCTAGCCTAATGCTATCAATCATCACCACCCACCCCATCCAGTACCAGATCCCCCTTTGGCGGGCGCTGGCCGCCGATGGTCGCGTGCCTTTCGAGGTGTGGTTTCTGACGCGGCATGGGGCGGAGGTCACGAGGGACAAGGAATTTGGGAAATCGTTCGCGTGGGACGTGGATCCGCTGGAGGGGTACCCGCATCGGTTCCTGCGCGTGAACGCGGATTGGGACGTGAACCGGTTCTGGGGCGTGCGGTTGGCGGAGTCGCTGGTGCCGCTGATCCGGGAGCTCGGCGTGCGCGCCGTGTGGCTCCAGGGCTGGCAGGTGATGGCGTACTGGCAGGCCGCGGGGCAGGCCAAGGCCGCCGGCGCCGAGGTCTGGCTCCGCGGGGAGAGCAATGACATTGCCCCGCGGCCCATGTGGAAGCGGTTGCTTCGGCGGGCGGCGCTGGGCCGCCTCTTCTCCAAGGTGGACCACTTCCTCTGCATCGGATCGGCCAACCGGCGCCTGTACGAGGCCATGGGGGTGGCGGAGGAGAAATTGCACTGGGCCCCCTATTGCGTGGACAATGCGCGGTTCGCCAGACAGGCGGCCATCTTGCGCCACCCGGGAGGGGCGCCGGCCCCGGCGTCCTCGGGTGGGACGATCGGTTCGGAACGATCTCGGATCCGTCGCGAATGGAGAATCCCCGACGACGCCTTCTGCGTGCTGTTCTGCGGGAAGTTCATTGCGAAGAAGAGGCCGGGGGATCTCGTCGCCGCTGCGCGGCGACTCGAGGCGCGAGGTGCTAGGCTAGGGGCTAGGGGCGAAGGGCTGCATGTGCTGTTTGTCGGGAGTGGAGAACTGGGTTCCGCACTGCGCATTGCCTGCGACGTTACCTTCGATGCTGAGGCAGTTCCGGCTTCAGTCCGCGCAAAGCCTGAGAGACCTCAAGCCCCTAGCCTCGCGCCCCTAGCCTCGAACGACGCGCCCCGCGCCTCGTTCGCCGGCTTCCTCAACCAAACCCAGATCCCGCGCGCGTATGCCGCGGCCGATTGCCTGGTGCTGCCCAGCGACCCCGGGGAGACGTGGGGGCTGGTGGTCAACGAGGCGATGGCGAGCGGCCTGCCGTGCGTGGTGAGCGATGCCTGCGGGTGCGCCGAGGATCTTGTGGGGCCCGAATTGCGTTACCCTTGCGGGGATGTGGAGGCGCTGGCCGGGGCCATCGCCCACGTGATGCAGAACCGGGAGGCGCTGGCCGCCCGATGCCGGGAACGGGTCAAGGCCTTCGATCTGGGCGCGACCGTCGATGCCGTTGCCGAAATTTGGAACCATGGATGAACGACCTGTCCGCCTCGGGCGGACGAATGGACGCCACTGCCTTCGTGAAGTTCGTGCCCTTCGTGGTGAGAAATTCTGCGGGGGAGAGGGTCCCGGTCGCCTGAGTGCGATTCGCGTTATCCGCGGTCAAATTCGATTCGCCTGAGCCAGAGTTCGGCTTTAGGTTGTGCTCGTGACCTTGTTGCAGCAGAGAGATTTGCGGCGAGTCCGGGACCGCGAGCGGGCGCGCACGGTGACACGCGACCGCCTGCGGCAGGTCGTGCGTCGGCTGTTGCCCGACCAGCGGGTGTGGGTGTTCGGGTCCCTGTGTCGCGAGGGAGACTTTGGGATGACCTCCGACGTGGACATCGCTATCGAGGTTCTGCCGGAGGGGAAGTCCCTTTACATGCTGCACTCGGAGTTTGAGGAACTCTTGGGCCGACCGATTGACGTTGTCCTATTGCCGGAGTCGCGGCTGCGCGAGAAAATCTTGAGGGATGGTGAATTATGGATGCCGTGACCCTGGCCACGTTGCGCGGGGAACTGGAGGCGGACTGCAGGGTAGCCGCCGAAGCCCTGGATCTGGCCAAGCGGCGTCTGGATGAGGGCTCGGAGTCGGGCAGGGAAGGATGTGCCCACCATCTCTCCAGGGTTTACAACATCGTGGAACGCATGGCCGTCCGGGTGGCCAGCGCGTTCGAGAATCAGGTGGATCGCGACAGGGGCTGGCACGCGGCACTGGTGCGTCGGATGTCCATCGCGATCCCAGGAGTGCGACCGGCCCTGTGGTCCGATAAGCTCTCCCAGCCCCTGCGCGAACTCCGGGGCTTCCGGCATGTCTTTAATCATGCCTATGACCTCAGTCTGGACCCGGAGAAACTGGCGCTCCTGGTCAAGTACGCCAGCGAAGTCGTGCCCCATTTGGAGACCATCTGCGGGCGGTTCGTGGCCTCGGTCGCCCAGATGCATCGCATCAAAAGCGCGTGACGGCGGGAACCACGGATGTCTTCCTTCGTGACCTCGGTGCCCTTCGTGGTGAGAAATTCCGCGGGGGATTCGGAACCACGAAGGATCCCGTAGTTTGCACAGGCCTATAAGCAGGCATATACTCCTATACATGAAAAGCGTGAATGCCTTGGCGGTGCGGCAGTCGCTGGGATCGATTCTGTCGGACTTGGAGGCGGGGGGGGAGCCGGTGCTGGTGACGCGGGACCGGAAGCCGGTGGCGGCCCTGGTGCCGATCGAGATTTTCCGTCAGCGGTTCGTGGATTTTGTGGCGGGGGATGCGTTGCGTGCAGCGATGGAGGAGCTGATGGCGCTCCAGTCGGCGTCCTCCGGCGCCGACAGCCTGGAGACCTTGCGGGCCTTGCGTGAGGGATCGGATGACCGTCGTTGATGCCTCGGTAGCGATCAAGTGGTTCCTCGTGGAACCGGAAACCCCGGCCGCCATGAGGGTGGCTCGCGCCGCATTGGAGGGCGACGATGTCTTTGCCGTGCCCGAGCTGTTCTATTACGAGGTATACGCCGTCGTGACCCGGCGCCATGCGGACCCCGCCCGGTGGGCGACCGCGGGCATGCGTTGGCTGTTGAACCTGCCGCTGAGGCGGATGCCGATGACGGTGGCGCTGGCCGAGGGCATGCGAGAGTTCACGGCCCTGGGGTTGACCGGCTGCGATGCCGCCTATGCAGCGCTCGCCCGCGCCCACGGCGGTCGCTGGCTCACTTTCGACCGGAGGGCGGCAACGCTCTTGGGGGCGCCGGATTGGGTCGTCGCGCCCGGATGAACCTCGGGCAGGGCACGAGGCGGATTTTGAACCACGAATTCACACGAATGGACGCCAATGCCTTCGTGAACTTAGCGGGCTTCGTGGCAGATCGATAGCGGCGGATTGACGATGTGTATCGTGTGGCATAATATACACACATGAGGACGAACATCGTGATCGATGACCGGCTGATGCGGCAGGCGATGGCGGCGGGCGGCCACGCGACGAAGCGGGCGACGGTCGAGGAGGGCCTCCGGCTTCTGGTCCGCATGAAGAGGCAGCGTTCTGCGCGGTCACTGCGGGGCCGGGTGGCCTGGACGGGCGACCTGGACGCAATGCGCCTCGACCATGGTGCTCGTTGATTCATCGGTCTGGGTCGAGTACCTCCGCGGAAACGCCTGCTGGCAGGCGGACCGCCTCGACCTCTTGCTCGGAACGGAGTTGATTGCCACCTGTGGCCTGGTCATGGCCGAGGTGCTCCAGGGGATCCCGGGAGACAGGGAATTTGAGCGGCTGCGTGGAATTTTCGATGCCATGCCCTTCTTTCCGGGCGACGCGTTCGGCACGGCCGTGGCCGCCGCGAGACACTTTCGGCGTTTGCGCGCCGAGGGCGTCACGGTGCGGAAGACCGTCGATGTGCTTATCGCGACGGTCTGCATTGAGAACCGCCTGGAGCTCTTGCACCGCGACCGTGACTTCGACGCGATGGAAAGAGTCCTCGGCCTTCGGGTCGTGGCACGATGACGGGGGGATTTGAACCACGAAGGGCACGAAGGGCACGGAGGTTTGGAACCACGGATGAACACGGATGAACACGGATGGGGTGCGCGCTCTCGGTTCGTTTGTCCGCATCCGCGGCCGGACGAACCGAGAGGGTCCCGTCGTCGGCACGAATTCGCGTGCATTCGCGTCCATTCGCGGTTGAAACCCGCGTGTGACCGGAGGCACGGGAATTTGAAACCGCGAATGTACGCGCATACACGCGAATGGCAGACCTTCGTGAACTTTGTGGTGAGATTCGCTTCGCTCGCCGTGTTTGACGGGGTGTGGCCTGGCCGGTAATTTGTGGGCATGAAAGGGGCGCTGACATGGAGCCAGATCTGCCGCGACAAGGCGCTGGCGGAGCTGCCGTTCAAGGTGGAGTTGACACCGAGGGGGATTATCGAAATGAGTCCGGCGAGACCACGACATGGGAAATTGCAGCTGCGGATCGGCGGTCTGATGGAACAGATGTTGCCGGGCGGCGTGGTCATCACGCAGTGCCCCATCGAGGGCGCCGACCAGGTCCGCGTGCCAGACGTCTGCTGGATCGCCGAGGGCCGCGAGCGGTACAACGCGGACGAGACCGCGCTGGTCGCGGCGCCGGACATCTGCGTCGAAGTGCTCTCCCCGAATAATACGGACGAGGAGATGTCGGCCAAGCGCTCTTTCTACGGCGCGCTGGGATGCAAGGAATTCTGGACCTGCGCCGAAAGCGGGGAAATGAGATTTTTCCTGCCCGATGGAACCGCCCTGAGCGCATCGAGGATCTCTCCCGACTTTCCAGCCCAGATCATCGTGAGGTGACGCGAACCACGAAGGACACGAAGGGCGCGAAGGTTTGGAACCGCGGATGGCGGGGATGGGTGGCGCGCGCTCTCGGTTCGTCCGGCCGCATCCGCGGCCTGACGAACCGAGAGGGTCCCGTCGGCCGAGATCCGTGCGATTCACGTTATCCGTGGTTAAACCCTGCGCGCGACCGGAGGCCCGGGCGATTCGGAACCACGAATGAACACGAATGGACACTAATGCCTTCGTGAACTTCGTGCCCTTCGTGGTGCGAAATCCTGCGGGGGAGAGGGTCCCGTCGGCCGAGATTTGCGCGATTGACGCTATCCGCGGTTGAACGTGGACGTTGGTTGTTGAATGTTGGTTATTGGGAGTTGAAGTTGATCTGCGCCCTGTCATGGCTGGCGATCCTTTGGCGCCGCATCGAGGTCAAGGTCGCTTGGCGGCTCCGGCGGGAGACGCCGCGCACGGGGCCCCTCGGCCTGAAACGCCGACTGATCGAGGAGGGCAAGACCCGATGGCTCGATATTGGCAATGGGACCAAGTTTGACGAGGGGTTCCACTATCTGGACTGGTTTCCCCACGAACCGCCGGATGCCGAAACGGCCGGCCGCTGCTTCCGGGGCGATATTTTGCAGATGACGGGCGAGGAATTGTCGCTGCTTGGTCGGTTCGATCTGGTCCGCATGCAGCACGTGTTCGAGCATTTCAGCTACGAGGAGGGGCCCGAAGTTCTCCGGCAATGCGCGAGGTTGCTGGCGCCGGGCGGGTGGTTGATGGTCACCGTGCCCGACCTCCGGTTCTTTGCCCATGCCTATCTGGCCGGCGGCAGGTGGGCGGCGCAGAGTTTTGTCCGTTTTGC
>JADLBR010000564.1 GCA_020847615.1 Verrucomicrobiia bacterium
CAGAGCCACCGCTTCCACAGCGGCGAGGATCTGGACCAGACCCTCCTGCGCTACGTCCACCTCTACAACAGCCAGCCCCCGCAATCCGCCCTGAAGGGCCGAACGCCCATCGCCGCCCTCAAGGACTGGCAACGCCAGAGGCCCGAGCTGTTCTGGAAACGGGTCCACAATCACGCGGGATGTGACAGCTATCAGCATCTGGGCACGCGCGACCTTCTCATCGGTGCGGAAGGCAATATCAGCGAGCGAACGCCGGGCGGCATGGTGATCTCGGTGACCGGCACCCGTGCCTCGAACGTGCGGCCCGGCAGCTTTGTCGCCTGCGATCTTGTCGGGTCCACCGAAGATGGCCGCAAGCCGTCTTCGGAATGGGCGATGCACGCCGCGATCTACCGCGCCTTCCCGAAGGCCGGGGCGATCGTCCACACCCATTCGGATGCGTGCGTCGCCCTGTCGGCCCAGCATCGGCCGTTGCCTGCCTTCCACTATCAGGTGGCCCGGTTCGGTGGCGGCGACGTGCGCTGCGCACCTTATGCGATGTTCGGCAGCCTGGCCTTGGCAAAGGTGGCCGTCGAAGCCCTGCACGACCGGACGGCCTGCCTTCTTGGCAATCACGGCTTGATCTGCCACGGGCGCACCATCGAAGCGGCGATCCTGTCCGCCGAGGTGCTTGAAACCCTCTCGCGGCAGTATCTGCTGTTCTGCGCTTCCGGTGTGCCGCGGCTTCTCGACGCGGGCCAAGTGGCCGAGGCTCTGGCGCGCTTCGGCGGCAGCTATGCGTCCGGTTGAGCGAAGGCGATGTGCCGTCGCCAGTGTCGGTTGTGCCCGGTTCCCGCCCCCATCCATTGACCGTTCCGCAAGGAGAATCCCGTGAACAGACCCGCTTTCGCCGCCATAGCCGACGACCTGACCGGTGGGGTAGAGCTTGCGAGCATGCTTGTGGCAGCAGGCGTCCGAACCCAGTTCCTTGTCGGTCCGGTCCGCAACGACCCCGAGGTGACGGGGGATGCGGTTGTGGTGGCGCTCAAGTCGCGGGTGGCGCCAAGGGCGGAAGCACAACGCATGTTCCGCGACGCGGGGCGCTTTCTGGCGGCCAGCCAGCCCCGGCAGATGTTCTTCAAATACTGCGGCACTTTCGCATCGACCCCGGAAGGCAACATCGGGCCCTGCGCCGATGTGCTGATGGAGCTGACGAGCGCCCGGCAGACACTTTTCTGCCCGACTTTCCCCGAATTCGACCGAACGGTCTATAATGGTCATTCCTTCGGCGGCGTCGTGCTGCTTTCCAATTCGGCCAAGCGCCACGATCCGGCAACCCCGATGTCCGAGTCCAATCTGGTCGAGGTTCTGCGGCCCCAGACAGGCCGCAAGGTGGGGCTTCTGCGCTGGGCGACCCTGCAACGGGGGGTCGGGGCCTGCCACGCCCGTCTTGCCGAACTGGCAGCGGCGGGGGTGGAATATGTGATCGCCGACGCGCTCTGCGAAGAGGATCTGGCGCGGATCGCCGAGTTCAGCCACGACTGGCCGCTGCTGACCGGACATTCCGCGATGGTCCCGCACTACCCGCCGCATTGGCGGGCGTCGAAGTGGATCGACGAAGCTGCGACCCCCGCGCCGGTCCCGGCGATATCCGGTCCCGGTGCGGTCCTTGCCGGAAGCTGCTCGCGGCGGAATCTCGAACAGCTCGACTGTTTCGAGCAAAGCGGTCGCCCGGTGCTGCGGATCGACCTGCTCGATTCCGTCACTGGCGTTGACGTGGTCGGACAGGCGCTCGCCTGGGCTGAAACCCGGATCGGGGCCGTGCCCTTCGCGATCGCCACGTCGGCTGCCCCGCAGGCGGTCGCCGATCTTCAGGCCCGGCTGGGCCGGCAAGAGGCGTCGCGGCTAGCCGATGACACGCTGGCGCGGATCGCCTCCGGCATCGTTGCGCGCGGCGTCCGCCGGCTTCTGGTGTCGGGCGGAGAGACCTCCGGCGCCGTCATCAAGGCGCTGAAGGTCGGCGAGATCCGGCTCGGCCCCTATGAGATTGGCAAGATCCCGCTGGGTGTCTCGGACGGCCCGACACCGCTGGCCCTCTGCCTCAAGTCCGGCGCGCTCGGCAGCGACGATATATTCATCGAGCATCTCGAGGCAATGGCTGGCCACTGAGGCGGGCACAGGACGACAGATCGCAAGCTCGGCCCCCGACCCGTCGAGGTTGGCCCCGGTTTCCATGCTGCGGACCCGGGACCGCGGACACCGGATCGGAATCCCGGATTCCAGCACCCGGGATGGAACAGCTACCTTCCGAGCTTCCTCGAGCCCCGGCGCACGGCCGAGAAGGCGTTGGTGGCGGTGATCCAGGAGGCCTATGTCCACGGGGTCTCGACCCGGTCCGTCGATGACCTGGTCAAGGCCATGGGCGCGGGCGGCATGTCCAAGAGCCAGGTCAGCCGCCTCTGCGGCGAGATCGACGAGCGGGTGAATGCCTTCCTCGCTCGCCCTCTGGAGGGCGCCTGGCCCTATCTGTGGCTCGACGCGACCTACCTCAAGGTGCGCGAGGGCGGGCGGATCGTCAGCCGTGCCGTGATAGTGGCCGTGGCGGTGAACGAAGACGGCAAGCGCGAAGTGCTGGGCGTGGCCACCGGCCCCTCGGAAGCCGAGACTTTCTGGACCGACTTCCTGCGATCCTTGGCTGACCGCGGCCTCAGGGGTGTCAAGCTGGTCATCGCCGACGATCACAAGGGGCTTCGGGCCGCCGCGCGCCGCGTCTTCAACGCGACCCATCAAAGGTGCCGCATTCATTGGCTCCGGAACGCCTTGGCCCACGCCCCGGCCAAGAGCCGCACGGCGGTGGCCGCGATGCAGAAGACGATCTTCGCGCAGGAAACCAGGGCCGATGCGGAGCAGCAGTGGGGTATCGTCGCCGATGCGCTGCGCGAGAAGCAGCCCAGGCTCGGTGCCTTGATGGATGCCTCCCGCGACGATGTTCTGGCCTACATGTCCTTCCCGCGCGAGCACTGGGCGCAGATCGCGTCGACAAAGCCACTCGAACGGGTAAACCGCGAGGTCAAGCGGCGCGCCGACGTCATCGGCGTTCGGGCGATGGCCCTCACTCCCCAACGACGAGGCCATCGTCCGCCTCGTCGGGGCGCTGATGCTCGAGACCAATGACGAGTGGGCCGTGGCGCGGCGCTACATGAGCCTTGAAACCCTCGCCCGCGTCACCGACAATCCAGCCGTCAGGCTGCCCGCCGTGGCGTCCTGATCAACTCGGACCTCTCCGAAGGTCGGCGCTCATAAACCATGCGGTGGGACACTATCATATCGAGACGACCCATCGTCCTCCCCCGGCCACCCGCGCCGGGAATCGATCAGGCCAAGGCGACGCTCTCGAAAATTCGGATGTCGCCTTGCGGACCCAATGGACTGGCCGGCTACAGTTTCCGGGGGCGGTTCTCGGCGACGGGGCGGTGGACCGGGTCGCGCGGATCGTGGCGCTGTCGTGGAGCCGGAAGCGCGCGGTCATCCGGGCGCGGTCGAAGGACATGCTGTCGTGGCAGTCCTGCCAGATCGCCTGCTTCCGGCGCCTGGGCGGGGTGGCGGCGGTTCTGCGCATCGACGACG
>JADLBR010000565.1 GCA_020847615.1 Verrucomicrobiia bacterium
CCGGCTCATCGGGCTCAAGGGGAAGTGGCTTGGCGGTATCGACGGCGCAGAAGCCGCAGGCGCGGGTGCAGCGGTTTCCGGCGATCATGAACGTCGCGGTCGACCGGCTCCAGCACTCCCAGCGATTGGGGCAATGGGCGCTCTCGCAGACCGTGTGGAGGCGGAGGTCGCGCACCAGGGCGCTGGTTCCCGCGAACTCGGGTGCGGTGGGGAGTTTGCGGCGGAACCAGGCCGGCTTTCGGGGGCGGGAGGGGTCCGCCCTTGCTGTGGCGGGGGGGGAAGGGTGGTGGTGGGTCATTCGATGCCGAGCCTCTTTCGACCGTCGGGCGAGATCATGGATGGGTTCCAGCGGGGGTCCCAGACGATTTCGACATTGGCCTCCTCGACGCCGGGGAGGGCGACGAGTTTTCGCTGGGCGTCGGCGGCGATGCTGGGGCCCATCCCGCATCCGGGGGCGGTGAGGGTCATCTTCACATCGACGCGCTTGCCGCCGCGGGGACCCTCGCACAGCCGCATGTCGTAGATCAGGCCAAGATCAACGATATTGACGGGGATCTCGGGATCGAAGCAGGTCTTGAGCGTATCCCAGATGACGGCCTCGGTGAGGGGGCCGGAGGGGGGTGGCGCCGCCGTCTCTTCGGGCATGGGCATGCCGAGGGCGGACGCATGTCGCCCGTCGATGCGGAAAAGGCCTGCCGGCGTGGCCACCGTGAAACTGCCGCCGAGGGTTTGCGTGATTGTCACGGAGGTGCCCTTGGGCAGGGTGGTGCCGTGCCCGGCCGGGATGGCCGTGGCGTGGCAGTCCTGCGACAGCGTGATCGGGCCTCTTGAGACTTCCGGCATCAGCGGAATGTAGGTCGGTTGGGAGCGGATGCAATGGGGGATCCCGCCTCATCGAGATCGCCCCGATCGGCGGATCCGATCTGGTGGGCAGGGGCAGCTGGCCGACGTGCGACAAGCCTCTTTCAAGGTGGGGCAGAGGGTGGCAAGGTGCGGGGATGGCGGACGAGATTTTTGATGTGGTGGATGAGATGGATCGGCCGGTGGGATTGGCCACGCGGCGCGACGTGCACGAGCGCGGGTTGCGGCATCGGGCGGTTCACGTCCTGGTCTACAATAGTGCCGGGGAGGTGTTCTTGCAGAGGCGGTCGTTTTCCAAGGACTCGCACCCCGGGCGGTGGGACAGTTCCGCGAGCGGGCATCTCGATGCGGGGGAGGCGTATCTCGGTGCGGCGGTGCGGGAGCTGAGTGAGGAACTGGGTGTGGAGGCGACCGCCGGAGAGCTGGACGAACTGGGGCGACTGGAGGCGTGTGAGGCGACGGGTCAGGAATTTGTCCGGGTATATCGGGTGCGGCGGGAGGGGCCGTTCCGGTGGCACCCGGAAGAGATCATCGACGGGCGATTTGTGGCGCCGGAGGACGTGGGCGCCTGGATCGCGGCGGATCGCTCTGCCTTTGCCGGGGCGTTTTGTCTGGTTTGGGAGAGATTTGGAGGCGGCGGCGCTGGGCCGGGGTAAGGAGGGGGCCGAGCGGGCAGGCGTCGCAGCGGGGGTGGCGGGGTCGGCAGAAGTCCTTGCCGACGGCCACGATGAGGGCGTGGAATTCGTTGTACGTGGCGGCATCTCGCCGGGGAAACGCGCGGTGAAAAAGGTCCTGCATCGCATGGTATTCGGCGTCGTGGGCGCACAGGCCGTGCCGGTGCAGGATGCGGCGGGTGTAGGCATCGCAAACGAAGACGGGGAAACCCGCGGCGTAGAGCAGCATGCTGTCGGCGGTTTCCGGGCCGATGCCGTGGACGGTGAGGAGGGCGCGCCGCGCGGCGTCGAGGGATTTCCTGCGGATGGCTTCGATGCGGCCGCCGAGGTGGCCGATCAGGTAGGCGATGAACGCTTTGAGGCGGCGGGCCTTGACGTTGAAGTACCCTGCCGGGCGGATCAGCGCGGCGAGGCGGCGGTGTGGCATGGTGTGGAGAGCGCACGGGGCGAGTGCGCCGGCCGACTTGAGGTTCGCGATGGCGCGCTCGACATTGACCCACGCGGTATTCTGCGTGAGGATCGCGCCGACGCACACCTCGAGGGGCGTATCGCCTGGCCACCAGTGCTGGGGCCCGAGGGCACGCAAGGCGAGGGCGAACATGCGGCGCAGCACGCGCCGGGTCTGGGCGCCCGGGTTCATGCGGGCGTTGGGCCGTCTCTCAACACGCGGCATGCGGCGTCTCACCGTGGCGACGGGGTGCGGAAGCAGAGGGCGACCGCGGCGGTGCACAGGGTGCCAAACAGGATGCGCCACGGGAACTCGAGTCGGGGCATCCAGTGGGGCTGGGGGTAGAGGGATGAGCCGAAGATGGCGGCGACGTCGTTGGGCAGGCCGCTCAGGATCGCGACGCACAGGAAGCCGGCCGCCATGGCGATGAGGTTGCCGGAGTCGTTGCCGCGCTTCTTGGTGAGCATGCCGACGAGGAATACCCCGAGGAGCGAGCCGTATGTATAGCCGAAGATCCCCAGCGCGATGGGAATGATGCGGGACTTGGGGTTGAGGATCACGAATGCGGCGGTGCCCGATGCCACGGCGATCATCAGGATGGCGAACACGGCGGTCGCGAGACGCGCGGCGCGGAGCGTGTCGGCCTCGGAGGCCCTCGGGCGGATAAACTGGAGGTACCAGTCGCGGGTGAAACTGGTGGCGAGGGCGTTGAGCGCGGCGCTCAGGGAGCCCATGGCCGTTGCGAAGATGCCCGCGACGAGCAGGCCGCGGATGCCGACGGGCATGCCGGTGAGTATGTAGTAGCAGAAGATCTCGTTGGTCTTGGCGGGGAGCCTGGGGTCGGGGTTGGCCTGGAAGTGGACCCAGAGCAGGATGCCTATGGCGAGAAAGACCAGGACGATGGGGATGTCGGCCAGGCCCGACAGCACCAGCGAGAGCCGGCTGCGTCGGACGTCCTTGGCCGTCAGCATCCGCTGGACCATGTCCTGGTCGGTGCCGTGCGTGGCCATGGTCGTGAAGGTCGAACCCAGGAGCCCGGCCCAGATGGTGTACTCCGATTCGAGTATGGCCTTGACGCCATGCCACCAGGGGCGGTCGGGCGCGATCCCGGTATCGAGGAACCTGAGGTCGCCGGGCTCGGCGAGCCGCCGCCCGATCTCCTCCCAGCCGCCGGGGATGCCGGCGTAGAGCAGGGCGATGGCGGCGAGGGCGCTGCCCATCATGATGGTGGCCTGGATCATGTCCGTCCAGATGACGGCCTTGATGCCCCCGAGCGTGGTGTAG
>JADLBR010000566.1 GCA_020847615.1 Verrucomicrobiia bacterium
GAGAGCTCCTTCTCCGCCGGCTCGATCGCCAGCACGCAGGCGTAGTCCATCGAGTAGAGCGGGGGGTAGTCCCAGTTCCGGCCGACGATCGGCTCGCCGTCGTCGGTCAACGGGCCCCAGGCGGAGAACTGGCTGCAGCGCATCAGCTCAAACACCTCGCCGGCCTGCAGCAGCTTAAGGTCCTCGAGCGTGATGGCCCGTCCGAGCGAGGGGATCTGCCGGTCCTGCTCGTTGGGCAGCGCCATCTCGATGCCGCGGAGCATGCCGCGCAGCTCCGCCACGCAGCGCAGAGGGAAGGCGAATCGAGCCACGGCCTCGATGCCCTGCTCCCAGGGGTTGGCGGGTTTGCCGGCGGCGTCGCTGCCCTGCTTGAGGAACCCGGCCGTGGCGTCGCAGACACCGATGATCTCTTTGGCCGCCAGGAAGCCGTGGGCCTCGCCGCGCTCCTCCTGCGTGCCGCGCAGGAGCAGGATGGGGAAGCCGTCGACCGTCCCGCGCAGGCTCTGGCCGTGGCGGGCGATGACCACGATCGGGGGCGATGCTTGTGCCGACTCGGCCGAGGGCTGCGTGGTCTGGGCGTGTGCCGTCATCCCCCCGACAAAGAACACCACCCACAGGCATGCCACCGCCATTGCAGTGAGTTTTGTCCGTAACATCGTCTCACCTCTTCGAATAGGGAACAAAGGATCAGGGCGCACGCGCCGAGGCCAACTTTCGTTTCGAAGGATACAGTCTACCTTAATTTCATCTTGGGATATTAGCCGTGAAGTGGTGAAGGAACACCGCCGCGGCCACAGCGACGTTCAGTGAATCGGTGCCCCGACCCATACGGATCGTCACGCGGTCGTCACAAAGCGCAACCCATTGTCTGTCCAGCCCTTGGTCCTCCGGCCCCAAGAGCAACCCCACACGATCCGGTTGACCCGCCCCGGAAGGTCGGCCGGCGTCCTCAAGAGGCAGGACGTCAGCATCCGTCACAGTGGCGATCAGCCGGACGCCCCACCGCTCTCGCAACGCCTCAAGGTCGCGCCGCAGGTCCTCGCTTCGCAGGATGGGCAATGAAAAAATCGTGCCCATCGACACACGGACGCACCTCCGCCAGTAGGGGTCGCAGCAGCGCTCACCCAGGAGCATGCCGTCAGCTCCGAAGGCGGCCGCGATCCGGATGAGCTGGCCGAGGTTGTCGTGGTTGAGGATCTGCGGGCAGACCACCAGGGTGGCGGGGGTCGCCGGATCGTTCGGCAAGAGGGCCCCGAGCGATGGATTCGCCGGCCGAATGCCGCAGGCCATGATGCCCGAGTGGAACTTGAAGCCGATCACGCCGTTGACCAGCGATTCGGGGCCGGCGTAGATGACCGCTGAGTCCGGCACCAGCCCCGCCAGGCGGTCGAGCTTGTTCTCCGCCACCAGGATCGATTCGACCGGCCCGCCCCCGGCCAGCAGGCGCTTGACCACGATCTCGCCCTCAGCCAAGAAGCGCCCTCCGCGTTGCGCCAGCTCGCGATCGCGCAGGTTGCGATACGGCTCAAGCCGGGGATCAGCCAGGTCCTGGACGGGTTCGATGCGGGGGGGCATGCCAAGAGGATACCCCGGCCCCCGGCGTTGAGCCCGCGAGGCCGAGCCCTTCGCCGGTGTCGGACAAGAAAAAAACCCTGGCGAACGCACAGGGTTTGCTCCGAACACTCCATCCCCAAGATCACGGTCAATCTTGCCCGAGCCTTGGAGATTCCCCTGACACCTACCCGTCCGTGGGCCCTCACGGCCCCTCTTCCCCTGGACTCCATTTTTCGTCATGGCCGGCCCGAACCTCAGGCTCGGCCGTGGATGTACTGGTGCAGGTCGTGGATCGTCTGCTCGTGGCCGTCGATCTGCCACGCGTTGAGGTCGCCGATGGAGATCATCCCGCGCAACCGCCGCTGCTTGTCGACCACCGGCAAGTGACGGATCCGCCGGTCACGCATCAGCGTGCGGGCCTCCTCGATGGACGTGTCGGGCGTGCAGCAGGTCACGTGCGTGCTCATCACGTCCTCGACGAGCGTCTGGGCTGGATGGCGCTGCTCGCCCACGACGCGCACGAGCACGTCGCGTTCGGTGATGATGCCGGACACCTCGCCGCCGAGCGTGACGACCAGGGCGCCGATCTTGCGCTGATTCATCAGGTGGGCCGCCTCGAGCACCGTGGCCTTGGGGCCGATCGACATCACCGCGCCGCCCTTGCCCTCCAGGATGGATTGCACCCTCGCCATATCGATCTCCTTGGTCGGACACGAAACGAACGAAGCGGATGAGATCAGGCGTCCATGAGAACCGGGCGAATCGCCCATGTCGCCAGAACGACGACTCCGACTACTGGTTAACCATAGTCACTAAGTCCAGGGGAGGGAAATGTTTTTTTAGCAAAACCGAGGAAAAAACCGTACGTCGACAGGCTGATGACGTCTGGGGGCAGTCCCGCGGCCGGTTGGGCTTCAAATCCGCCAGACGGGATGGCTCAGAACAGCTTGCCCTGGCCCTGCCCCTCGCCGCTGGAGGTGTCCTCGAGGACCTGCCGGACTTCGTCGAGGAAATCGTCCAGGTCGCGGAACTGTTTGTAGACGCTGGCGAACCGGAC
>JADLBR010000567.1 GCA_020847615.1 Verrucomicrobiia bacterium
CGCCGCGGCCCATCCGCTCATCGGTCAGCCTCCCGCCCATCCAATGGAGCCTCATGTCGCGGGTCGCCCGCGGGTCATCCTCATTGATGCAATGCCGCATGTGCAGGCGGACCCTCCCCGCGGCGAGCCTGTGCAGCACCGCATCAAATAGCCGCGGCCGCACGCCGTTCGCCGCGGCCCACGCGAAGTCCAGCGGCTCCAGTCCTCCCCGCTTGCCGCCGTCCTCGTGGGTCGCCGTCTCATCAAAGCCATAGTGGCCCGGATCCGACAGCAGCTCTCGGTGGAAGGGCACCTCGCGGAAGAGGCCATTCATGTCGGCCGTATTGCGCAAGATCGTGCAGTGGCCCGTCAGGTGATCCTCGCGCGTCGCGAGGATGTCGTTGCCGTCCAGCAGCCGGTCAGCCCAGAAATCCGCGACTCTGCCCCACACGAGATCCAGGTCCATGAATCCCCAGAAGTCGTAGCCCCCCAGCAGATCGGCGAACACCTCGCCATACGTCGGCTTCAGGTCGCACAGCTTGCGGCCCGATATCGGCACTTCAAACCCCAGGCGCCCCGCAAACCGCCGCCCAATCGCCTCGCGGGCCTCTTTCCGAAAGCGCACGTTCTGCGCGGGCGGCTCATCCGGCAAAGCATCCCCGACCACCAAGAAATCGACGTTTGAATTGCGCGCCGCCGTCCGCAGGCACAGGCCCGCGTACCTCGGCAACGGCCCCAGATAGCATGCCACCAGGCAGATGCGGCCGGGGGTCAAAGGCGCGAGGCTAGAGGTTCTAGGCACTAAATTCTAGTTGTGGGTGCGCGGCGCAGGGAACTGGGTACTGGGCCCAGGGAGCTGCGTTTATGGCTCAAGGGTTCAAGAAGGTGATCGGCAAAGGAATGGATGCGCGGTTGTCGGCGAGGCAAGGGATGTGACCACGACGCTCAGAACCCAACACCCAGTACCTAGAACCCCGAACCCACAGTTCTTCGCACCTAGCGCCTCGTGCCTAGAGCCTTGAGGATCCCATCCATAAACACCCCGAACACCGCCTCGTGCGAGAACCTCTCGCGCGCCTCGCTCAATGCCGCCGCACCCAGGGTCGCCCGGAAACCCGCATCGTTCTCCAACCGCTCCACCGCGCGCTCCAGATCCTCTTCCCTGACCGGATCCTCGACGCAGAGCGCTCGCATCGGCGGGCCCTCCGCCCAGTTCGCGGCGGCCGTGCCCTTCGGCGAGCACAGCAGGATCGGGCGTCCCAGGGACGTGTATTCCGCCAATTTCGTCGGGAACAGGTAGCGCGCGTTGTCGCCGGTCTTGGCGTCGATGCCCGCGATCAGGACATCGGCCTCGGCGTCCATCATGCGCCGCGCGGCATCCGCGGCCACGGCATCCCGGATCTCGACGCCGGCCGATCGCAGCATCGGATCCGCGCGCAAATCGCCCGAGTCCGGCGTCAGCGCGACGACCCGGTGCCCTCGTCGCACCGCGATCCGCCCCAGGATCGCCAGCTGGCGCTTGATCCCGTGCGAGCGCACCGAGCCCGCATAGAAGAAGGTCGAGCCATTCCGCTTGCGGTCGCCCCCGGGCGGCATCGCCTCACCCCCTGCGACAGCGCCGGGAGCCAAGGAGGGATACAGCACATTCGCGTCGGCGCCATACCGCCCCCGGTACGCGTCCCGCATCTCCGGGCTGATGCAGAAGCGCACGCCCGCCTGGCGATAGGCCTCCCTGACCATCCCCTGCGCCCAACCCTTGAGCGCACCTTGAAAGCACTCGCAGTGCGTCATCCGGTCATCGTGGACGATCATCGCCAGCTGGATGCGTTGCCGCCGGGCCAACCGCGATGCCGCGATCCACCCCGACCCGTGCAGCAGCGTCACGATCGCATCCGGCCTGAACGCGCCCACCGCGCCCTCCACCCTGTTCGGGGGCCACACGGACCGCGCGATGGCGGCCAGCGCGCTGAGCCTGTGGAATCGGGTTCGCTGGAGCCTCTCCCAACCCAGCCGAAAATCCGTCCAGCCCGCCGATGGCGACCTGCGATCCTCGCCGGAGGAGGGCGCCACGACCCACAGCCGATCGCGCGGATATCCCGAGAATAGTCGGTGCAGCAGCAGAAAGCCCGCGACGGAATCGACCGGCCCGACATCCGCGATGTACGCCAGTCGCGGGAGAGAATCCGCCATTGGGGCGCCGGGGACGCATCCGGAACCGGCCACACCAACCGCGATGCTCGCCTCAGGGGCCATGGAGCAGAAAAGTGTCCGTATGGACCATGTGCAGCCGGAGCTCCCCCGCCGTCTCGATCCTCACGAGATGCGGCATCGCGTAGAGCCGATAGTCGAGGTCGCCCGCGATGTCGAACAGAGCGCCGGGCTCGATGCCGAAGGCGGCCAGGTTGGGGGCATACCATTCCACGAGGATGGCCGGGTGCTGGGCCACGATCAGTCCGGTGGCACCGCGGATCGCATCGATATCCGCGCCCTCGATGTCGATCTTGATCGCCGATACCTCCGGCCTCCCCAATCGCTCCCACTCGGCGTCCAGCGTCGTCAGTGGCACCTCCGCCTGGCCCACCGTCTTTGCTCGGCCCGTGGGCCGGATGCCCTCGAAGGCACTCTCGGCGCCCGTTGACAGCGCGAAGCCCACGCTCCCGACCCGCGCACCCACCGCCTTCTCCACCAATGCCCATCGGCCCCCGAATCCGCTTCCCGCCACAGTGCGCCGCAGGCAGGGCAGCACCGTGGGCGACGGCTCGAACGACACCACCCTGGAATCCTCGACCCAGCGCAGCACCGGTATCGCCATGAGCCCGATATTGGCACCCACGTCGAACAGACAGCTGCCCGGACGGACCAGGCTCCCGAGCAGCCGCTGGTTGTCGCTCTCGTAGAGCCCATCGGCGCAGGCCATCCGGAACACGATGCTGCCCGGCGGGAAGTATACGCGCGTCCCGCAATACCGGAACTTCCCCCTGAACCCCGGGCACTTGCCGAACAGCCCGTACTTCACCCATTGCCGAAAGGTCATCGTCGCTTCACCTCCGCATCGAACGCCAGATTGGCGAATCCCCGGTGCGCCGCCGGATAGGGGACGATGCCGTCGGCCGACTTGTCATCGATCACCGACACGCTCGCAAGGTCGTGGTAGTTGCCGTGGTATTCCCCGGTCGCCACGAAAAGCCCGATCCGGTAATCGCCCTCGACGAGCGGCAACGCGCGAATGCGGCCATGGATGGTCAGTCCACCGCCGGACAGGGATAGTCCCGCCGCGCCCGCGCGCCGCAGATCCAGGACCGCGACGCGCGTCCCCAGCTCCGAGTACACCAGCATCGCCATTTCGCGCAGCTGGACGGGGCCGCGCGCGCCGATGGCGATGGAGAAGGAAACCGGTTCACCGCTCACCACGGCGGTGGGCTCGAACCGCATCTCGCGCAGGAACAGCGCCGGCCCCAGCTCCGTGTCCCCTTCCCCGCTGGGCGTCGCCCCGCCCCGCTCCCGCGCCGCCGCCAGATAGGACTGCACCACCTCGTCGGTCTCGCCGACGGTCGCCACCCGCCCCGCCTCCAAAAGCATCGATCGCTGGCACAGGGTCTGGACCGCCGACATGTTGTGGCTCACGAACAGCACCGTTCGCCCTCCCGACTTGGAAACATCCTGCATCTTCCCAAGGCACTTCTTCTGGAACTGGACATCGCCGACGGCCAACACCTCGTCCACGATCAGGATCTCGGGCTCGAGGTGCGCGGCCACCGCGAACGCCAGCCGCACGTACATCCCGGAGGAGTACCGCTTGACCGGGGTATCCAGGAACTTCTCGATCTCCGCGAACGCCACGATCTCGTCGAACTTCGATTGGATCTCTCGACGCGTCATCCCGAGGATCGTGCCATTCAAGAAGATGTTCTCCCGGCCCGTGAGCTCCGGGTGGAAACCCGTGCCCACCTCCAGGAGACTCGCGA
>JADLBR010000568.1 GCA_020847615.1 Verrucomicrobiia bacterium
TCACGCCCGAGAGCGTGCCGCCCTCCATGAGGCGCACCCCGCCCGCGATGCCGATCGCCCGGTCCGAGGGCCGGTTGATGTTCAGGTCCCCCGCGAAGGAGTTGCTCGCCACCAGCGTCATCTCCCCGGAGCCGATCTTGGTGAAGCCGCCCGCGCCGGTGATGGGCCCCGTGAACACCGTGCGCTGCACCGTGCTGGAGATGTTGCCAAAATCGTTGCCCTCCGTCGTGAAGAAGGTCTCGTTGGCGCCGCCGTTGAGCGTGAAGGTGCCGCTGTACACCGAAGGCAGCCCGTTGGTCTGCGGGCGGTTGAAGGACCGGAAATGGCCTCGGTTGATGGTCACGTCGAAGGTGTTGGTCACCATCAGCCCCGGGAACGAGGCGTTGGTGTTGTTCGCCCCGACGACCGAGAACACCGGGAACTGGACGCGGTCCCAGGCCGTGCCCTCCGCCGCGTTGGTCACCACCCCGATCGGGTTGGCCCCCGCGTCGATCACCCCGGGCGCCACGCCGATCACCACGTTGCTGATGCCGGGCCGCAGCAGCGGGTTGCCCTCCGAGTCCACCCGGAACTCCCCGTCGAGCACCCGCACCGTGGCGACGTTGGTCAGGATCGTCCGCACGAACACCGTGGCGTCCTCGCCCTTGGTGATGTCAAAGCCCCCGCCGTTGAACACCCGGTTCGGGTCGGTGCCGGTGGCCCCGTTGGTGCCGTTGATCACGAAATTCTGGAACGCGTCGATGAAGAGCCCCTGGGAGTCGGCCACCGTGATCCCCGCGTCGATGTCGTCGCCGCCATTGCCAAAGTTGCCGAAGTTCGGCCTCGCCCAGTCCCCGGAGCCGTGGACGATGAGCGCGGGGTTGGCGTCGCCGCTGTCGAAGGTGATCCGGCTGGCCACCGCGTTGGTCGTGCGCAGGTCGTACTCGTTGCCCGTGTCCAGGTCGCCCCAGTACAGCGAGCCCAGCGTGATGTTGGTGTCCACGTAGATCGTGCGCGTCGCGCCCGAGATGTTGTTGGTGACGAACGCCGCCGCCCCCACCCCGTCGGGATAGTTCGTCAGCGGGACCCAGAAGTTCGTCGCCGTCCAGTTCGCGTTGGCGTTGTTGGTCCAGAAGTTGGTCGTCTGCCCAGACGCCAGCCCGCCGCACGCGACGACCGAACCGAGAACAAGCGCGACCGCGCGCGCGCTGAAGCCACTCTGCATGCTCATATCCTCTCCTCCGACACGGGCGCACACGCCGGCGCGATACCGACAAAACGCCAACTGGATGTTTATCGGTAACACAAGCGGAAAGCAACGCCAAAGGGCGGGCGGACGAAAATATCGACCAATGACATAACTGCTTGATATCAAATAGGTTGATATTGATTGGCGCATCCCCCGCACCTCGCTTGGTCGAATCGATAAGCTCCTAGGAGGCTGTCGGACTTTGTCCGGCAGCCTCCTCTGGGAAAACCGCGCGATAGAAGCAGGTTGGGATGGTGACGCGCGCTCCCAAACACTATTTTCCGAAATCACAAACTGTTGGCCGCGTTTCCAGTGCCGAAAACCGATCGGGGACCCGAATTTCAGAGCGCGGTTTTCCTTTGAGCCTGCATATTTCGCGCATGCGCGTGAAATATGCAGGCTAGATTCCATCCGGCGGCCGCCGGACCACCGGCTTGGGAAAATGTAGCCGAAGCCGTGAGGCTTTGGCGGCCAAACGCTTACGCGTTCGGCTACGGGGAGCGCTACGGCTATTTTTCGTGCATGACGTGCGCGCCATCCCAATCCACGGGGGGCGGCTGGGCGGCGTAGGCGAGGCACCTGTTGTAGAGCGCGCCGGATGCGCCGTCACCGCCGGGCCAGGCGGCGTGGCACGCGGCGAACCGTTCGCGCGCCTCGTCCCAACGCCGCGCAAGGTACAGGGCGAAACCCTCGTCGTAGATGCGGATGGCCCCCGCGAGCGCGGGATCGAGCGAGCCCTTCTCGGCCAAGAGCTCATACATGGGCTCCGCCCGGCGCTTGCCCTTCACGGCGACCACGTCCACGAGCCGTCCCTCGAAACCGCCCCCTGACGCCCGCCACGTGGCGTCGCTCACGAGAATCCGCGTGCCATAGTATTTGTTCAGGCTCTCGAGCCGCTGGGCGAGGTTGACGTGGTCGCCGATGGCGGTGTAGTTGAGCCGGTTCTCGTGGCCCATGTTGCCGACGACCGCCGTGCCGGTGGCCAGGCCGATGCGGGTGACAAACTCGGGCTCGCCGGCGGCCCTCCAGCCGGCGTTGAGCCGCTCCAGAAACCGCTGGCACCCGAGCGCCGCCGCGCAGGCCCTTGCGGCGTGATCCGCGCATGGCGCGGGCGCGCCCCAGAACGCCATCACGGCATCGCCGATGAACTTGTCAACGGTGCCCCCGTGCCGCTCCACCGCGCCGGCCATGCCCTCCAGGTAGACGCCGAGGCGCCCGGCCAGCGCCTCGGGCGGGAGGATTTCCGAGATCGCCGTGAACCCCGCGATGTCCGAGAAGAACACGGTCAACTCCCGCTGCTCGGCCCCGAGCGTGGCCTCCTTGCCCATCCGTATCAGCTCCGCCACCAGCTCGGCGGGGACGAATTTTTTGAAGGATCGCAATCCCCCCTTCATGCTCTCGACGGCATCCTGCATGACCGCCACCTCCCGGATCCGCGATCGCCGCGCGGGCGCGCTATCCAGCCGGAATTCCCGCACGCGGCCCATGTCGGTCGCCAGGCCGAGCAGCGGCATGCTCAGGCGATGGGAGAACACCATGCCCACCGCGATCGATGCCGCCGCGATGGCGCCGCACACCGCCAGCATGAGGCCCAGGTTCTTTCGGCGATACCGCGCGAAGGTCTCGGCGGAGATATCCGCGGCGAGCACCGCCTCGAGCCTGCCCTCCGCATCCATGATCGGCGCGTAGCTCGTCAGCCAGATGCCCCACTGGTCCGTGGAAAACGCGCGCTCGACCCTCACGGCATGGGGCGGGCGGAACGCCTCCAGCATCGTGGGCGTGGGGTGGTCGTACGGGTCCCCGACGTGGGACATGTCCTCGCCGCCCTCCTCGGAGTCCACCACGAACGTCACCCTGCCGTCCGCCGACTGACGCAGCGTGTACACGAAGCGCAGGCCCGTGGTCGCATCGCGGATCCGCCGCAACTCGGCCTTGATGCGTCGGTAATCCTCCCCGCCCTCGTCCTCGCGCCCCCGGATGCGCGCGTGCGCCGCCGGATCGATGCGGGCGGCGCCCAGGCCCACGATATCGTGCAGCCGCGTCCGGAGCCCCTCGCGCAACGCGCCGCCGGCCAGCGCGTACGCCGACCATCCCAGCGCCAGCGCCGTCAGCAGCACCAGCGCGACGAACGCCGTCCCCAGGCTCAACCGCAGGCTGAAAGAGAACCGTGGCATGGTCTCCTGGGGAGAATAAAGGGATCGGCGACTCGCTTCAACCTGCATTAGTCGTAGCCCATCTCGCCAGAGATGGGATGCCGCCGGCCAAGGTCTGACGACCTCGGCTACGTCTGGCGACCTTGGCCATCCTCGCCGGCCCCCAAAAGCCTCGACCGCCGCCCCGGCGACGTGGCACATTCCCCGCCACATCCGATGACCGCTGACATCGAAAAGAACACGCCCTCTCGCGAGGCGGGGTCGCAGGCCCGGGCCACGGGCATCGTGTCGGTCGCGATCCTGTGCAGCCGCGTCCTGGGCCTCGTGCGCGACCAGTTGCTCAACGGCCTTTTCGGGTCGGCCTACGCGGGCATCTTCAACCGCGCCTTCGGGACCCCGAACATGCTGCGCGACCTCTTCGCCGAGGGCGCGCTCTCGACGGCGTTTGTGACGACCTTCGCGCGCAAGATTAAACTCGAGGGCGACGACGCCGCCTGGGCGCTCGGGCGCAAGATGGCCACCCTGGCGCTGTGCTTCATGAGCTCGATCACCGCGATCGGCATCGCGATCGCCCCCGTCTGGATCCGCGTGCTCAACCCCGGCTGGGGCGAGCCCGCCAAGGTTCTCTGCGCCTGGCTGGCGCAGGTCATGTTCCCCTTCATCACCATCGTCTCGCTCACCGCGCTCGTGATGGGCATGCTGAACGCCAAGAAGATCTTCTTCGTCCCGGCCCTCGCGTCGGCCTTCTTCAATCTCGGCTGCATCATCGGCGGCCTGGCGCTGGCCTGGGCGATCGACCCCGGATTCCGCGCGGGCAAGATGACCGAGAAGGGCCTGACGGCCTTCGCGATCGGCACCCTCATCGGCGGGCTTGCGCAGCTCTGCGTGCAGCTGCCCTCCCTGAGGCGGGTGGGCTTCAAGTTCGGCCTGGATTTCGGGTGGAGGGACGAGGGCGTGCGCGAGGTGCTGCGGCTGATGTGGCCGTCGCTGATCGCGGCGGGCGGCACGCAGATCAACGTCCTGCTCAACGCCATCTTCGCCTCCTTTACGTTTGGCAAGGAATCCGCCGCCGCCTGGCTGGGCAACGCGCAGCGGCTCCAGCAGTTGCCGCTCGGACTTTTCGGCGTCGCGGTGGCCACCGTCACGCTCCCCATGCTGTCGACGCTGGCCACCGATGGCATCACGCCCGCCTTCCGCTCCGCGCTGGCCAAGGGCCTGAGGCTCGTCCTGTTCCTGACGCTGCCCTGCGCGGTCGGCCTCTCGCTGCTGGCCCACCCGATCCTCTCGCTGATTTTCGAGCACGGGCGCTTCACGGCCTACGACGTGCGGCAGACCGCCGCGCCCCTCCAGGCCTACGCCTTCGGCCTGGTCTTCTACGCGGGCATCAAGGTCGTCCAGCCCGCGTTCTACACGATCGGCAAGCGCTTCATACCGATGTCCGTCAGCATGGGCGTGATCGCGCTGACGGCTGGGGCCAACGCCTTCACCGTGTTCGCGCTCGGATGGGATCACACCGCCCTCGCCTGGGCCACCGCCATCGGCCTCGCGCTCAACTTCACGACCCTGTACCTCTGCATGCGCCACTTCGCCCGCCGCCTCGAGACCCGGTCGCTGCTCCGGGCACTCGCACGGATCGCCGTGGCCATCGCGGCCATGGCCGCCATCTGCGTCGCCGCGAAGTTCACCGCGCTCGCTGGATGGCCCGGCATGGGCCTCGCCGCCCGAGCCGCCTCCCTCCTGGGCACCATCGCCCTCGGCGCCGCCGCCTACTTCACGGTTTCCCGCGCGCTCGACATCGAGGAGTCCCGCGAATTCCTGGCCCTGGTCGCCAGGCGATTCCGCCGCCCGTAGCGCGCGGCGGGCGCCCCCCTGGCATTAAATGTAGCCGAAGCCGTGAGACTTTGGCCAAACGCTTACGCGTTCGGCTACGGGAGGCGACGCGGCTAGCCTGCATATTTCACGCGCATGCGCGAAATATGCAGGCTCAAAGGAAAACCGCGCTCTGGAATACGGGTCCCCGATCGGTTTTCGGCACTGGAAACGCGGCCAACAGTTTGTGATTTCGAAAAA
>JADLBR010000569.1 GCA_020847615.1 Verrucomicrobiia bacterium
GGCGCCACCCCGGCCGATGCCAGCGCGCCTCGCATGCACGCCGCGATCGTCCCGCGGTCCGGTCTCGGCGACGACATGTGGTACGCATCGTTGTTCAGCGCGTATCCCAGGATCTCGGCGATCGGCCGCGCGCCCCGTGCCCTCGCGTGGGACAGCGACTCGCACACCAGCGCCGCGGCGCCCTCGCCCATGACAAAACCCCCGCGCCGCACGTCGAACGGGAACATCCCCTCCGCGCACATCGTGTCCAGCAATTCGAACGCGCCGAACGTCAGCGGCGCCAGTGGCGCCTCCGCCCCAACCGCCACCATCACGTCGCACCGCCCCTCGCGAATCGCCCGAAATGCCTCGCCGACCGCCACCGCGCCTGCGGCGCAGCTGTTCGAGTTCGTGATCGAATAGCCGGTCAGGCCAAACTCGATCGCGATCTGGCTGTGCGCCGCCGCGCCAAACACCTGCAGCGCCAACGACCGCGTCACCGCTCCCAGTCCCCGCGAGAGAAACTTCGCGTGCTGCGCCTCCGCCTGCGAGAAACCGCCCAGCGCCGTGCCACACGAGACGCCCCAGCGCGGATGCAGATCCCCGCCACCGACGTCAAGCCCGGCATCCTGAAATCCCATCCGGCACGCCGCCACCGCAAATTGCGCGCACCGATCCATCCGCTTGAGCCGATGCGGCGCGATCCACCTCGTCGCCTCGAATCCCTCCACCTGCGCCGCGAGTCTCACGCGAAACGGTTCGGCGTCGAAGCGCGTCAGCGGCGCGATCCCCGATCGCCCTTCGCGCAGCGCCGCCATCAGTGACGCGCGGTCCCCGCCGATCGGCAGGATCGCGCCCGCACCCGTCACCACGACACGCTCCGCCATGGCCTTACAGGATACCGAGCGCCGCCACCATGCGCCCCGTCATCCCCTTCTCGGCCCGATACGAGTAGTACCGGTCCAACCTCGACGCCGTGCACGCGCCGCAGTCATGGCAGGCGGCCACGCCCAGCGCCTCCGCCTGCCGCCGGATCGCCGCGGCAAAGTCGACCTCGTAATGCGGCGGCCGGATGCACGGGCCGAGTTGCACCACCATCTCCCGCGCCCGCGAGCCGAATTCCCTCCCCATCTCCCCCACGAGCGCCGCGAGGATGTTCATCTCGGTCCCCCGCCTCCCGGAGTGCGCCAGGCCTATCGCGCGCCGCGCCGCATCCACCACGAAAACGGCGCAGCAGTCCGCCACAGAAACCCCCAGCACGACCCCCGCCTCCCGGGTGCACAGCGCATCCACGCCGGGTGTCACGCGCGGGGAGCCTGCCCCCACGACGGCCACCCCGGCCCCGTGCACCTGCTCGCCAAAACGCCAGACCCTTCCCCGGATCGGCAGCGACTCCAGCAACCCCTCGTCAGTCCCGTGCCGGACGGCCGCCTGCGTGCATCCGCGCGTCGTGAATGCGTGCTCGACCCACCCCAGCGCCTCCAGGGCCGGAAAACACTCCAGCCTTTCTTCCATGCCTTCAGTTCGTCCGTTTCAGCAGGTGACCCGCGATAGCCCGCAGCATCATCCCTCGCTTCCCGAAGACCTCCAGTGCCCCGAGCGCCCGCCTCGTCCACCGATCGGCCTCACGCTGCGCACCCGGCAACCCCAGCAGCGCGGGATAGGTCGACTTGCCCGCCCTCACGTCCTTGCCGGCGCTCTTTCCCAGGTGCTCCGACGTATGGGTCACATCAAGGATGTCGTCGATGATCTGGAATGCCAGCCCCAGCGCCAACCCGAAATCCGATAGCGCCCTCAGCTTGCCCGACGGCGCGTTCGCCGACATGCCCCCCAGCCGCAGCGAGGTCCTGATGAGTGCCGCCGTCTTTCTCTGGTGGATGAACCGCAGGTCGGCCAAGCCCAGGTTGCGACCCTCGCCCTCCAGATCCGCGACCTGGCCCGCGATGAGGTTCAGGCTTCCCGCGGCCAGCGCCAGCTCGCGCACCAGATCTGCGTGCGAATACCGCCGGCCCACCTGGGATTTTGCCACCATTTCAAACGCCACCGTCAACAGTGCATCGCCGGCCAAGACCGCCACCCCCTCGCCAAATACCTTGTGCGAGGTGGGCCGTCCCCGGCGGAAATCGTCGTCGTCCATGCACGGAAGATCATCGTGGATCAACGAGTACGTGTGGATGCACTCGACCGAACAGGCCAGGGGCATCGCACTCGCCACCGATCCCTCGCACGCTTCCGCCGCGGCCAGGCACAGTATCGGGCGCAACCGCTTCCCGCCGGCGAACATGCTGTATCGCATCGCCTTGTGTATCGTTGGCGGGCGAACGCCCTCTTTCGGGAGCAACCTCCCCAGCGCCCTATCCACCTGGGCGCCACGCGTCTTGATGTATTTCTGAAGGTCCATGGCCGACCACGACCTTTAGGCAATCCCCCGTCCTCCCGCAAGCCCCGCGAGACCGTATCAACCCCAGAACCGTCCCACGAAGGGCGGGTTCCACGCCTCGACCACCTGGAGGTGCTCCACGTCGCCCCCGCGCTTCGCCTCCAGCCCATACGAGCGCCCAAACACTTCGAGGCACCATCGCGCGCCGGGAAAGACTCGATTCCATCCGACGCCATTCCGGAACGCCAGGGGTCGAATATCGACCTTTCTCAGGCGCCAGCCTTTGGCGACGAGCCACGGCCCCAGCGGCTCGGACAGCGCCGCCCACGCCGCGGGCGCCGAGCCCATCCGGACCTCCGCCACCTCCACCGCCCGCCCCAATCCGTCCATCAGGACATGCCGTCGGACCAGCCGCCCCCCATCAATCGTGACCTCCCGCACGCTCCGCAGACGGCACCCGCACCGCGTTTCCAAAGCGGGCGTCGTGATCTCCCCCGTCGTCAGCAGCCAATGCAAAAACGGTGCGCCCGGCGCGAGCCGCCCCAGTTCCCCCGATCCCATGACCCGGCCCCCCTCAAATAGCCGGGGCAGAGGTCCATTCGGGCCGGGCCTCCGCCCCAGAACCCGCGCCAACGCGCCACGCGTTCCCCGCACCGCTCAAAACTCCAGGCGCAGGTCCGAGAGTCGCCGCACCACCTCGTCGATGACGCGCCGCTCCTCCCCCTCGCCCGCCGCCTGAAACGTCACGCTCCAGCGGATGTACGCGCCCGCGTCATCCCAGGGCACCGTCGAGATGCACTTCTCGCGGATCAGGAACTGGCTGAAATCTTCCGCCGCGGGAAACGCCACCCTCTCGCCGCCCCGGATCGCCGCCTTCGGCGCCCGCACGTACACGAAAAATGAGCCCTTCGGTTTGTTCGCCGAAAACCCCATCCGCCGCAACGCCGGCACGAGCACGTCCATCCGCCGCGAGTACTTCGCCGCGATCGCCCGCGTGATCTCGGGATGATCGAAGGCGTGCGCCACCGCGTGCTGGATCGCAAGAAATTGCCCCGAGTCGCTGTTGTCCTTCACGTCACCGTAGGCCTGGACGACCTTCGGGTTGCCGGCCACGAATCCGCAGCGCCACCCCGTCATGTTGAAGTTCTTGCTGGCGGAATGGAGCTCCACGCCCACTTCCTTGGCCCCGGGCACCGAGAGAAAGCTCAGGGGTCGACCCTCGAACACCAGCGCCGCGTACGCAAAGTCATGGATCACCACGATCCCGTGCCGCTTCGCGAACTCGACCACCGACGCGAAGAACTCCGGCGTGGCGCTGGCCCCCGTGGGATTGTTCGGGTAGTTCAGCACCAGGGTCTTCGCCCGCTTCAGCACGTCCGCGGGCACCGACCCCAGGTCCGGCAGAAACCCGTTCTCCTCCCGCAGCGGGATGTTGTACACATCGCCGCCATAGTATCGCGCGTGTGTCCCAAAGACCGGATACCCGGGGCTCGTCATCAGGGCCACGTCCCCGGGGTTGATAAAGCAGGCCGGGAGGATGGACAGCGCCGCCTTCGATCCGATCGAGTGAATCACCTCGCTCCCCGGATCAATCTCCACGCCGCACACATCCCGCATGTAGCGGGCCGCCGCCTGCTTCAGCACCCCGTCGCCGTTGTCGGCGTATCCGCGGTTCTCTGGCCTGCGCGCCTCGGCGGCCAGGGCGTCCACCACCTCCGGGAATGCCATCTCGTCCGGCTCGCCCACGCCGAGGTCCAAGAGTTCCACCCCCGGGTGCGCCTCCCGCGCCGCGGCCTTCGCCCGCTTGATCTTCTCGAACTTGTAGATCGCGGTGCCCTTCCCGTAGCCGGCCCCGCCGATCCTCTCGGCAAACAGTTGCTGGATATACGTCTCTGGCATAAGAATGTCCCGTTATGCGCGTGATTCGCTCGGTCGCAAGGATGCAATCGTTCGCCCGCCGTTGCAAGCGGCGGGGCCTGCGGATCGGCTTCGTCCC
>JADLBR010000570.1 GCA_020847615.1 Verrucomicrobiia bacterium
CAGCCGTGGTTTTGGATTCCCGCCCTGTTGATCGTGGGCCTGGTGTTCGCCAAGGACGTGCTCGGACCGGCGACCCCGACGGCGTTGAAGAAGCCGATCGACGTAGCGGAAGTGCTGGAGAACAAGGTGAGCGGATTGATCGCCACCGGGGCGTTCGTGCCCCTGGCCATGGGGGTGCTGGGCTCCAGCGTGTCGGGGACGACCGGCCTGGACCTGGGCGGCGCGGGTTTCGCCGCCGCGACCGGGTCGACGTTTCTCAATCTGCTGCTGACCCCTTTTGCCATGATCGCGTTCGTCGCGGTGTTCCTGTTGGGACACGTGATCAACGTGCTCATCCTCGTGAGTCCGTTCACGACCGTGGACCTCGGGCTCAAGAGCCTGCGCGCCGCCTTGCTGGCCACCGTGGTGGGTACTTCGTTCGTGAATCCGACCTTCGGCGCCCTGTGGTCGCTGCTGATCATCCTGGTGGGACTGGTGCTCTTCGGCTGGTCGTTTCGCATCACCGTGCTCGGCGCCGTGTTTCTCTGGGACGTCTTCTCGCGGCGCCGGCGCTGGTTTGCGCCCAAGCCGGAGGGCAACTGGATCTTCCTGGCGCGCACCGTGGACGGCGCGCCAGTGCGAACTCTGGGGCGGTTGGTGCGGAGCGAGACGGGGGAAATGCGATTTCTGTACCGCCCGCTGCTGCTGGGTCGGCAGGGCGAAGTGACGCTGCCGCGGGGAGAATATTGTGTGGGGCGCGGCTTCATTTACGCCGACTTGCTGAGGCTTGAAGGCGAGGAGACCTCCAGGTACGGCATTTTGCCGCCTCGCTATAAGGGGCATGAGGAAGCGTTCACCGGCATTTATCGGCTCGCGCCACCCCAGGACGTCGGCCTGCGGGCGATCTGGGCGGGGATCAAGGAGCTTTTCGGATTTGGGCGCCCCGCGCCGTCCCGGGTTTCGGCTTCCTGACGATCACGTCGCGGGTTTCCCCGCTTGCCACCCTGGCACTCCTCCGCCTTTGCCCCCGTGCGCGAGACTGATCCCCGATGCAGCCCCCGGCGGTGGCGTGCGCTAGGGTGGGTGGTCGGACTGCTCGTCTGCATGGTGGGGGGCTGGGTGTTTTTGGGGGGGCAGGGAGACGGACCGCGTTACAAGGGCCATACCGCGGAGGAATGGTGGGCCCAGTTGCTTCGGGCTTCGCCGCGACGCTATGACGACGGTTCCGAGACCGCGTACCTGGAGGCGCGCGTGGCGCTGCTCTCGCTGGGCACGCCTGCGGTGAAGCCGGCGGTTCTGACCGCGCTGAGCGACCTTGGGGATCGCCCGGTGCAACGTCTGTTGCGTCCCTTTCTGCGATTTGCCGGCGCGCAGGTCACCGAACCCGGGCAGTCGGCGCGCGAGGCTCGGGAATTGCTGGCCGACTTGGCTCCGGACGCCGCGTTGGTTCTGCCGATGGTGGAAGCGAGCCTCCGCCGCGGCGGGGAGGAATCCGCGGTCGGTTTGGGGCTCCTGCTTGGTTGCCGCGACGACGGCCGGGTGGGGGCGGAATGGGAGCGTCGCCGTCAGGCGGGCGGGGACAGGTGGTTGGTCGATCAGTGCGCGGAGGCGCAGTTCTACCTGCGTCCCGCGCCCGACAGCGTGGTGCCTCTCGCGGTGGCGCGCCTGAAGGGAGAAAACCAGGCGGGATTTCTGTGGAACGTGCTGCTGGCCCTGGCGTCGATGAAGGAGCGGGCCGCCGCGGCGGTGCCGGCGCTGGAGCAGGTGGCGGATCTCACCGGGGCGGTGCCCGATCTGGGGAATCCGTCGCGGGTGTTGGCGGTGGTGACCCTGCTGGAAATTGAACCCGGTCACGTTGCCGCGGCCGCCTGGCTGCGATCCCGCACTTACTTTCCCGCCTTCAGCGCCTGGAATCACGTGACGAATCAATGGGCTGGGCAGTTGCTGGCGGCGGCGACGGAGGTGGGGAAGGTGAGGTGCCCGGTGACGCTCGAGATCCTGGAGAGCTTGGCGCGTGACGAGGTCGAGGCTTGGGAAACGCGCGGACTGGCATCCCAGGCCTCGGGAGTCCTCGAACGGCTGGCTCCCGAGCGCACCGCGCCGCTCTACCGCGGGCAGATGAGTGAAGGGCACAAGGACAACGTGCGCCTGGTCGCGGCGGCCGGAGTGTTGCGAACCGACCCGCTGGACCCGGAAGCGGTGCGCGTGTTAGCGGCGAAGGTGCAGGACGACCATGCTTTGGCGCGCATGGCGCTGGTGGGATTGCAGGACGCCGGGCCAGGGAACCTTGAGGCGCAGCGGGTGTTGGAGGCGACCGTCGATCGGTCCAACCGTTTACGGAACAAGGCGCGCGTCGCGTTGCTGTACCACCAACAGTCACGGTTGCGAGACGCGCGGCGCGCGGCGCTGGCCTCCGAGAGGCACTAGAGCGCCACGCCGGCCCACCACCCACGCCAGGTCGGTCGATCACGCGTTCCTCAGGCCCGGCTCATTTCGGTCGGGACAACGCGGCGGGATTCGGGGAAAACCGCGCGTATCCGCCCTTTCATGCAAGCCATCCATGTTGGATTCCTTCTTGGGATCGTCGCCACGATCCTTCCTCTGGCCCGCGTGCAGGCCGGGGAATCCCTGCCACGTGCGACCCCGGAATCCCAGGGGGTCTCGTCGGCCGCGCTCCTGCGGTTCCTCGACACCGTCGATCACGGCGTCGAGGGCATGCACAGCTTCATGCTACTGCGGCATGGAAAGGTGATCGCGGAATCCTGGTGGGCTCCTTACGACGCCGCCAGCCGGCACGAGCTGTACTCGCTGAGCAAGAGCTTCACTTCCGCGGCCGTGGGGTTCGCCGTCGCCGAAGGCCGGGTGTCCGTGGATGACGAGGTGCTCAAGATCTTTCCCGAGGATGCGCCCGCCGAACCTTCGGCCAACCTCAAGGCCATGCGCGTACGCGATCTCCTGACCATGTCGACCGGGCATCAGGACGAGACGTCCTCCGCCCCGGGTGCCGTGTCGGCGAAGTCCTTTCTCGCGCATCCTGTTCCGCACAAGCCCGGCTCCCATTTCCGATACAACACCCCGGCGACGTTCATGCTCTCCGCGATCGTGCAGAAGCAGGCGGGCCAGACCGTGTTCGACTACCTTGGACCGCGTTTGTTTGAGCCCCTCGGCATCGAGGGTGCGCGTTGGGACACCAACTTTCAGGGCATCTCGCTCGGAGGCTATGGCCTGCGGGTGCGCACCGAAGACATCGCCAAGTTTGGCCTGCTCCACCTGCAAAAAGGCCGGTGGCAGGGGAAGCAGCTCCTTCCTGAATCCTGGGTGGAGGCCGCGACCGGGCGACAGATGTCGAACGGCAGCAACCCGTCCAGCGACTGGGACCAGGGTTATGGCTATCAGTTCTGGCGGTGTCGCAAGGGCGCGTATCGCGGCGACGGCGCCTTCGGACAGTATTGCATCGTGCTGCCGGCGCAGGACGCGGTGGTGGCCATCAC
>JADLBR010000571.1 GCA_020847615.1 Verrucomicrobiia bacterium
GCTCTACTGCATGGTCCACAACCTGGAAAAAGTCGCCGGAAAGGGCTCACGGTGGAACTGAGGGACGACTTCGGAGTGACTTACACGGCTCCTGCTGCCTTTCAGGCCCCGCGTGGTCTCGCCCGCGGCACCCCGCGAGGTTTTTGCGCCAAGGAAGCACCCCAGCCATAAATTCCAACCAATGAACCAAAGAGCTGGCTCGGAGATAGTTTTTCGACAGACTCGTTGGGCATGAACCGGAAACTCGGCATACTCCGGCAACCTCTCCATCCCGACCGCAGAATCGCGCTCGGCGCGGCGGCCCTTTTCTTTGTCTTGTTCGGCGCGTGGCGATGTCTTGACGCCAAAGGCGCCGAATTATCACTTTTTCGTTGTTGGCAGGGATTGCTGATGCAGTTGTCCGACGCTGCAACGTGGACCAGTCATGATCTCACCGCATTCCTGTGGTGGACTCCGATTGTCGTGATCGCCACACTCCTTTTTGCGCTGGTGGCTTTGATCCTCGGTTGGCTCTGTGCCGCCAGCGTGGATGCATTTCAGATCGCATTGGGGCAAAAGAAATGAGGCCCAACCAGCCAGTCGATCGAAGCACCGCTCCACGGGTGTTCGATGAGGGCAACAGTCCTCGGGCGGCGTTCGGTCAGTGGCGACGTTTGGCATATCACGATGAGTAGTACTATCCCAGCTGGTCTCGCTATCGTTTTATCAGTCAGCCTCTGGGCGTGCGGCGATCCCGGACCGACAGGGGATCACACAAAGCGGAGAACAGACAAGGGAATCGCATCACCGGAAGACGCCATCCGTGTGGCGACCGCTTGCATTTCTACGTGCCAGGTGGACTTGTCGGAGCACGACATGACGAGACCTGAAGCTGTCCAAGAAGTCATAATTGGGGGGGAGAGACTTTGGCGTGTGTCCTGGCGGCAGAAAGAGCAACGCTGGAAGGGGGGACAAGTCATAATTTTTGTGGATGGCGATGGAGCTTGTGAGTTCGCGCGAGGTGAGTAGCATTCCATGCATTCGGACGTCTCATTGCGTGGAACGCAGCGAGCATTCACGGTCAAACAAACTGCCCAACAACGTGGTCGAGGTGAACCTCCAGAACCGCGGTCGGTTCCGCCTGACGCGGGAGGGTGTTCCCGACCGGGACGACGTGGCGACATCTCCGAGGCGGTCACCTCATCGCGATCGTTGGGCATGGACACTTGACTCGCGACGGCATGGTGGCGCGGTGCAGCCCTCCCGTGAGCGCAAAGGAACGAATCCTGCGGGCGGTGCGTCGCCTCCACGACGAAGCGGATTTCTGGGCCATCGCTGAAGAGATCGCCTTTCTTGCGGCCCTGGATCGGGGCAAGCAGGACACCGAGGCCGGTCGAGTGGTTTCGAATGAGGCCGCGGAGAAGACGCCCGAGCCGTGGATTTCAACCTGACTTGCGCGGAGGGCGCACTTGACGCTTCCCCCGCGTCCGCGCCGCGTGGTATACCCGGGCCATGAACTGGCCCGCATCGCTCGTCGCAGGCGCCGCCTTGGCCCTCGCCACGCCGGAGGCCGATCTCGGCAAGCCCATCTTCTCGGACGACTTCGATCGGAATGAGGCGCAGGAACAGGCCGATGATCCGGGCAACGGCTGGGGCACCAACAGCAAGAGCCGCGCGAAGGGCGACAAGCAGGTGGACCTCAGGGATGGCGCGATGCACATCCGCATCAGCCCCCGCGCGGACCACGCCGTGTCCGTGACACATCCCGCGGAGTTCACCGATGGCGCCGTCGCCCTGCGCTTCATGCTGGAGGACGAGAGGGACAGCCTCGGCCTCGATTTCGCCGACCTGCAGTGCCAGGAGGTTCACGCGGGACACCTCTTCCTCGCGAGGGTCAGCCCAAGAGACGTCCAGCTCATCGATCACAAGACCGGCGGCATGCGCAACGACATCCGCGAGGCGCGTGCCGCGAAAAGGACCCTCACCGCGGAACAGCGGCAGGCGCTCGTCGGCAAGACCAAGACGTCGGCGCTGCGCACCGAAACCGGCAAATGGCATGACCTGCTGGTGACCATCCGGGGCGACGAGCTCAGCATTTCCGTCGATGGCAGACTCGCGACCAGCCTCCAGTCTCCCGGCATCGCCCATCCGACCAAGCGCCTGCTGCGCCTTTCCGTGCCGCGGAATGCCATCGTCGATGATGTCGGTGTCTGGCGAAAGCGGTGACGGGGACCCGCGCTTCTCCTAGCGCCCCCCATGGCTGACCCCGCCGCCGTTCGCGGGGTCCCTCGTCTCGGCACGTTGCCCTGATCCGGGAGGCTGTCGGACCCTGCGGGGTCTGACGGGCGCGCCCCGACTCCAGACTTGCAAGGCCCCGCTCCTCCGCGTGTCATTCCCCCATGCGCATCCCTGCCATCCTGGCCATGGCGTCCGCCGCGCTCGCGGCCTACGCGTCCGAGTCGCCCCCCTGTGTCCTCTGGTATCCCGCTCCCGCGAGCAACTGGGTCGAGGCCCTGCCGATCGGCAATGGCAGCCTCGGCGCCATGGTCTTCGGCGGCGCGCGCGACGAGCGCCTCCAGCTCAACGAGGACACCCTCTGGTCGGGCGGACCCAAGGATTGGAACAACCCCGACGCCAAGAATTGGCTCCCCAAGGTCCGCGAGGCGATCTTCGCGGGCCGGTACACCGAGGCCGACGAGCTGTGCAAGAAAATGCAGGGCCCCTACAACCAGTCGTACATGCCCCTCGGGGACCTCCGCATCGCGTTTGACCTTCCCGGGGACGCGACGGAGTACCGCCGCGAGCTGGACCTGGACCGCGCGGTCGCCACGACGCGCTTCAAGGCCGGCGACACGACATTCACCCGCGAGGCCTTCGCCAGCCACCCGCATCAGGTGATCGCGCTGTCGATCGTCGCCGATGCCCCGGGCCGCGTCACCTTCACCGCGACGCTGGATAGCCAATTGCGGTTCTCCGTCACGAATGCCGGCCCCAGCCAGATCGCCATGCGGGGCCGCTGCCCCGCCCACGTCGACCCCAACTACCTCAAGGATTCCACCAACGCGGTGATCTATGCCGAGGAACCCGGCGGCGAGGGCATGCGTTTCTCGGTCCACCTCCGGGCCGTCGCCTCGGGCGGCAGCGTCAGCGCCACGCCCGATGGCAGGCTGCGCGTCGAACGCGCCGACCGGGCGTGGCTCCTGCTCGCCGCCGACACCAGTTTCAACGGCC
>JADLBR010000572.1 GCA_020847615.1 Verrucomicrobiia bacterium
CCACCCCCAACCCGCGCATCCAACCCCCCGCCGTCCGAAGAAAACCCCGCCCCAAGCCCGCACCAGGGCCCGATCTTGACTTGATGCAGCCGCACGCTACAGTGTCTCGACAAGCAGGCAGCCCCCGGCCGCCCAGCGAAAAAACCCGATCCTCGATAGCTCAATGGTAGAGCGACCGGCTGTTAACCGGTAGGTTGTAGGTTCGAGTCCTACTCGAGGAGATACGCCAAAATCGCGGGATTCCGCGACCGACGAGTTAACGAAGAACCCCGGGAGTGGACGCTCTCGGGGTTCTTGCGTTTAGGCCTTGTTTCGCAAGGGTTTACGCGCGGATGAAATCTCGGCTGGACGGCGCGAGAGCGCCGGATCCGACAGCCATCGGCCCGGTCTGGCGTCTCGGGGCTCCGGGCAAGCGGAAACTCTTGGACTCTCACCCCCGGAAACCCGATCCAGTTAACAACCCGGTTACGGGACTACCCCCGAGTGCAACCGTTTCATGAACCGCCCCGGGCGGTTCGAGAACTTGCTGTCACCAAGTCACCGTTGCTTGCGCTTCCTGGCGGTCGCCGACGGCCCCGTGTGCTCCGACAGCCAGCTCAGCGCCCCGGGTATCCGTTTCCAAGCATCGAGCATCTCCGACGCCACGATCACGGCTTCCTCAAGCCCGCCGGGACTGAAGCAGTCGGGCTGATCCTCTGGGATGGGCACAGCGCCGAGCAGGAACTTCCGCACATGCGGATTCGCCTTGTGCGCCGCGGCCAGGCGGTCGCGGGCGCCTGGTGCATTGCCTTCCCTCGCGAATGCGGCGAGGGCCCCAAGATAGCGCCAGTGCGCCAGGGGTTCGTCGTACTTCCCCAGCAGCGTCTCAAGATCGGGGACTCGGCCCAGGTGCAGGAGACACTGCGCCAGGGAATACCTCGCGCCTTGGTTGTCGTTGGGGTTGAGGCGTAGAAGTTCGGCGTAGTGCCCGCACGCCTCCTCAATGCGCCCAGCTGCCTCCAGTGACTCGGCGACGCCGAAAAGGGCCCGCATGTAAGGCCGTGTGTCGACCAACCCCCAGAATTCTCCGACATCCTCTGTCAGTCTGCTCGACCCGAGCACGCGCTCGCCGGCGGCCACGCCTCTCGCGTACCACGCCAGGGCTCTTTCGGGGCTACTCTCACGCTCGGCCAGCAGGATGTAGGCATCGGCGCAGTCGGAACACACCTCCAGAGCCTTGCGAAGGAGCTGCAGTTGCCTGCGGCCACGCGCCTCGAGGGCCTCGAAGGCAAGGTCTTGGGCCTGCTCCAGCGGCGTTCTCGCGGGCTTCATGGATTGTTCGCGGTCCGTGAAGTTCTCATCAAGGAAGCTCTGGAACTCATCGATGGACTCGAACTCCATCCCCTGCGTCGCCCGGCTGATGTCGACGAACCCGCGCTCCACGATACGCCGGTCCAGCATGCCGCTCGGCTGCACGCCCTTCGACTTCTTCGACGGCTCAACCAGCAGGGGAAGCGCGAGCTCGTACTCGCATGGGCCATCGATTGTCTCCACGGGCTTCGTCCAACGCCCCGTGTCCATCTCCTGCTCCGTCGTACGGGCGAGCGCACGAAGCAGTCCCTCCACGAAGGCCCATGCCTTCGGTGTCGGCCGCTTGGCTCGCATCCCGGACCCAAAGTGCGCGAGAAAGGGATGGGCAGCCTGACCGGCCAGGGGAAGATCCGCCTCCTCCCAGAGGTCCGCGTCGCTGACAGGAATGTCCTCGACGGATCCGAAGGTCAGCGACCACACGCCACGCTTTGTCATCAGACTTCTCGGATCACCAGTCGCCATGAGTTGGTCATGCTGCCGGCGCGTCCAGAAGAAGCCAAGCCCGTACTCACGCCCCCCTGCTCCCATGACAGAGGCCAGCCCCAGTCCGTCGGGTGGCTGCGGCGCGATCACCTCGACAAGGTCGGCGTCCTCCAAGTGCCGCCATGGCGCCGCTTCGTAGAACTCTCGGGCCGCAGCGGCAAATGCGCGCAGATGCCCGATAGTGACTCCGTTCACCCCCAGCGCGGCGGGATCCTGATCGCCCTTCCGGAGGTACTCGGCCATGTCCGCGCGAATACGGTCCAGCACGTCGAGTTGGGGCCGCTCGACCAGTTCCGTTTCGGCGAGCAGAGTTCGCAGCCCCCCGGCGATGTCCGCTTGGCTGACCTCGAGCCTTCCCGGCCGGTATCCAACACCGTCCGAATGGGCTAGGTCCGCCAGAGCCCGCAGGACGAGTGCCGCCGATCGCGTTTCGGATGGCTCGGGCTCGGCCATGGCCACCTCGCCGGTTCTGGTGCTCACGCAGAGCGCGGTCCACGGCCGGACCAGCCCGCCGTCGGCTCCTCGCGCCCAAACCGGCATGCGAAACACTGCCGCCTGCCAAGTGTCGCCTTCTCGCATCGGGAGCCTTCGAATGCGTTCTGCCTGGAGGTTCAACATGGGGAGCAATTCCTCGTGCTAAGTCCACCGCCATGATCTTGGAGGGCGACGAGGAATGCAACCTCGGTCGGAAACAACCATCCGTTGGATGTTTCCGGTAGATATGGATGAGCGGATCGGCGCCGACGCGCCGGTCCCCAACCTGAACCCTGCCAGGCAGCGCACCCGGTCGCGAAGCGAAGGTCGTTGCGGGCATCGACTCTCGAAGGAGAGCTGCGATGACCGTGCGCGACGACCCGACTGACCCCGCCTGCATGTCCCCCGATGACCGCCTCGCCGAGGTGGCCGGCATCCTGGCCGAGGGGGTGCTGCGCCTGCGCCGCCGCGCCGCTGCTGCCGGCGAATCTCCGGCTACGGTTGAACCCTCGGAATCCTCTCGGAATTGCCTTGAGCCCGCCGCCGAAACGAGGCTTGATGGACCACGTGGTTAACGCCTCGCGAGAGGCGGAGAAGGAGATGAACGTGGCCGTCAACGACATGAAGAGCCAGCTCGCGGCACTGCGGCGGATGACGCCAGCGGAGCTGCGCGACAAGTACCAGGTGGTCTTCGGCGAGCCGACGCGGTCGGGCAACAAGGAGTTCCTGGTGAAGCGGATCGCGTGGCGGATTCACGCCCTGGCCGAGGGCGGGCTGTCGGAGCGGGCGAAGCGTCGGGCCGAGGAACTGGCCCGCGACGCCGACCTGCGGACGACGATCCCCCGGCCGCCGAAAAGCGACGCGACGGGCAGGTCCGTTGCGGTGGTGCCTGCGCCCGTCTCGACCAACCGGCGTTTGCCAATCCCCGGCACGACGCTGACGCGCGAGTACCGCGGCCGGACGATCGAGGTGACCGTACTTCCGAAGGGTTTCGAGTACGAGGGCGAGATGTACCGGTCACTCAGCGCCGTGGCCAAGGCGGTGACCGGCTCGCACTGGAACGGGTACCTGTTCTTCGGCCTGACCGACGGAGACGCGAAATGAAACGGAACGGCACCAGCGCCGGGGATACGAAGCGCACCGTGCGCTGCGCCATCTACACTCGAAAGTCGACCGAGGAGGGCCTGCAGCAGGATTTCAACTCCCTCGACGCCCAGCG
>JADLBR010000573.1 GCA_020847615.1 Verrucomicrobiia bacterium
AACAGTTTGTGATTTCGAAAAATGGCGTTTTGGAGCGCGCATCTCCATCCCAACCTGTTGCTATCGCGCGGTTTTCCCAGAGCCCGGACACTTCACAGCCCGCAAGGCTGTGAAATGTCCGGGCTAGGCCGTTCGCGGTCGCCGGATCGCCGATCTCGCTTGTCGGCGCGGCACCTCGCTTGCTTAACTTCGGGCCTATGCGATCCCACGCGCGCAAGGTGAAGGTCCTCGGGGCCGGGAGCATCGGGAACCACCTGGCCCACGCCTCGCGGACTCTGGGTTGGGACGTGACGATCTGCGACGTGGATCCCGCGGCGCTGGAGCGCACCCGCGACCAAATCTACCCGGGACGGTACGGCAAGTGGGACGAGACCATAGGGTTGTCCGCGGCCGCCGACGCCCCCAGGGGCGGCTTCGATATCATCTGCGTCGGCACCCCGCCCGATGTGCATGTCCGCCTGCTCGCGGAGGCGCTGGCGGAGAAACCGGCGCTGATCCTAGTGGAAAAGCCGGTCTGCGGGCCATTTCTGGAGGGGGTCCGCGAGATGTGGGATGCCGCGGTCGCTTCGGGGACGAAGGTCTGCGTGGGGTACGACCACGTGCTCGCGCCCGCGACCCGCAAGGTGGAGGAACTCATCGCAACCAGGGCGGCGGGCGATCCCGTGACGCTGGACGCCGAGTTCCGCGAGCACTGGGGCGGCATCTTCGGCGCGCACCCGTGGCTCGAGGGGCCGTGGCAGACGTACCTCGGCTACTGGCGCCGCGGCGGCGGCTCGGGCGGCGAGCACTCGCACGCCACCAATCTCTGGCAGCATCTCGCGCATTGCTGCGGCTGGGGCCGGGTCTCGGAGGTCTCGGCGCTCGTGGAGTTCGGCACGGCGCGCGACGCGGAGTTCGACACGATCTTCGCGCTGAACGTCCGCACCGAAAAGGGGGGCTATGGCCGCATCGTCCAGGATGTGGTCACGCGTCCCACGCGCAAGTGGGCCCGGGTCCAGTGCTCCGAGGGCGCCATCGAGTGGCGCGCCAACCAGGGCAAGCGGGGCGACGTCGTCGCCCTGCTGCACGCCGACGGGCGCGCCGAGGAATTCGATTTCCCGAAGACGCGGCCCGATGATTTCATCTGCGAGCTGCGGCACCTGGACGATGTCCTGGAGGGGCGCGTGGCGGAGTCGCCGACGTCCCTGGCCCGCGGCCTGGACACGATGCTTGTCCTGGCGGCGGGGTACGAGTCGGGCACAAGCGGCAAGCGCGTCGCCATCGATTATGCAACCGGTTACCAACGATCCGCACTGCGAGCGGCCTAGCTTCCCGTTCCGGGCACCCCCCGAGACGGATTTTGATTTCCAGGGCCTGTTCGTTCTGGACCTGGCCAACAACCACCAGGGTGATCTAGCGCATGGCCTGCGGGTCATCCGCGAGCACGGCGAGGTCGTGCGCCGCCACGGGGTCCGCGCGGCGATGAAGTTCCAGTTCCGCCACCTGGAGACCTTCATCCACCCGGCGCACCAGAAGGATTCAGCGAACAAGCACATCCCCCGGTTCCTCTCGACGCGACTCTCGGAGGCGGACTTCCGCCGGCTCCAGGAGGAGGCGCGATCCCAGGGCATGCTGTCGGCGTGCACGCCGTTCGACGAGGCGTCCGTGGACCTGATCGTGCGCATGGGCTTCGACCTCTTGAAGATCGCCAGTTGTTCCGCGACGGACTGGCCCCTGCTGGAGCGCGCGGCCGACTCCGGCCTCCCGGTGCTCTTCTCGACGGGGGGATTGCGCTTGGACGACATCGACAACATCTGTTCGTTTTTCGAGCACCGCCGGGTGCACTACGCGATCATGCAGTGCGTGGCCATCTACCCGACGCCCGACGCCCGGTTCGAACTGAACCAGATCGACCAGCTGCGGTCCCGCTATCCCGGCGTGGAGGTCGGGTTCTCGACCCACGAGCCACCGGACGAGATCGCGATGGTCGAGATGGCGGTCGCGAAGGGTGCCACCATGTTCGAGCGGCACGTCGGCGTCGCGACCGATGCGATCAAACTCAACGCCTACTCCTCCACGCCCGAGCAACTGGGCCGCTGGCTGGAGGCGTGGGCCAGGGCCCGCACCATCTGCGGGGGCCACGCGAGACCCGAGCCCACGAAGGAGGAGGCCGAGTCGCTCGCCTCGCTGGCGCGGGGCGTCTACGCGGGCGAGGCCGTGCCCGCGGGCACCGCGCTGGCGCGCGAGCAGGTCTATTTCGCGATGCCGCTGGAACCGGGACAGCTGCCCGCCGGACAGTTCCGCGCCGGAATCCAGACCACCAAGGGGACTAAGAAGGACGGTCCGATCCTGCTTGGGGACGTGTCGCTGCCGCGGCCATCCGTGGAGCAGATGTTTTACCGGAGCATCCACGAGGCCAAGGCCATGCTCAACGAGGCGAGGATCCCGCTGGGCCCGAGCTTCACCGTCGAGTTCTCCCACCATTTCGGGCCGGAGCGGTTCCGCGAGGTGGGCGCGATCATCATCGACTGCGTCAACCGGCAGTACTGCAAGAAGCTGGTGATCCAGTTCCCCGGCCAAAAGCACCCGGCGCACTACCACAAGGCCAAGGAGGAGACCTTCCAGGTGCTGCACGGCATCCTGGACATCGAGGTCGATGGCCAGCCGCACCGCCTGTATCCCGGCCAGACCATCTTGATACAGCGCGGCGTCTGGCACCGGTTTTCGACTCCGTGCGGCGTGATCTTCGAGGAGGTCTCGACGACGCACGTGCCCGGCGATTCCTTCTACGAGCACAAGTCCATCAACGCCACCTCGCTCGAAAGGCGCAAGACCCGGGTCGAGCACTGGGGCCGCTACCAGATCCGCTTCGATCAGGGCAGAGGCGATGCCGGCACCGCGTGATTGGGCGCGCTCGACTCAGGGGGCGCGCGCGGCGATCAGGGCCTCGTTCCGCGCCAGCAGCGCCCCGTACGCGGCCGCGGCCCGGGCGACCGCGGGGTGAGCGGCGCGCAGCGCGCCGGGGGCCAGCAGGTCCCGCAGCCGCGCGGCCCACGCCGCGGGATCCCTGAAA
>JADLBR010000574.1 GCA_020847615.1 Verrucomicrobiia bacterium
TGGCATCCATCGCCTCGATCACATCCATGCCCCGGCCGGCCCCCGCCGTGTAGGCGCCGGAGTTCGTGACGAGGCTGCCCCCGCTGGAGTTGCGCACCAGCGACCACTGCGTCGCGCCGGAGGCATTCAGGGTTTCGAAGTCCACGTCCTGTCCGGCGACCACCGTCGCCAGCGGCGGATCGATCAGCAAGAGCGGGAGGCGGTTCTGCATGTAGACCAGCCCGCCCTCGGCGAAGCCGCCGATAAGATCCGGGTCGCCATCCCCATCGAAGTCGGCGGAGGCGAGCGTCAGCCCGTTGGCAAAGCCGCTGTAGGCGCCCCCGTACACCTTGCTCTTCAGCGTGAAGTGCAGGGCACCATCGTCGAGAAACTCCCAGATCCGGCCCACGGCATCCGAGACCAGCACGCTCCGGCTGTCCGTCGTCGTGACGACCGCCAGCCCGGTGGCGTCGGGCACCGCCGGGCCCAGCAGGTGGACGCGAGCCGCGGGCGGGGCGAAGGGCGCGAGCGCGTTCCCCGTGTTCGTGTACAGGTTCACCGTGCCGTCAGCCAACATCACCATCAGATCCGCGCAGCCATCGCCCGAGAGATCGGCCAGCGCGGGAATCGTCCGCGCCGAGGCCACGGACAGCGTGTTGGAACTCGTCGCCGGCTGGCCCGCGAAATCCCCCGTCGAGGCCAGCAGCAAGAGCGTCCCCGTGTCCCCGCCGACGACCAGATCGGCCTTCCCATCGCCCGACCAGTCGCCCAGCGCGAGAGCCGGGTTGGTGATTCCGGCCCACGCCCACGCCGCGAAATTTGTCGTCCGCTCCACCAGGTTGGGCACCGAGGGCGAACCCGTGTTCTCGAACACCCGCAGCACGCCGTCGCCCGCCGCCACGAACAGATCCACGGTCCCATCCCCATCCCAGTCGCCCAGCGCCGGATGGGTGTCCGGGCCGAAAATCATGCCCGTGCTGTTCGTCGGCCACCGTGAAAAGAACTGCGTCAGTGCACCACTGACCAGGAGGTGCTCGGGGCGGTCGAACAGTTGTAGGTTCACCGTCAGCAGGTCGGAGTCCATCCACGAGATGCCGCCCGGCTGATACTGGTTTCCAAAAATCGGCGACAGGCCCAACTGAAATTCCTGCAAGAGCGTCTTGCCGTCACCGTCGGAGTCATCCGTCGCGGGGCGATTCGTGGAACCGAAGTGGTACATCTCCCAGCCGTCCAGAATTCCATCCGCATCGCTGTCCGTGTTGAAAAGATAAGCCACCGCCTCCCGGTCCGCGCCATCGACGACGAAAGACACCTGCCGCACCGCCACGCCCCATGGGTCCTGTTGGCGTGCGCCATCGAGGGCCCAATAGCCAAAGCTGGGTTGGGTCATGTTGGCGGTCGTTATGGGCGTGCCGTCGGGCACGATCCCCGATGCATCGACCGTGCCGGGAGGCACACTCCGGATGACATACCGGGAGAAGTCCGCGAGGTTCACCGTCAGGAGCGTCGAATCCGCCCACGAGACGCCACCCGCCTGATAGAAATTGCCGAACAGCGGGCAACTCCCTGCCGTGTACTCTGCCAAGAGGTTGCGCCCATCCGCGTCCGTGTCGGAGAGGGCGCCGTTGTTGGTCGTCCCGTAGTAGTAGATCTCCCACGCGTCCGGCACCCCATCGCCATCGGCATCGCCGGTGAACAGGTAGGCGATGGCCTCGCGGTCGGTGTTGACCGTGAACGAAAACTGCCGGATCGCGACGCCCCAGGCGTCCTCCTGCCTCGCACCGTCGAGCGTCCAGTAGCCGAAGGTGCTCTGCGTCATGTTCGGGGTCGATATCACCGTCCCCGGCAGGACGATGGCGCTGTTGCTGACCGTACCCGGCGGCACGCTGCGGATCATGTACGTCGGGTAACCCGCGAGGTTGCAAGTGACCATCTCGGAATCGGCATAGGACACACCCCCAACCTGGTTGGTGTTGGCGAAGCGGGGATCCGTGCCGCCCGCGTACTCCTGCGCCAGGGTCTTCCCATCGCCATCCATGTCGGATGCCGCCGCATTCGTGAGCGTCCCGAGGTACTCGATCTCGTACCAATCGGGCACGCCGTCCGCATCCGAGTCGCGGGTCGTGGGCAGATAGTGCGCCGTCGCGGTTGTGGGTTCGTAGATCGTCACCGAGATCGGATTGATCGAACGGCCCCACACATCGCGGTAGGTGTTCGTGGAATCGGAGGTGCTGCTCCAATGGGTGAAACGGCAGGAACTCCAGGTACTAGGGGCGGTTGCGGTCGTGTAGGAGGCTGCCGTCTCGAGCATTTGACTTGAAACTACCGCGGTGATCAGACTGCCATCGGCGTCGTTGCGTGCGTTCTGAACGAAGTCCACGATGGCGGCCAAGCCAGCGGATCCAGATAGCGCCAAGAGCGCCACAACAAGACCGCAAAGACGCACAGATTCGAAAAACGGGCACAGAGCAACTCGCCACAATCGCATCTGTGAGTTCTTAACGGCTTGAAAACTCTTGCGCATGCTCTCGCGCCTTCCGCTACGGTGCCGTTGCCTTGATGGCCAAATTATGGTGGAAGCCTGCGGATATCTTGATGACACCGGAGAGATACGGCGGCGGTGTCGCCTTGCCCTCATAGTTGTTACCCCACCCGACTACCGTGCCATCACTCTTCAGAGCTAGATTATGATAAGCCCCTGCCGCAATGGAGATTACTCCCGTGAGGCCTGTTGGAGGACTTGTCTGACCATAGTTATTTGTCCCCCAGCATATTACTGTGCCGTCGCTCTTCAATGCCATGCTATGATCAGAACCCGCAGCAATCACAACGACTCCCGAAAGGCCAGGAGGCGGGCACACTTGCCCAAATGATGCATTCATACCCCCCCAGCCAACGACCGTTCCGTCACCCTTCAGGGCCAAGCTATGATAGCGCCCAGCGGCGATCGCAGTAACGTTGGAGAGATCGAAAGGCACTGCTAACTGGTTGTTCCAATTGCCCCCCCATGCAACCACAGTCCCATCGCTCTTAAGCGCCAGGCTGTGAGAACCTCCTGCGGATATTGCGATGACGTCTACCAGATTGCTCGGCGGATATGCTTGTCCAGAAGAGCCTCCGGAGCCGACCACGGTTCCATCGTTCCTCAACGCTAAGCTATGGAATTCGCCCGCGGCAATGGCTTTGACGCCGGTGAAACCGTTCAGGTTCGGGGCCGATCCCCAGGCGATTACGGTACCATTACTAGTGAGCGCCATACTTCTTCCCATTCCTGCAGCGACCGCAGTAGCTGCCATGAGTTGATTGGGTACGCTTTGGGATCCCAGAATATTTTGACCCCACATTACAATCGCACCA
>JADLBR010000575.1 GCA_020847615.1 Verrucomicrobiia bacterium
CGAGGAAGTGGAGGCGGTAGTACGCCCGCTTGACGCGGAAGGCGGCATCGAGGACCGCGGCCTCGAAGGCGTGGAATTTGGACTGGCTCTCGGCGGTGGCGACGTCGGCGCGCAGGCCCAGGCGCCCGAACCAGGGCAGCTCGGACATGAGGCCGGGCATGATCACCGTGACGATGTCCTGGATGTCGAGCTCGAGGCCCAGACGGGGATCGGGCAGCGATCGCTCTGTGGTGATCCGCTCGACGGCGGCCGCGTAATCGTAATACGCGGCCTCGATGCGCGGGTCATTGAGCATCGCGAATGTCAGGAGGGTGCCGAGGGTGACGTTCGCGTCCAGCGCCGGGAGAGTGGGCCTGCGGTCGCCGGGGCGGTACGCGGCCTCAGTGGCGGCGAGGCCCGCGCGTGCCTGGTGCTCGCCGGAGGTGGGGATCCCCGCGCAACCGGACAGGGCCGAGATCGCCGCCGCCGCGGCACCCGCAGCGAGCAGGGGGATGGAGCGACGAGTGCTTTCCGGGGGGTTCTGCGTGCGCGGTTGCGGGGTCATGGGAGTAAGATATTCCCGTGTTCCGGGATTGGGTAGTCCTCTGTCCCCGGCGCGGGGACCATCGGGTGTGACGCGCGCGGCCGTTATCTCTAGTGCAAGCACATGCCGCTCCCGCACTCGCAACGGTTGAAGACCCGCGCCTTCATCATGGCGAGATAACGCTTTCCCTGGTCCCGCGGCATGGCGACCGCGACGGACTGCGCGTGCCGCAGGTACCGGCGCTGCGACTCGTGACGGAGGTCGGCCGCCTCGCGCAACGCCGCATCCAGGGCTGGCGAGTAGGCCTCATCCCGTCCCGCCTGGGTCTCGATGCGCCGGCGGTTCTCGACGACGCGCCGACAGATGTCCTCGCAGATGGGCAGGTACGCCTCGTGCAGCGCGCGCACACGCTCGAAAGTCGAGTCATCGAGGGAGAATTCTGACTTGAGCCAATCCAGGCTCTCGTGGTGCGCCGGTGGCGCACCGCACTGGGTCTGCCTGGTGCCCGCGCCCGTCCAGAAGGCCACGGCGCCGAGCGCGGCGCTCAAGAGCAGGATGGCTATCGCCCGGGTCATGGCCCCTCCCTGTGGCGCGATGCCAGGACGTACGGATCCAGGGAATCGACATAGGCGAGCTGGTAGAACCTCTCGGAATCCGCCGATGTCGGGCGATCGTGAAAGCGGCCCAGGAGGAATCCGATCGCCAGGGCCAGCGCGGGCACCGCGGCCGCCAGGCGGAAATCACCCAGTAGTTGGTTCGCGGCATCCCCGAGCCGGAGCCAGCCGCCGGCGCGGCGCTCCTCCCGGCGGCGGATGCGCCGCCAGACGGCGCCCCGGAAGTCGGGCGGCATCTCCACATCGGCTCGCCAGGCGGACAGCGCCCGCCGCAGCGAGGGGTCCGCCGGCCGCTGGTCTCTCATAGGCATCTGTCCTTGTCCGCCCCGGGCGCTCCGCGAGAGGGCGACCGTGGCGTCGCCCTAGCGGCTTCGCAAATGCCCGGCATCATGGGTTGCAGGCGGCCGAGCACGCCATCGTGGTGCGCGTCTCCTTGCTGCCCGCCTTTGTCACCCTCACCGTGAACTTGCAGCCGGGACAGCGGTGTTCCTGCACGTACCGCACGCCATGGGAGCGCTCCTTGCTGTCCATCGGCACGCGGACGGCCGCCAGCTTGTATCTGCAGTGCGGGCACGACAGCTTCTGGCCGCCGCCAGCCTGATTCACGGCATAGATCGGCCCGACCCCGAGCCGTTCGCCCTTGGTCGTGTCGGCCGCCGGGGATTGGAGTGTCATTCCCAGCGCCGCCATCGCCGCCAAGCTGAACCATCGTATCGCTTTCATCGCGTCATCCTTCCTCTTTTTGAGTGGCGGTCACCATGACCGCCTTCATCCTTGAGAACACCGCGGCCGGCCGAATCCCTCTCCCACAGCGCATTTTTCTTCATGGGCCTGGAGAGCCAGGAGGCGCTGCCCGGGTGGTGGTGTGCTTGCTTGCGACGAGGATTGATGAACCCGAGATGGAGAATCGTATGAGCAGGCCGATCGCTCCCTTTCTCGCGCCGTCGTTGCTATTTGTCTCCGCCGGTGCAGCCGCGGTTGCGGGAGGGTCAGAGGAACGGGCCCAGCTGTTTCCTCAATTCGGCGCGGGCGCGATAGAGGCGCATCTCCACGGCTTTGCGCGAGCAACCGGTGACGCGCGCGATTTCATCTTGCGGTAGGCCCTCGTACTCGGCTAGGACCACCGCGAGGCGAAGATCGTCGGGCAGCCGCGATACCGCCGCGCGGACGGCGGCGGCCAATTCCCGTCGCTCGACCTGCGCATCGGGGCCGGGCTTCGTGTCGGGCGGATCGGGGATGCCCTCACCCTCGGCGGATCCGAACCGCTCGGCCGGATGGCGCGCGCGCCACCGGTTGTGGTTGCGCGCGAGATTGGCCGCGATCGTGAAGATCCATGCCCGGAATGACGATCCGGCCCGAAAACGCCGCCGGGCCTCGTAGACCCGAACAAAGGTCTCCTGTGCCAGATCGGTCGCCACCTCGCCGTCGCCAACCATCCGCGCCAGAAAGCGCGCCACGCTTTCCGCCCAGCGGTCCATCAGTTCATCGAGGGCGGAACCATCTCCGTCGGCGAGCCGGGCCATCGCCCATTCGTCATCCGGTCCTGTATTGATCGCCATGTCGTCTCCCCTTGTGCGGCCGAACCCCCGCGCGAGGTTTTCGGGGGTATTGCGTGAATTGGCCGGGTCAGACCGAAGCATCGGTCATGCGATGGTCATGGCCCGGCCGCCTTCGCGGGACGATCAGCAGCGGAGGTGGCGGAGGATCAGGAAGCGATGGGTGCCGAAACCCGGGGGGTCGTGGCATGCCAGCCCATGGGAGGCGATGCCGCGGCCGGGGTGAGGTTGTGCCGCGATGAAGGGCGCGGCCATCCGGGCCCACTCGGGCTCAAAGGCCGGGCCGTCGGCGGTGGTGACAGGTGACTTCTGGGGAAATAGGTCCTGGCTGCAGCCGCAATCGCAGTCGGGTGATGCCGGCGCGTGGTCATCCGCCGTCGCGTCGCCGCAGCACGCGTGCGCGGCGGTCGGTCGGCTGGCCGCACCCCACGCCTCCGCGTTGCAGCAGCACGACGGAATCGCGACGGCGGCGAGC
>JADLBR010000576.1 GCA_020847615.1 Verrucomicrobiia bacterium
CGGCACGTCGGCCGCGACTTGGAAGTGGCAAGGAATCCCCATCGCCCCGGGCACGCACACGATCCGCTGGGTGCCGTCGGGAGGCACATCGGGTTCCTTCGGATATCTCGACGAAACCACGTGTCTGCCCATGTCAGTTCTCGCCGATGCGATTGAGGCGCCCGATCTGCCGTGGTCGACCGGCGGTGCTTCGACATGGTATCCGCAGACGAACGCGGCCGTGGTCGGTGGCGATGCGGCCCGTTCCGGGGCGATCGCCGCCAGTCAGCAGAGTTACATGGAGGCAACGATCACTGGACCCTCAGTCCTGCAGTTCTGGTGGAAGGTTTCGTCGGAACCCGGGGGAGACATTCCAATTCTGAACCCTGGCGACACCTTCCGGTTCCTCGTCGATGGCACCGCAGTGAAGCAGATCGCGGGCGAGGTGGATTGGCGGCAGGAGACGATCCCTCTCTGCACCGGAGACCACATTGTCCGGTGGGAGTATGTCAAGGATCCCGATGGCGATGTTGGCCAGGATGCGGCCTGGCTGGATGGGGTCCAGATTCTCCCACCCGTACCGTTGGGCGATGCCCTCGATGCGCCGGAGTTGGGCTGGACAACGGGCGGTCGAGGGGAATGGATCGGGCAAAGCGCAGTTTCACTTGATGGTCTGGACTCCGCGGAGTGCGCCTTCTCATTCGCGACCCCGTCAGGCCCCGGCGATCCATTCATCCTCTTCCCCTCCGAAGTTTGGATTCAAACCGAGGTCACGGGCCCCGGGCGGATCACATTCAGATTCAAACCCAAAGGCGAACAATGGCTGCCATGGAATGCAACCTCCTTCCAAATCCAGGGAGCCGCCTCGTCGGCGCTTTCGGTGGCCGGCGACTGGAACACGTACGTGTTTGATGTCCCTTCCGGCCAACGGACGCTGCGTTGGGCATGCCCGACCGGCAATGAGGGTGGCTGGCTGGATCAGGTGGTCTGGCGGACGGACGTGATGTATTCGCACTGGCTCGCGCGCCATTTCACACCCGATGAGATCGCAAACCCTGCGATCGGTGGATTCCACACGGATCCCGATGGCGACGGCCTGCCGAACGGACTGGAGTCGGCGATGGGGACGAATCCCCGCCTGCATGACTCTCCTCCCGCGGGCACGCCGGTCTCATATGCGCTGCCGCCGTCACCCGGAGCATCAGACCGCCTCAGGCTGGCCTTCGACCGCGCGGAGGATTCGCCCTACGACGTGACGTTGTGGGTGCAGGTCTCCTCGTCTCTCGAACCCGCCTCGTGGACGACGATCGCGCAGAAGACGGGCAGGAACCCCTGGGCCGGGACGGCCTCCGTCGGCGAGGATTCGCCGGTCGCAGGACGCGTGCGGGTGACGGTCCACGATACGGTTCCCGCCGGGAACTACACGAAGCGGTTCATGCGCGTCGTGGCCAGCCAGACCGCACCTTGAGGATCAATTGAAGACTGGGGCCCGTGCCCTCAGCCCACGCCCCCACGGTCTGGCGACCGTGGCTACACCCGGAATTCTTGACTTATCCATGCCAAGAGATCGTTAGTCACAAACATCACACGGCATGCGCCGATAGGCGAGCACGTTCACGGTCCCGGGACGCAGGCAACCGATTCATGCGCGTCGCGGCCCTGCAAGACCCTCCTTGAGAAAGCGCACTCTCGTCCTATTCCCCGTTCCCAAATTCTCGCCATGACTGTGCGCGGGGCCGCAAATACGGGCGCGTCAGCGTCTCGCGTCGACGGCGCGCACGTGAGCGTAGTCCAAAATCAGGGAGTCGCTCGTGATCAAGTGGCACTCGTGGACGCGGGCCGTGGCGATGAGCAGGCGATCGGCGGGATCGCGATGGAGCGGCTCGGGGAGCCGGTACGCCTCGATCGCGACGGCCTCATCGATGGGCAGGCGTTCCGCGTTGAGCGTCTCGGCGGCCGTGGCCAACCACGTCTCAAGCGGGACCATCAGGCGCAGGCGACCGACCCAGATCAGTCGTGCGATCTCCAGGGCGGAGGCCGCGCTGATCCACCGCGGGTTCGCCCGCGCCGCTTTCAGAAGCGATCGCGCCCGCTCCCCAAATTTTTCCGGCTGCTGCTGCGACCAGATCAGCGCGTCGGTGTCCAGAAGCAGGCGCATCAGGAAACGTCCCCTCGGCCATCGCCCTCCGCCCAATCCTCCGCAAATGGGGGCACCGCGATCCCCGTGTCCTCGATGATCGCCCCGCGCTGTGCCCCGAGCCGGACCCCGGCCCGGGCCGCCTCAGGACGCCGCACCTCCGCGAGCGGCGCGCCCCGCAAAGTGACCAGCAAAGGCTCGCCGCCCCGGCTCACCCCCTTCAATGCCCCGATGCACTTGGCTTTGAACTCGGAGACCCGCATCGTCTTCATAGCCCAAACGTACCAGGTCATATGACTTGGTCAAGTGGCCGGGGGCGGCCGCCATGGCCCAACCTCACATATGCTCGACGATATTCTCGCCGAACTCCGAGCACTTGATCTCGGTGGCGCCATCCATGAGGCGGGCGAAGTCGTAGGTGACCCTTTTCGACGCGATGGCGCCATCGAGGCCCTTGAGGATGAGGTCGGCGGCCTCATTCCATCCCATGTAGCGGAACATCATCTCGCCGCTGAGGATGA
>JADLBR010000577.1 GCA_020847615.1 Verrucomicrobiia bacterium
GAACACGTAGCGGTCGAAATCGCAGAGGAAGCAGGGCATGCCGTTCACGGCGCGGATGCAGATGTGGCGCGCGTAACCGGGGATGTCTCGTCGAATGGGCCTGGGCATGACCGATCAACGCGCGACCACGCGGATCCGGTGACAGCGTCCAGAAGAATATTTGACCGGTTCCGTAGACCGGTTCCGTAGACCGGTTCCGCGGAACCGGTCTAAAAAAGCGCGTAAGCGAGCTTGATGTACTCCTGCACCACGAACTGCGCCGACTTCCGGCTCGCCCACCACCGCCCGGCATCCCACCACCGCGGCCGCGAGGGCACCAGCACGACCTCGACCCCGCTGCCCGCGAACGCCCGCCCCCACAACAGCGAAAGCCTGCGCATGTGCGGCGGGTCGCTCACCACCAGCACGCGCTTCCATCCGCGCGCCTTCGCGAGCCGCATCCCGAAGGCCGCCTCCTCCTCGGAGTTCGCGCTCGCGGAATCGAGCACGATCGCCGCCTCCGGCACCCCGGCCCGCACCAGCACCGCCGCCCGCCAGTAGAGGTAGGCAGGCAGCACCTCGCCCGCCATCTCGTCCGCCCCGGTGAGGACGAACGTGCCCGCGAGGCCGTCGCGCTGCAGCTCCGCCGCGCGCACGACCCGCTCGCCCCCGTCGCCGCCCAGCACGAACGCGGCATCGGCACGGACGGCCTCTTGCGCAGGCGCAGCAAGAAAGGACGCTGCCCCCAGGAAACCCCATGCGCCCACGGTGAGGAGTCCAGCCGCAAGGGCAAGCAGCCAACGGGCGAGACGGCTGATTCGGGCGGGCATGGGGGAGGGCGATGGAAGCAAGGAATCCCCGATTATCCCTCGCGAATCGCCCCGGGTTCCGCGTTGACATGTGCCCCACATGCACCTATCTTGGCCCGATGAGCAAGATGATCCAGCTCCGCCATGTTCCCGACGACCTCCACCGCCGGCTGAAGGCCCGGGCGGCGCAGGAGGGGCTCTCCCTTTCCGACTTCCTCATCCGGGAGGCGCGCAAGATCGCCGAGCGCCCGACGACAGCGGAGATCCAGGCGAGGCTCGCCCGCCGCGCGCCTGTGATCCTGCGTGAGAGCGCCGCGACGGCCGTCCGGGTCGAGAGGGAGGCCCGCGAGCCGAGACAGCCCCGGTGATCGTCCTCGACGCCTCCGCCGCCGTCGAACTGCTGCTCAACACGCCCGTCGCCCCGGGCATCGCCTCCCGCGCGTTCGCCGCTGGGGAGACCCTGCACGCGCCGCACCTCATCGACCTGGAAGTCGCGCAGGTGTTGCGCTGCTGGGTGGCTGCAGGCCATGTCGGGCGGGGGAGGGCGGACGAGGCGATCGAAGACCTCGCGGACCTGCCGCTCAGCCGCTATCCCCACCTCATGCTTCTGCCCCGGATCTGGAGCCTGCGCGCCAACGCCACCGCTTGCGACGCGGCCTACCTCGCGCTGGCCGAAGGGTTGGGCGCCACTTTGCTCACCCGCGACGCGGCGATGGCGAGGGTGCCAGGCCACCGCGCCCAGGTGGAGGTCGTCGGGCCCCCCGATTAGACCGGTTCCGTGGACCGGTTCCGTAGACCGGTTCCGCGGAACCGGTCTAGCCGGCAGGCCCCACCGAAGTATCGGTTCCCTCGAAGCCCCGCGCGTAGAGCCGCGCCCAGGCATCGCGCATCGCGAAGTGGTAGGTGAGGAACGCAGCGACAGCGGCATAGAAGAGCAGGGGCTCCGGCAACCCCATCCGCCACCCCACCACCCCCACCGCCCCGCAAGCCGCGCAAGCGACCACCAGCACCCCCAACGCCCCGCTCACCGAGAACCCCCGCGCGAGCAGGTAGTGGTGGACATGCTCCCGATCCGGCCGGAACGGACTCGCCCCCCGCGAAACGCGCCGCAGCATCAGCGACACCGTATCCGCCAGCGGCAGCAGCGCCACCCAGAGTGCAGCAACAGCCGGCATCGACCGCCCCGGCCCCTGCGTGACGTCGATCGCGAGCCACGCGATGGCCAGCCCCAGCATCGTGCTCCCCGCGTCGCCCAGGAACACCCGCGCCCGCGCCTGCCACGGGTGCCGCACGTTGAACACGAGGAACCCCGCCAGCCCCGCGCAGAGCACGAACGCCATCCCCGCCTGCGCGCCCAGTCCCGAAAGCTGCGCCGCCACCCCCAGCCACGCCAGCGCGACCAGCGCGACCGAGCCCGCCAGCCCATCCATCCCGTCGATCATGTTGAGCGCGTTGATCACGCCCACCGTCGCGAACACCGTCACCGGCACGTGCAGCACCCACAGCCCGACCGGCCGCCAGCCGAAGAGATCGCCCACCCCGCGAAGCTCCACCCCCGCGCCCACCACCATCAGGAGCGCCGCCACGACCTGCCCTGCGAACCGCGGCAGGTGATGCAGCTCCGCGATGTCGTCCCACGCCGACACCGCCACCAGCACCCCCGCCGCCACGAGGAACATCGGCGGCACCGGCGCACGGTCCCGCAGCAACACCAGCAGGAAAAGGCAAAGGGCGAGGGCGATCCCCCCCACCACCGGCACGGGCGCGTGGTGATCCTTGCGGCCGCCGGGCGCATC
>JADLBR010000578.1 GCA_020847615.1 Verrucomicrobiia bacterium
TGGACCTTGTGGGGCAGGTGAGGAAGATCGAGGGTGCCCTCGGGACGAGAGATTACCTCCACCTCTTCGGCTGGGCGATCACGGAGGAGCACGGGCACTGGGGCGCGTATGACGAGTACCGGCAACTCGGCGGCCTGCCGCGATTCGTCGATGAGATCCGAAAGTGCCGGGAGGCGGGCGTGCCCGTCGGCCTGTACCTCGACGGCTATCTGGTCGCGACGCGCGCGACGAAGCCCCTCCGGGAGCAGCGCGAGCGCTGGGCCGTGCGCACGGCGGATGGCAAGATGCTGTACCACGAGAACTACGACGCCCATTCGATGTGCCCCTACGCCGCCGGGTGGCGCGAGCACCTGGTGGGCGCCTATCGGCGCGTCGCCGAGGAGGTCAAACCCGACGGCATGTACATCGACGAATTTGGCAAGTCCATGGTCGGCCGCATCTGCCACGCGAAAGACCACGGGCACCCGTCGCCCGCGGGCATGTCGCCCGGCGAAGGCATCCTCGCCCGCGAGGTCCGGGCCGCCGTGCCGCCGGAGATCGCGCTGTATTGCGAGTACGTCCCCAGCGATGTCATGTGCCAACATCTCGACGGTGCCTTCGGCCACACCGCGCTGCACGGCCACGCCGACGGGTACGACAAATTCTCGCCCCACTACCTCAACCTCCAGCGCTTCACGCAGCCCGATTTCAAAGTCTTCGAGCTGATCTACTACGCGCCCCTGAAGAACGGGAACTGGTCACTGCTGAAGTATCCGTTCTTCAACGGGGAGGGCTACTACATGACCGGAACCTACGCGGCGGCGGACGACAACGCCCGAGGCTTTCTCCGGAAGGCTCTCCGCCTCCTGCGCGAGCACGCCGACGCTTTCACCTCCACCGATGTTGAACCGCTGGTCCCGACCTTGGCCCCGGGCCTGTTTGCCAACCGTTTTTCCGGACCCGGGGAGACCGTCTGGACCATTTTCAACTCCAACTACCGGACCCTCCGGGGTCCGCTGCTGGTCGTCCCCCACCGCCAGGGCGCCTCGTACCGCGATGCCTGGGCCGATCGTCCCATCGGCGCGCCCGTGCGGGATGGTGCCGCCACGCTCACGCTAGACATCGGACCCCGCCAGGTCGGCTGCATCGTTGCCAATTAATCGGGGCCCCGGGCCTCTCCGGAGTGAGGCAGTGCGACGGTCACACGCAGGAGCGCGAATCCGAGATGAAACGGCATGGCGATCTTCTGGCGCTTGACACGCCCGCCCATGCCGCCTAGCGTGGCTAGTGGACTAGCCACCTATGGTGACGCAGGCACAGTCGGAGGTTGCGGGCGGGAAGCTCTCGCTGGAGGGCGGGGCGGTGGTGAGCGAGCCGGTGTATCGGCAGTTGGCTCGGGTGTGCCGGGATCGCCTGACGGGGGGCGGGGTGCGGCCGGGGGACCGGTTCCCGTCGGAGCGGGATCTGGCGCGCGATTTCGGGGTGAGCCGGGCGACGGCGAATAAGGTGCTGTCGAATCTGGTGGCGGAGGGGTTGCTCGAGCAGCGGCCGGGGATCGGGATGTTCGTGGCTGATAACAAGACGTTGCACGCGTCGCTGCGGGAGATGGAGAGCTTCACGGGGCACGCGCTGGCGCTGGGTCTGAAGCCCGAGACGCGGGTGCTGGGGTTCCGGCGGCTGGGGCGGGATGAGGTGCCGGGGGATGTGGCGATGGGGATGGGATTGGCGGAGGGGGACGAAGTCATTTACGCGGAGCGGCTGCGATTGGCGGACGGGGTGCCGGTGATCTTGGAGCACCGGTGGATCCGGGCGGATCGGGTGCCGGGGTTGCGGCGCGGGGATTTGGCGGGTTCGTGTTACGCGCTGTTGGAGGGGCGGTACGGGGTGAGGCTGGTGGGGGAGAGGCAGAAGATCGGGGCGCGGCAACTGGAGGCCGACGAGGCGAAGAAGCTCGGTGTTGGGCCCGGTTCGGCAGCGCTGGTGGTCGAGGGGCCCGGCCTGGCGGAGGATGACAGGGCGGTCTGGTACCAGATCCTTCTCTATCGGGGCGACAGGTACCACCTGGAGAATTCGGTCCGGCTCAATCGCCGGCAGAATAGCACGGAAATAAAACTCACGAGGGACTGAAGGCATGAAACAGATCGAGGTGGCGGTCATTGGCGCGGGCTTCATCGGCCCGGTGCATGTCGAGGGGCTCAAGCGCGCCGGGGTCGGGATCACGGGGATACTCGGGGTGGACGATGCGGAATCCAAGCGCGCGGCGGAGGCGCTGGGGTTGCCGAAGGCGTACCGGGACATCGATGAGATCCTGGCCGACAAGCGGGTGGGGGCCGTGCATATCACCACCCCCAACCGCCTTCACTACGCGATGGCCAAGCGGGTCCTGGAGGCGGGGAAACACGTCCTTTGCGAGAAGCCCCTCGCGATGAACTCGACGGAATCCGCCGAGCTGGTGGCGCTGGCCAAGAAGTCGGGCCTCGCCGCCGGGGTGAACTATAACATCCGCTTCTACCCACTGTGCCTCGAGGCCCGCGAGATGGTGAGGCGGGGTGACCTCGGCGACGTGTTCTCCGTCTGTGGCAACTACGTGCAGGACTGGCTGCTGTTGCCCACGGATTACAACTGGCGGGTGTTGGCGAAGGAGGGCGGCGAGCTGCGCGCGGTGGCCGACATCGGGACGCACTGGCTGGACCTGATGCACGCGGTCACCGGCCTCGACGTCGAGGCGGTGTGCGCCGACCTGAAGACCGTGCACCCTACGCGGCACCGGCCCAAGGGCGAGGTCCAGACCTTCAAGGGCAAGGACCAGAAGGCCGCCGCCACGGAACCTGTTCCGATCGACACCGAGGATTTCGGCAGCGTGCTGCTGCGCTTCAAGGGCGGCGCGCGCGGCGTGCTCTGGGTCTCACAGGTGACGGCGGGGCGGAAGAACTGCCTGCGCTTCGAGATCGGCGGCGCCAAGGCGGCGCTCGCCTGGAACAGCGAGGAGCCCAACACGATGTGGATCGGTCGGCGCGGCGAAGCGAACCTCAGCCTCATCCGCGATCCGTCGCTCGTGTCGGACGCCGCGAGGCAATTCATCCACTATCCCGGCGGCCACGCGGAGGGATTCCCGGATACCTTCAAGCAGTGTTTCCGCGCGTTCTACGGGTACATCGCCAGGGGCGATTTCGCGGCCCCGCCGCCTTTTCCCACTTTCGCCGAGGGTCACCGCGAGATCGTCCTCTGCGAGGCGATCCTGAGGAGCCACCGCGAGAACCGGTGGGTCGATGTAAAACGCTGATCGAGGAAGTGATGGAGAGAAAATGAGGCTCGGGTTCTTCACCGCCATCCTCCCCGAATTGTCGCTCGAGGAGGTCGTCGCCTTTGCCGCCGCCGAGGGCTTCGAGTGCCTGGAGGTGGCCTGCTGGCCCAAGATGGAGGCCGATCGCCGGTATGCCGGCATCACGCACATCGACGTGGGCGACTTCACCGATGCCGACGCGGCCAAGGTCAAGGCCCTCTGCGAGAGACACGGCATCGCCATCTCCGCGCTCGGGTACTACCCCAATCCCCTCTGCGCCGACGAGAAGGAGGCGGGCGTCTACATCGGGCACATCAAGAAGATGATCTCCGCCGCCCGGCGGCTGGGGATCCCGGTCGCCAACACCTTCGTCGGCCGCGACCATACCAGGAGCGCCGAGGACAACTGGCCCGTGTTTGAGAAGCGCTGGCCCGGCATCATCGCCCACGCCGAGAAGTGCGGCATCAGGGTGGGCATCGAGAATTGCCCGATGTCGTTCACGGCCGACGAATGGCCCGGGGGCAAGAACCTCGCCCACTGCCCGAAGCACTGGCGCGAGATGTTCCGCCGCATCCCCAGCAGGCACTTTGGCCTCAACTACGACCCGTCGCACGCCGTCTGGCAGTTCATGCACTCGCCCTCGCACATCCGCGCGTTCGCCGACCGCATCTTCCACGTCCACGCCAAGGACGCCCGCGTCCTGAGCGACAGGATCGACGACGTCGGCGTGCTGGCGGCGCCATTGGAGTTCCACGAACCGAAGCTCCCCGGTCTCGGCGAAGTGCCGTGGGGCGAATTCTTCGCGGCGCTCACGGGGATCGGCTACGCCGGCGACGTGAACATCGAGGTCGAGGACCGCGCCTACGAGCGGAGCATCGAGGACAGGAA